>JAHZIT010000149.1 GCA_022601275.1 Actinomycetes bacterium
CGCTCAGCGTGACGAACCGCGCCCAACTCCCCGCAGCGGGGCGGTGGCGAACTCGCGCAACCCTTCCATCGGGTCGACGACCGCGCGAAAACCGAGCCTTTCAGCGGCCTTCGCCGGGTCGGCGACGATGTGGCGGACGTCGCCATCGCGGTACTGACCGGTGATCACCGGCGCTGCGATTTCGAGGTCACTACGTGCCCGACACAGCGCCGAGGCCACCTCGAGGATCGACACCGGCGTGCCCGAGCAGACATTGAAGGCATTGAAGGCTCCGGCGCCGTCGAACCCCTCCGCGCGGGCCTGGACCGCCGCCACGTTCGCCGCGGCCACGTCGTCGACGTGGATGAAGTCGCGCATCTGCCCACCGTCTTCGAAAACCTTTGGAGCATTTCCTGATTCGAGTGATGACCGGAAGATCGCCGCGACCCCCGAATAGGGCGTGTCGCGAGGCATGCCGGGGCCGTAGACGTTGTGGTAGCGCAACGCTGTGACGACGCCGCCCACAGCCTCGGCCCATGCCAGCGCGTAATGCTCCTGCGCGGCCTTACTGGCCGCGTACAGGCTGCGTGGCCGCACCGCCGAGTCCTCGCCGACCAACTCCCACCGGACCTGCTCGCCGCCGATCGGGCAGCGGTGGTCGAACACTCCGCTGTCGAGATCCGCACGCCGCCGTGGCATCGGGTCGACCGAACCGTGCTCCGGGCAGGCGTACCCGCCCTGTCCGTAGACCACCATCGATGAGGCGAGCACCAATCGCCGACAGCCCGCGGCGAACATCTCGGCGAGTACCACCGCGGTGCCGAAGTCGTTATGGGAGGCATAGGACGGGCTGTCGGCGGCGTCCACGCCGGCCCCCACTACAGCCGCCTGGTGACACACCACGTCCACCCCGGCAAGCGTTTCGGCGACCGCGGTGGAATCACGGACGTCGACCCGGTGCACATTCGGGGGCAACACCGCCCCCGTGCCATGCGCTGCGGGCAGCATCGCGTCGATGGCGACGACGTCGTGGCCCGCCGCGGTCAACTGGGCGTGGATGCGGGTGCCGATGAACCCTGCTGCACCCGTCAGCAGCACCCTCATGGCAGCACGATCGGCAGCGTGACTCCGTCGTGCGGCAGGCAGTGCGGGCAGGTGGTAACGCCCGATGTCGCCGCTGCACGTTCTATCGCCTCATGCAGGAGCTGCTTGAACGGCACCAGGTTGCGCTCGAACTCGGCGAACACATCCACCGCCCGCACCCCCTGCCCGGCATCGATTCCCGCATCCAGGTCGGTCACCAAAGCAATTGCTGCATAACACATTTCAAGTTCCCTGGCCAACACCGTCTCGGGATAACCCGTCATGTTGATCAGCCGGAAACCCTGGCCCGCGTACCAGCGACTCTCCGCCCGGGTGGAGAACCGCGGCCCCTGGATCACCACCATGGTGCCGCCGTCGACCACCCCGGGCAGGCTGGTCGCCGCCGCCCGCAACGACGGACAGTACGGATCGGCGAACCCGACATGGACGGCACCGGAGTCGAAGTAGGTGTCGGGCCGGCCCGATGTCCGGTCGACCAGTTGGTCAGGCACCGCCATGGCGCCGGGACCGAGATGCGGGTCCAGGCTGCCAACGGCGCACGGACCGAAGATGCGCCGCACACCGGCCGCGCGCAACGCCCACATGTTGGCGCGGTAGGGCACCGTGTGAGCCGAAAACTCATGGTTGACACCGTGCCTGGGCAGAAACGCCACCTCGTGCTCACCGACGGTTCCGACGGTGACCGGAGCACTCGGCGGGCCATACGGCGTGTCCAGATTGACTTCCCGCGCATCGGGTCCAAAGAAAGAATAGAAACCGCTGCCGCCGACGATGCCCAACATCGCACCATTGTGGATCATCGAGCTGTCAACTCGCGCATGGCCTTGCTGTAACGTCTCGCCGGAGTGAGTTCTATGCGGGCAAACAGGTCGACACAGCAGACTCGCCTCGCCCTTCTCGTAGGACTGCTCGGCACGGTGTCGGCCATTTTGCTACCGTTCGCTCCCGTCCTCGCCGAGACCACGACGCTCAGATGGCCTGCGCCCGGACGGCCCGCAGTCTCGACTTCGGCCCTGCTGGTCCCGTACCGGCCGACCGCCGTCACCGTGTCGATGCCGTGCTCGGCGCTGCGGGCGGCCGCCGCACGCGCCGCGCCGGTCGTCGTGCTGGCGACCGGAGCCGACGGCGACGGGATGGCCGTGACCGCGGCCGCAGGCCATGCAGTGCTGCGCCTGGACGGGCACGAACTGCCCCTGTTCATTGCGGCCCAACCAGCGGATTGCCGGATAACCATCGAGTCGGTTCCCGGCGGATTGTCCATCCTCGAAGGACAGGGCCGAACCACCTTCCTCCCCGACCAACCGGTACCGGAGGTGTTCGGTTTCCACACCGATCTCGACCCGCCACAGTCCGACGGACTCACGGTGACCGCCGTTGCCACCGGTCCGTTCGCAACCACGCCGACGTTGCTGAAGTCCGTACTGGTCGCAGTTCAGCTGCTCGCCGTGATCGTCGCTCTCATCTTGCTCAGTCGCGGCCGTTCCCCACCCGAACCCGGCCGTTCCCCACCCAAACCCGACCGTGCCCCACCCGAACCCCGTCGCCCGGGATTCCGAGGCAGGCGTCATGGAGGGAGGAGGCTGTATTGGATCGATCTCGCGATGATCGCCACGTTCTGCGGGTGGGCCGTTGTCGGACCGCTAGCGGTCGACGACGGCTGGGCCACGATGATCGCCCGCAATGTCGAGGCGACGGGCAGCGCGGGGAACTATTACCGGTGGTGGAACGCCGCCGAAGTTCCGTTTGCGTTCACGCAACAGCTGCTGGCACCCCTGACCCAGATCAGCATCGCCCCACTGTGGCTGAGGTTGCCCAGCACCCTGCTGGGGATAGCGACGTGGTTCGTGCTCAGCCGCGGGGTGCTCGGCGCGGCGCTGCCGGCCCAGGCCGCCACCGCGCCGGTGCGGTTGTTGGCGGCCCTTTGCCTCCTCGTCGCCTGGCTGCCCTTCAACCTCGGGACCCGGCCGGAGTCTTATGTGGCGCTCGGCGTCACCACAGCGTTGGCACTGGCTTGGCGGGCACAAGGACCAGCGGGGCTGGGCTGGCTGGCACTTGTCGTCGGACTCACCGTTCCCGCCAGCCCCACCGGCATTCTGGTGGCTGCACCGATTCTCGTTTTCGCAACCCGGCTGGTGGCGGCGGCGCGGACGACAGCGACGGCCGGACTGCACCGGCTGGCGAATGTGGCCCTGTTGTGTTGCGTTGGCGCAATTGGGTTTACCGTGATCTTCGCCGATCAGACCTGGGATGGCCTCATCACAGCGACCGACTGGCACACCTACTTTGGGCCGTCGCAGCCATGGTACGAGGAGCCCACGCGGTACCGATATCTGCTCCAGGCCGATCAGCAAGGCAGCTTCGCGAAGCGGCTGCCGGTTCTGGTCACGATCGCTCTGTTGCCGATCGTCGGCGCCTTGACCGTCCGGCGCCGCGACAACCTTGGTACCGCAGCTGTGCGACTGGCCGCCGTCGTGGTGGCTGCCCTGCTCTTGTTGGCCCTGGGACCGTCGAAGTGGTCTTATCACTTCGGTGCCGCCGCCGGGATATTCGCGTCGTTCCTCACTGTTGCGGTGGTGCTGCTGATCCGCCGATCCCAGACCCCGGATCGCAGTGTCGCGGCCGTCGGCGTTGCCGGTTCTGTGCTCATCGCCGCGGTGATCGCGATCGCCTTCTCCGGCCCTAACGCCTGGTGGCTGCCGGCCGTATACGACCTACCCTGGCCGTCGAACCCGGTGCGGCCCGGCGGCCTACCGCTGAACAACCCGCTGCTGTGGGCGGGCCTGCTCGGGGCGGGCAGCCTCATCGCGATGGCTGTTCTGCCCCGCGAAAGGCGAGCGCAGATGCCGGCGCTCGGACCCGCGGTGATGACGCTGGTTGCCTTCGGCGCGGCGCTGGCCCTGCTGGTCGGCTCCTTCGTCGCGGCACCGTTGCGCCGGTCCGCGGGATCGCTGGCCTGGGCTAACCTGAATCAGATCACGTCCACGCGCACATGCGGATTGGCCGACGACATCGAACTGTTGCCCGACGGTGCGGTGTTGAGATCGGCAGAACCCGGCGGCCAATCGTTCGGTTTCGCCGCGCTGAGCGGGTTTTATCCCGGTGCGCCGCCGCCCGACCCGCCCGGAACTCAGACAGCGGAATACCTGTGGGGCAGCCGAACGGCTGACCGGGCTGTCGGGGAGATCACCACCGGATGGTTCGTGCTACCGGACCTGGCGCCTAATGCCGGTGTGGCCCTTTCAGTCTCGGGCCGAACCTCGGGCTCGAACTCGCTGAGTCTGGAGTTCGGTAGAGCCAACGGCACAACGGTCGCCGTGCTGGGTTCGAGCACACCGATCGACCGACCGGCATCAGACGAGGATCCCGAGCATCCACTGTGGCGCTCGCTGGGGGTCGACTCCGCCGATGTTCCGGTCGGCGCCGACCGGGTACGCGTTCACGCCGTCGACGGCCGCACCGACGAAGCGGGTTGGCTGGCTTTCACCGGCCCCCGGTTGCGGTCAACGGTTCCGTTGAACGATTTCCTGGCCGACAACGGACCGGTACTGATCAGTTGGCCGCAGTCGTTTCTGTTTCCCTGCGTGCAGAACATTGCAGCGGTATCCGGTGGGCTGGCGCAGACGCCACGGACCGTGGTGGAATCTCCGCGCCCGTGGTTCACCGAGGACCGCAATCCCGATCTCGGCGGAACCTTTGCCGGGCTAGCCGCATTCGGACAGCTCAACGAGATTCCGAGCAGATTGATCGGACACCCCGACGTTGACTGGGGGTCGGTGCTTGTTTCTGGCGACACCCCGACGCGGGACAACTACGTGCGCAGCACGACCCGCGAGGTGGTATCCGGAATCGGAGCCACCCGCGGTCCTCGGCCCGAGCGTTGACCGACCGGTCGGCTACTGGTCGTCGGGCTCGCCTTCGAGTCGCCGCGACGCTCGCCGGGCCCCGTCGCGAATCTCGAACACGTCGGTGGCGAGCCCACCGATAGCGTTCGCGACATCCTTGACCGCGCCGGTGATGATCGAGGTCACCTCGCCGACCGTCGATGCGCCGGACCCGACGATCTCCTGCAAAGCATCCTTGCGGATCTCGGCCTTGCTCAGTTCGTCGTCCATCCGTTCAGTCTGCCACGGCGGCTGCGCCGGCACGCATGCAAGACTGACGCCCGTGGCCAGTTTCGCTCAGTGGGTCGAGGGTGCGCGTCCCCGAACGCTGCCCAATGCCTTCGCGCCGGTGATCGCGGGGACCGGTGCCGCGGCATGGCTGGGTGCCGCGTCGTGGTGGAAGGCGCTGCTCGCGCTTGTCGTTGCGGTGTCGATGATCATCGGGGTGAACTACGCCAACGACTACTCGGACGGCATCCGGGGCACCGATGACGTGCGAGCCGGGCCATTGCGCCTGGTCGGGTCCAAGCTCGCGGCACCTCGATCGGTGTTGACGGCCGCTGTCGTGAGCTTGGTATTGGCCGCAGTCGCCGGCATCGTGCTGGCGTGGTTCAGCGCGCCCTGGTTAATCGCCGTCGGCGCGGCGTGTATCGCCGGGGCGTGGCTGTATACCGGCGGCTCCAAGCCCTATGGCTACCTGGGTCTCGGCGAGGTCGCGGTGTTCGTGTTCTTCGGACTGGTCGCGGTGCTGGGCACGCAATACACCCAGGCGCTGCGGGTGGACTGGGTAGGCGGGGCGCTGGCCGTCGCGACCGGGTGTCTGTCCGCGGCGGTGCTGGTGGCCAACAATCTTCGGGATATCCCCACCGACGCCCAGTCCGGCAAGATCACCCTCGCCGTTCGGCTCGGTGACGCCAAGACGAGACTGCTGTTCCAGGTGCTGCTGGCGGTGGCCTTCGCGCTGACGTTGCTGCTCACGCTGGCATCGCCGTGGTGTGCCGCCGGACTGGTGGCGCTGCCGCTTGCGGCGCGCGCAGCCAAGCCGGTCCGCACCGGTCTCGGTGGCAAAGATCTGATCCCGGTGCTTCGCGATACCGGCCTGACCATGCTGGTATGGGCACTGGCGGTGGCCGCCGCGCTGGTGCTCACCTGACCGCCGGGCGCGATCTGCGACGCCACGAGTCGGTGTGCGCGCTCGGTTCGCGCGGCGCACTTCCCGTCACGCGTCCGGGCCGTCGCCCTTCTTGGGTTCGCCCTTCGTGGGTTCGCCCTTCGTGGGTTCGCCCTTCTTGGGTTCGCCCTTCTTGGGTTCGCCCTTCTTGGGTTCGCCCTTCTTGGGTTCGCCCTCGCCGCGCAGCCTGGCTTGCAGCTGCTCGCGGTCGCGGCGTCGGCGTGCATCAAGGACCGCGATGCTCTCGGTGGCCCGCCGCCGCAGCGGTGCAAACAACCAGATACCCAGCGGAAGCGCGATCACGATGCCGAACAGCAAAGCCACCAC
>JAHZIT010000150.1 GCA_022601275.1 Actinomycetes bacterium
CAAACAACCAACCGAGCGCATAACCCGTGTCTATGAAGGCAGTACGTGGTGGCCAGGGCCGGGATCGAACCGGCGACCTTCCGCTTTTCAGGCGGACGCTCGTACCAACTGAGCTACCTGGCCGGACGGCACCGACGACTTCTTGAATCGAAGTGCCACGCCGCTACGGCGACCCTGACGGGACTCGAACCCGCGACCTCCGCCGTGACAGGGCGGCGCGCTAACCAACTGCGCCACAGGGCCTTACTGTGCAACTCCCAACTATGCAACTCTCAACTGTGCAACTCTCAACTGTGCAACTTCCGCCTCGGCGGTCGTCACGTGTACCCCCTACGGGATTCGAACCCGCGCTACCGCCTTGAAAGGGCGGCGTCCTAGGCCGCTAGACGAAGGGGGCCGGCCGAATCTCTCCGGGGTACTCACAACAATCGCACCGTTGGGAGCCTCGATAGCTTAGGGTACTGGCACCCAAATCCTCAAACGCGTAGCCCGCGGTTATCCTTTTCCAGACCGTTCGCCCCTATAGCTCAGTTGGTAGAGCTACGGACTTTTAATCCGCAGGTCCCAGGTTCGAGCCCTGGTGGGGGCACCACCCGAGACCTGCTCGAGGCACCGCGCCTCAGCGCAGGTACAGCTCGTTACCGGACGGGTAGCCACCGCCGGTCGTCGTGATGTGGACGTGGTCGTAGTGCCCGTACCCGCCGGGCCGCGCACCGCTCGGGGTGTAGTAGACCCCACGCCAGATCGCATCCTGTATCCCGAACCGGTGCGAGTTCTCCAACACGTAGGCGACGATCGCGTCACCGAGGGCGATGCCGGCCTCGGAGGTGGGATCAGGCACCATCACGTCCAGCGCCAGGCCGTTGGGGTGCCAGCGCAAGGAGTCCGGACGTACCCCGCCGATGTTACTGATCGCGGGAAATAACGCGCTGATGCTTCGCGAGGTCAGAATCGTCTTGACCTGCAGGCCCTGCTCGGGCGCGTGTCCAGCGGGCAAGGTGCGGCTGACGACTCGCCATCTGGACGCGGCCTGCGTGCCCGCCGCAGGACGGCCGATGGCCTCTGCGATCGTTCTGCCGGCCTCCGGCGCCATGGCCGACGATGCGACCACCTGGATGCAGCACGACTCCGGTTCATCGACGACCAGAGGAGCTTGCGCTGCGACCGCTTCGATGCTGGAGGGCTCGGCCAGGGGGCTGGCGTCACCCTTCACAACGAAGAACAGAGCTGCCGGGGCGAGCGCACATGCCAAAAATACAGACGGGTTGCGTCGCCCGTTGAACGTTGAGTGTCGGCCCACGACATGGAACATACGGGCAATCGTGGCAAACTACAGCACTGATCGCAAAAACAGAATTCGCCACGCCGATCGTTACCGGACCGGTATCCGCCGGTTAGCAAAGGTACACGCCAGCATGGCAAGCCTTCCTATCGCCGACATATTCCCAGGTCAAGCGGTTACTCAACTAGACCACCAGCAACAACGCGGCAAGTAAGAGCACTGCCAACGTTGCGCTGGCCGCCAATACTCGGCCCGCCCGAGATTCTTTCGCCGGACCCATGAGACAGTCCCGCATCTGGTCAGCCGTGCCGAAGCGCCACCGCGGGTCGCGGGCCATCGACCGCTCGATGGTCTGGGCCAGAGCCGGGTCGATGTCCGGACGCAACGTCCTCAGCGGCGTCAGATACCCGCCGGAGATGGCGTCGGCCAGATCGCTGAGGTTGGTCTGCGGGTAGGCGCGACATCCGGTCAGCGCCTCGTATCCGACCACCCCGAGCGCGTAGAGGTCGTCGCACGTGGTCGCCGGCCTTCCCGCTATCCGATCAGCCGGCAAGTAGGCCATGGTCCCGAAGACCCGGTTGGTGAGTGTCTGCGGAGTCTCGGCGGTCTTGGCGACACCGAAGTCTGCGATCTTCACACTCCCGGACGGGGTGAACAGGATATTGGCCGGCTTGATGTCGCGGTGCAGCACACCGCGACGGTGCGCGGCACCGAGCGCGGACAGCACATCGCCCATGATCGCGCGCACCTGCTGGGTGCTCAGCGGTCCGCCACGGGCCAGCACGTCCGCCAGGCTTTGTCCAGGCAGCCGCTCCAACACGAGGTACTGCCTGCCGCGGTGCACCCCGGAGTCGCGCACCGCCACGATATTCGGATGATTGAGGCGGGCAGCCGAACGCGCCTCGGTCGCGAACCGTCGTCGACAATCCGGCTGCGCGCTCACCGACGAGTACAACACCTTGACGGCCACCGGGCGGCCCAGCAAGACGTCCCAGGCATCTCGCACCTCAGCGGTCCCACCGCGGCCCAGGACGCCGCGCAGTTCGTAGCGACCGCCATATACTTCCGGCGCCGCCATGCTATCCACGCTAGCCGCAAAGACGCGGATTCAAACGTCGCAGCAGGCGACGCGCTGGATTTCCGTCGCCGTCCGGCACAACTTCGGGCCCTCAAACCTTGGGGCTGTACTCAAACCTTGGGGCTGTACTCAAACCTTGGGGCTGTA
>JAHZIT010000151.1 GCA_022601275.1 Actinomycetes bacterium
ACCGGCACGCTGAGCGCCCACATGGCATTGGACTCGGACTGCTTTTCCCATGCCATGGTCAGCACGCGCCGGTACTTGCCCGATTGGACCAGGCTCGCCGCCACCACCCCGGTCGAGCCGCCGACGGAACCGGCCGTATGAACCCGGATCAATGGCTTGCCCGAAGCGCCGGTGGCATCGGCCATGAACAGCTCCGGCATCATGACGCCCTCGAAGAAATCCGGCGCCTTACCCACCACCACGGCGTCGATATCGGCCATCGTGGCGCCGGCATCAGCCAAAGCGCGATCGATGGCCTCGCGAACCAGGCCGTTCATCGAGACGTCCTTGCGCTTGGCGACGTACTTCGTCTGCCCGGTGCCCAGCACGGCCGCAAGCTCCTTGCCGCCCATCAACTCTTCCCTTCCAGAACGGCGACCAGATTCTGTTGCAGTGCAGGCCCGCTCGTCGCGTGGGCCAGCACTCGCGAGGCGTTGCCCTCAAAGATGTGTCGGGCGGCGAATCCGATCCGCTCCAGTCCTGCCGAGAACATCGGGTTGGCAGCCAGCGCACCGCCGGAGGGGTTGATACTTGTGCTCTCGGGTAGCCCGATGGCTTCTTTGAGGATCAGCTGCTGATGGCTGAACGGCGCGTAAACCTCGGCAATTTCGATGGACGAGGCGTCCCCGCCGGTGGCCGCCCGCGCCGATGCCGCCGTCGATGGCGATGTGGTCAGATCTCGAGCACCCAGCACCGGCGTCTCGATGCGGTGGTCGATCCCGGTGATCCACGCCGGACGCTCCCGCAGCCCGCGGGCCCGATCCCCGGCAGCCAGCACGATCGCCGAGGCTCCGTCGGTGATCGGGGCGATATCGTGGCGGCGCAACGGATCTGCGAAGTACGGGCGATCCAGCAATTCCTCTATGGTCTTCGCCGGCTCGACCGAATCGACACGCGGTGAGGCCGTCATCGCCGCCAGCGCCACCTGGGCCATCTGCTCGGCGGTCCATTTTCCAGTGTCCAGGCCGAACCTCGCCTGCAATCCGGCCATGCTGACGGCATCCGGCCAGAGTGGCGCCACGGTGTAGGGGTCGGTCTGCAGCGCCAGAACCCGGCGCAGGATTCCCGCCGAGGACTTGCCGAAGCCGTAGACCAACGCGGTATCGATCTCGCCGGTCAATATTTTGATGTAGGCCTCGTACAGCGCCCATGCTGCATCCATCTCCACGTGCGACTCGTTGATCGGCGGCACTGCGCCAATGGAGTCAATAGCCGAGATGAATGAGAATGCCCGGCCGGCAAGGTAATCCGACGAACCAGAGCACCAGAAGCCGATGTCGGTCTGCTTGAGTCCGAGCTCGGCGTAGATCGAGCTGAAACACGGCATCAACATTTCGACGCCGTTTGTGGTCCCGTCGGTGCGGCGCACGTGGGGTGAGTGGGCGAAGCCGACGACGGCAACTTCAGTCATGAATCGATGTCCCTTTACAGGTGATGCTTGTAGGTGTCGTAGTCGGCATCGGGTTCGCCCGTCGGCCGAAAGTACTCGATGTTGTCGATTCCCAGGTCCCACTCCTCGCGAGGCCGCCACACAGCCTGCACCCGCATTCCCATCCGTACCTTGTCGGCATCAATGTCCGAAACCAGATGCAGGAAGCCGATATCGGCGCCGTCGAGCAGCACGTAGGCCGCGACGTAGGGTGGTGGGATCCGCTGGCCCGCGAACGGAATATTGATGATCGCGAATGTCGTGACTGTGCCGATGTCGGACAGTTCGATGAACTGGTCGAGTTCCCGTCCGGTTGCCGGATCCGCTTCGCGCGGGGGGAAATACACTTTCCCGTCAGTGCCGGTGCGGCCCCCCAGAAGCTTGCCCCGCTGCAGTGCGCGCAGGAAGGCGCTCTCGGGAAGCGAGGCGGTATGGAGAATCTCTATGCTGGTGGGCGACACCTGGATAGTCACCGGTTCCAAGCCCTCGGCCGGGGTGGGAACCTCCTCCGCCTGGTCCCCCAACTCGAAGTAGGCGATGTCGGTGATCGCGCCCACGGTCTCGGCCGCCCAATGCGCGTGCACGCGGACGCCGGTGCTGATGGCATCAGCGGAACCGCCGGCTCCGACATCCACCGCGTGCAGCAGCGGGGTATCGGCGCCGTCGAGCGTGATCAGCGCCCAGGCGAACGGACGGTCCACTGGTTGACCCTGGAGCGGTTCGGGCTGCCAGGTCCAAGAGACGACCGTGCCGACGCTTGCCACCGGTACGATCTCGGTCAGTTGTTCGTAGGTGACGGGGTCGTATTCGGCAGGGGGAACATGTACCCGCCCATCTGATCCACGAACCCCGACAATCCGTCGCTCGCGCAGAGCGGTGAAGAATTCGCCGAGGAGTGGTCCCACTGAACGGGTGTAGTCAAAGGACAGCTTCAACGGGGCCGAGAGCGGCGGCTCATGGGGATCGATCTGCACCGGGCTGCTGTGGCTGGTGGTCACGGCATCGAGTAGAACAGGTTCTAAGAATGGTTTCAAGACGGGTATGGAGGTCGCGGAAATGGACTTAGGTCTTCAGCTCGGCTACTGGGGGGCGCAACCACCGACGAACGCGGCGGAGCTGGTCGCCGCCGCGGACGACGCCGGATTCGACACTGTGTTCACCGCCGAGGCGTGGGGATCGGATGCATTCACCCCACTCGCCTGGTGGGGGTCGGGCACGAGCCGACTGCGTCTGGGCACCTCGGTGGTGCAGCTGTCCGCGCGCACACCGACTGCCTGTGCGATGGCCTCGCTGACTCTGGATCATCTCTCGGGAGGGCGGCACATACTCGGTTTGGGAGTGTCCGGCCCACAGGTCGTCGAGGGCTGGTACGGACAGCGGTTTCCCAAGCCGCTGGCTCGGACCCGCGAATACATCGACATCATTCGGCAGGTGTGGGCTCGGGAAGCGCCGGTGAGCAGTGCGGGTCCGCACTATCGGCTGCCGTTGTCGGGCGAGGGTACGACCGGGCTGGGCAAGGCGCTCAAGCCGATCACCCATCCGCTGCGCGCCGACATTCCGATCATGCTGGGCGCCGAGGGGCCCAAGAACGTGGCGCTTTCCGCCGAGATTTGTGACGGCTGGCTGCCCATCTTCTACACGCCACGGATGGCCGACACCTACAACGAATGGCTCGACGAAGGCTTTGCGCGCAAGGGGGCGCGGCGCACCCGGGAGGATTTCGAGATCTGCGCGACCGCCAACATCGTGATCACAGATGACCGCAGCGCCGCGTTCGAGGCGATGAAGCCCTACCTGGCGCTCTACATGGGCGGGATGGGCGCGCAGGACACGAACTTCCATGCCGACGTGTATCGACGCATGGGCTATGCCGAGGTAGTGGACGAGGTCACGGCGTTGTTCCGCTCGGGCCGTCAGGACGGCAAAGACCGAGCCGCGAAGGTCATCCCGGACGAACTCGTCGACGACGCAGCGATCGTCGGCGACCTCGACCACGTCCGCCGCCAAATCAAGGTCTGGGAGGCGGCCGGCGTGACGATGATGGTCGTGACGGGCCGAAACGCCGAGCAGATAAGAGAGTTGGCCGGGCTCGTCTCGATCCGGGAATAGACACTTTCTTGCAGCGTGTCTAGAACAGGTTCTAGATTGGGGGCGTGACCAACGACCCATTGTCTTCGCGCGAACGCTCACCCGAAGACACGCCAGTCGTCCGGCACACCGTCGCCGGCACCGTGCTCACCATGCCGGTGCGGGTCCGCACGGCCCATCAGCACACCGCCATGTTCGTGGTAGACGCCGATGCCGCGCAACAGATGATCGACTACAGCGGTCTGCAGGTGTGCCGCTTCCGGGGTGTGACAGGGGCACACCGCGCTTTGGTGGTGCTGATGCTGATGCGCTACGAGGACACCGACCTGGGCCGGTACTACGAGTACGGCACCAATGTGATGGTGAATCCGCCGGGAACTCCGACCTCGGGCGCTACCGGGTTGGCGGGGCTGCAATCAGCAGGCGCATTCGTCCATCACCTTCCCGTCGACCAGTCATTCACCCTGGAAGCCGGCCGGACGATTTGGGGCTACCCCAAGGTGATGGCCGACTTCACCGTCCGCAACGGGCGCAGGTTCGGGTTCGATGTGAGCATCGACGGACAACTGGCGGTAAGTATGGAATTTCGGCCCGGCTTGCCCGTGCCGTCGGCGTTCACCTCGCGCAAACAAGTGCACAACACGTATTCCCACCTGGACGGCGTGACCCGCGAAACCCCGGGGGAAATGCTGCTCAGCGGGGTGCGCTACCGACCCGGTGGTGTCGAGGTTCGCCTTGGTGACCATCCCTACGCCGCCGAATTGTCCCGCCTGGGCTTGCCCAAACGTGCGGTCCTGTCGAGTTCGGCAGCCAACGTGGACATGACCTTCGGCAACAGTCGCGTGATTCACCACTAAGCATCGATCACAGGAGTGTTATGACGTCCACGCCCTACGTTGCCGATGCCGGCCCGGTCGCCGGCCCGGACGTCGACCTTGCCGATGGCCGCTTCTACGCCGATGGCCCTGCCGCACGCGAGGCGTACAAGTGGATGCGGGCCAACCAGCCCGTGTTCCGTGATCGCAACGGCCTGGCCGCCGCCACCAGCCATCAGGCGCTGCTCGACGCCGAGCGCAATCCGGAGTTGTTCTCCAGCGCCGGCGGTATCCGCCCTGACCAGCCCGGCATGCCCTACATGATCGAGATGGACGATCCCGCGCACCTATTGCGCCGCAAGCTGGTCAATGCGGGCTTCACCCGCAAAGGAGTGATGGACCGGGTTTCGTCGATCGAAACGTTGTGCGACACCCTGATCGACGCGGTCTGCGAACGTGGCGAGTGCGACTTCGTCCGTGACATCGCCGCCCCGCTGCCGATGGCGGTCATCGGCGACATGCTCGGGGTTTTACCCGAAGAGCGTGAAATGCTGTTGAAGTGGTCCGACGATCTGGTCGGTGGACTCAGCTCGCATGTGGACGAGCTGACCATCCAGAAAGTGATGGAGACTTTCGCGGCGTACACCGCATTCACCATGGACGTCATCGCCAAGCGGCGCGCTGAACCCACCGGCGACCTGTTCTCCGTTCTGGTGAACTCTGAGGTCGAGGGCCAGCGGATGGCCGACGACGAGATCGTCATGGAGACGCTGCTCATCCTGATCGGCGGTGACGAGACCACCCGGCACACGCTGTCCGGCGGTACCGAGCAGTTGCTGCGCCACCGCGATCAATGGGAGCGCCTGGTCGCAGATGAGCGCCTGCGCGAAGACCGTGAGGGACCCTCGTCGCTCTTGCCGGGCGCCATCGAGGAGATGCTGCGCTGGACCTCACCGGTCAAGAACATGTGCCGCACACTCACCGCGGACACCGAATTCCACGGCACCGCGCTGCGCAAGGACGAGAAGATCATGCTGATGTTCGAGTCCGCCAATTTCGACGAGAGTGTCTTCGGCGACCCCGAGAACTTCCGCATCGACCGGAACCCGAACAATCACTTAGCTTTTGGCTTCGGTACGCACTTCTGTCTGGGCAACCAGCTGGCCCGCCTCGAGCTGTCGAAGATGACCAGCCGTGTGCTGCAGCGGCTTCCCGACCTGCGGCTTGCCGAGGATGCAGTGGTGCCGCTGCGGCCGGCCAACTTCGTCAGCGGTCCCGAAGCCATGCCGGTGGTGTTCACGCCGACCGAACGGGTTTTGCACTGAGCGTCAGCCCTCGTACCCGGGTGGTGCTGCCAACGTCGTTGAATGGAGGTAGGCAGTGCTGAATGGAGGTAGGCAGTGGGGAACCGCGCCATGCCAGGCAAGGTGACCGACTTGCTGATCGCCGGCGAGCTGACGGCGGGGCGCGGCGGCACCTTCCCCACGATCAATCCGGCGACCGAAGAATTGCTGGGTGAGGCCGCCAATGCCACCACCGAGGACATGGACCTCGCGATTGCCGCTGCGCGCAGCGCGTTCGACGAATCGGAATGGTCGCGCGACGTCGAGTTGCGCGTGCACTGCCTACGCCAACTGCGGGAGGCGCTGATCGAGGAGATCGACGCGCTTCGTGCGATCACGGTCGCGGAAGTGGGCGCGCCCATCGCCTTGACGTACAAAGGACAGCTGGACGTGCCGGTTGATGACCTGGCGATCCCGGCCGGCACCGCCGAAAACTATTCCTGGTGCCAAGATTTGGGAGAGGCTGCCCCGCTGGGCATCAATACCAGGCGCACGATCGTGCGCGAACCCTTCGGGGTCGTCGGGGCGGTGACGCCGTGGAACTTTCCGCATCAGATCAACCTGGCGAAGCTCGGGCCCGCCCTGGCTGCCGGCAACACCGTCGTACTCAAGCCCGCTCCTGACACTCCATGGTGTGCGGCGGAGGTGGCGCGCATCATCGCCGACAGAACCGACTTCCCCTCCGGCGTCGTCAATGTCGTGACATCGAGCGACCACCGAATCGGCGCACAGTTGGCGCAGGATCCGCGGGTCGATCTGGTGTCGTTCACCGGGTCCACGGCAACCGGTCGGTCGGTGATGGCCGCGGCGGCGCAGACGATCAAGAAGGTGTCTCTGGAACTGGGTGGCAAGTCCGCGTTCATCGTGCTGGATGACGCCGATCTGACCTCGGCCTGTACGGCAGCGGCACTTACCGTTTGTACGCACGCCGGGCAGGGTTGTGCGTTGACCACCCGGCTTCTGGTCCCGCGGCGGCGCTACGACGAAGCGCTGCGAAAGACAGCTGCCACCATGGCGCGTGTCCCAATCGGCGATCCTACTGACCCCAAGACCGTTTGCGGCCCGCTGATTTCTGCCAAGCAGCGGGATCGTGTGCGGGGCTACCTCGAACTGGCGCTGCGGGAAGGCGGTAGCTTCGCGTGCGGCGGCGGGTGCCCTGAGACGCTCTCGACCGGCTTCTACATCGAGCCGACCGTGATCAGTGGCCTGAGCAATGATGCGCGGGTGGCGCGCGAGGAAATCTTTGGGCCGGTGTTGGTTGTGTTGCCCCACGACGGCGACGCGGATGCAGTGCGACTCGCCAACGACTCGCCGTACGGCCTGTCGGGCACGGTGTTTGGCAACGACCAGGTTCGCATCGACTGGGTGGTGTCTCGATTGCGTGCGGGGACGATCAATGTCAATGGCGGCGTGTGGTATTCCGGCGATGTCCCGTTCGGAGGATACAAACAGTCCGGAATCGGCCGCGAGATGGGACTGGCCGGATTCGAGGAATTCCTCGAGATCAAGGCGGTGGCCGAGGGCCTTCGATAGCCAAGGCGTTCGCGTCGAGGGAGTCTGACCGGCTCACCCAACCGACCCGGCGACGTCGGTAGCGACGCGCTGCGGGTTCGCCCGAAACAGAGTTCCCCTGATGAGTTGTTTGGCCGAGACCAGATTTTCCTGGTGGGTCTGGCGGGGGAGGTCCGCCGCCTGTTCGGTCAAGCCACGGGTCAGCGCGTAGATGGCGTTCACCGCTGCCTCAGGATCGGTGCAGGACGGTAACAATCCTCGGGCCGCGGTATCGCCGATGATGTCGCCGATTACCCTGCGCAGCGCTTGGAACCCCAGTTGCTGCCCTTCTTCACCGCGCAGGTGGGGGCTGCTCTCGGCGCGGATCGCGCGTTCGAAATCGGCAAGGTGGGGATACTCGCGCATCAGCCGTTCCGACTCGTCCAATACCGCTTCGAGCCGGTCGACGACGTCACGGCTGCCCGCCGCAGCTGCGCGCAGGCGTGGGAACGCGATGTCATCGACGGCGGCGGCGGTGGACTTGAGTAGCTCCGACTTGTTCGGAAAGTAGTGATACAGGCTGCCGCTGGTAATGCCCGCGGTGCGGGCTATCCCGCGAATTGTGGCCTGGGAGTAGCCCATCTCGGCGACACAGCGCATCGCGGCATGGATGATCCGGGTCCGGGTCGCCTCGCCGCTGGCCCCGACCGGTCTCCCTAGTGGCGAAGTGGCCGGCACAAGAATGTCCTCATCGTCAGAGCGTGTGAGTCAAACGCTCATCCGGTGAACTTGCCACTGCGGATGCGATCGGCCTCCATGAGGGCGAGTTCCTGAGCGGCGGGGACCACCACCTCCTGATCGGGCACGAAGTCGACCGAGTTGGAGCGCTCTTGATATGGGACGGCGTTGAGTATCACGCGTATCGCGTTGAGTCGGGCCAGGTGCTTGTTTTCGGAGCGCACAATGGTCCAGGGGGCATCGGCGGTGCTGGTGCGTCGCAGCATCTGGTACTTGGCATCGGTGAAATCGTCCCAGTGTTCCTGGGCTTGGACATCGATCTCGCTGAGCTTCCATTGGCGCAGGGGGTCGTCGCGTCGGCGTTCGAACCGGCGGGCCTGCTCCTCCTTGGTGACGCTGAAGTAGAGCTTGACCAGGATGGTGCCCTGGCGGACCAGATCCTTCTCGAAGCCGACAACGCCTCGCAAGAAATTCCGATGCTCGTCATCGGTGCAGAAGCCGAAGACTGGCTCCACCATCGCCCGGTTGTACCAGGAACGGTCGAACAAGACCATCTCGCCGCCGGAGGGGAACTGGGCCACGTAGCGCTGGAAATACCACTGGGTGCGCTGCTCCTCGGTGGGCTTGCCCAGGGCTACGACACGGTAGTGCTTCTCATTCATGTAGCGCGTGACACGCCGGATGGTGCCGCCCTTGCCGGCGGCGTCTCGACCCTCGAAGAGCACGATCATGCGGCGGTCCTGGTCTTCGAGGTACCGCTGGAGCTTGAGCAGTTCCACCTGGTAGGGCTTAAGTTCTTCTTCTTCACGCACTTTGCGAGGGACAGCCATATCGGCGATTCTTCCCTACTCGCCACGACGGGGATACGCGATCGGCAACCGGAGCTCCGAAACCCGATAAACTCGGGGGTCTGTCCCCGGAATTGAGGATCGTTGGATGCAGGGGTGATGACGACCACGCAACTGGGCCGGCCCGTCGGCGCCAGCGGTGAGGCGACCCGCACCCGAATCATCAATGCCGCGATGCGTTGTGTCGCCGAAATGGGCTACTCGAAAGCCACGATCCGATCGATCGCCCGGATGGCCGGGATGACCAGCGCCAGTCTGTACAACTATTTTCCCAACCGATCTGCGCTGATGACGGCGGCGATCGCGGCCAGGGCCGACATCGCCCTGCCTAGGTTGCACCTGGCGGCGCAGTGTTCTGGCGGCACCGTCGACCGTATCGAGGCGGTGTTGGACGAGTCGGGCAAGTTGATGCACGAGTATCCCGATCTCGCGGCGTTCGAGTGGGCGATCCGGGCTGAAGGAGCCGGCATCAAGCAGGCTCAAAACACCGAAGTGCAATTTCTGGAGCTGCGCCACATCGTCGAAGGCATAGTCGATGATGGTCTTCGGCGCGGTGAGCTGAGCAAGGATGCCGACGCCCGGGCTGCCGTGGAGGTGCTCTATGCGCTTCTCTATGGGCTGACGGAACTGGCCGCGAGCGCCTCCCCGGCGACCTATCACACGACGCTGGAAGCTTCGAAGCGGCTGATCCGCGGAACACTGTTCGAGCATGAGTCAGAGCCGGACTGTCGAGCGGATGAGGGTGCGACTCCTTGATACGATCAATCGATTGATTATATAGTTGGAGCCACCATCCTCGGCAGCCATGTTGACTGCGGCTGCCGATATCAGAAGAGGATCAACACTGTGGCTGGCTCCGATAATTGGGCGACGGACGTCGAGGCTTTGCGGCAGAAGTACCTCGAAGAGCGGGACCGTCGATTGCGGCCGGACGGGCTCGCGCAGTACGTGGAGGTGGCCGGCCCGTTCGCGGGGTTCGGTGCGGACCCGTGGGCCGATCCACACTTCACGCGAGCGCCGTTGCGTGACGAGGTTGACGTCGCGATCGTCGGTGCCGGCTTCGGCGGTCTACTGACCGCAGCGCATCTACGCGAGCGCGGGGTCGATGACGTGCGGTTGATCGACAAGGCCGCCGACGTGGGCGGGACTTGGTACTGGAACCGCTACCCCGGAGTCGCCTGCGACGTCGAGTCGTATGTGTACATCCCGTTGCTGGAGGAACTCGGCTATGTTCCCACCGAGAAGTATGTCAAGGGCGCAGAGATTCTTGCGCACTGTCAGCGGATCGCCGAGCATTACGACCTGTACCGAAATGCCTGCCTGCAGACTGAGGTGCGGGAAATCCGTTGGGATGCAGAGCAATCGCGCTGGATAATCTCCACCAATCACGGCGATGAGATGGCTGCCCGGTTCGTCTCGATGGCCAACGGTTACCTTCAGAAACCCAAACTTCCCGGCATCGTGGGGATCGAGTCGTTTCGAGGTCACGCGTTTCACACAAGTCGCTGGGACTACGGCTACACCGGCACCGGGCTCGCCGGGCTGGCAGACAAGCGCGTTGGCATCATCGGTACCGGCGCCACGGCGATCCAGTGTGTTCCGCACCTTGCCCGGGCGGCAGCACACCTGCATGTTTTCCAGCGCACCCCGTCGTCGGTGGACGTGCGGGCGAACCGGCCTACTGATCCGCAATGGGTCGCCGGTCTGGAGCCGGGCTGGCAACGCCGACGCATCGAGAACTTCCAGATGCTCACCGCAGGTGGGCAAGCCGAGGAAGATCTGGTTGCCGACTCGTGGACCAGCATCACCAAGAAGATCCCGGTGATGCAGCAACATTCCGCCGCAGGCTGTACCGCTGAGCAGCGGGCGCACGGCATCGAACTCGCCGACTTCGCGAAGATGGAGGAGGTGCGGGCCCGTGTCGACGCGTTGGTGGCCGACCCTGCCACCGCTGAGGCGCTCAAGCCCTGGTACGGGTATTTCTGCAAGCGACCGTGCTTTCACGACGAATATCTGCAGACATTCAACCGAGACAACGTCACATTGGTCGATACCCGTGGCCGCGGGGTGGAACGGATCACCCAGACAGGCGTCGTCGTCGACGGGGTGAACTATGAGTTGGACTGCCTGATCTTCGCCACCGGGTTCGAGGTCGGCACCGACTACGCCCAGCGGACCGGCTTCGAGGTGATCGGCCGCGACGGCCTCTCACTGACCGAGAAGTGGCGCGACGGCGTGCGGACCTTTCAGGGCGTGTCGGTACACGGGATGCCGAACTGCTTCATCGAGAGCATCGCCCAGTCCGGGTTTACCGTGAACTTCCCGTATCTGCTTGATGAGCAGGCCAAGCACGTCGCCTGGATCATCGCCCGGGCGCTGGAGTATGGATACAGTGAGGTCGAACCATCGGCCGACGCCGAAGCAGCTTGGGTCGAGACGGTCCGTGAGCGCTCGGAGGCCACTGCCCAGCGTGCCAAATCATGTACCCCGGGTTACTACAACCGCGAGGGACAGGCGAACGAGAAGACGAGGCAGGGCAGCTTCTTCTTCGGTCAACCGACCGAGTACGCGGACATCCTGGGGGATTGGCGCCGGAGAGGGGATCTGGACGGCCTGGATGTTCGTGCCGAAGAGGTCGCGCAGTGACATCTGGACGGGCCCATCTGCGGTACGCCGTGGGCCGGATCCGAGCTGCGACGCGGCGCCGACGTCCACCCAGGGTGGCGATCATCGGGGCAGGATTCGGCGGTCTTGGCGCAGCCGTGGCGTTACGGCGCGCCGGAGTCGACGACATCGTCATCGTCGAAGGCAGCGACGGTGTCGGTGGCACCTGGCGGCGAAACACCTATCCCGGTGCTGCCTGTGACGTCCAAAGTCACTTCTATTCCTTCTCTTTCGCGATGAACAGATCATGGAGCCGGACCTACGCGCGCCAGCCAGAGATCTTGGCTTACCTGGAGTCGGTGGCCGACGAATTCGACCTACGCCGCCACCTCATGCTCGGCACCTACCTACGCCGGGCCCGCTGGCACGAGGACACCCGCCAGTGGGAACTTGAACTTCAGCGCGGCGGCACCGGAGACTTCGCGACGATCAGGGCTGACGTACTGGTCAGTGCGGTCGGGCTGTTCGGGGCGCCGAAGTATCCCGAGATTGCCGGTCTCGGCGACTTCCGAGGCGCTCTGTTGCATACCTCGCGTTGGGATGACCGTGTCGACCTGGCGGGCAAGAAGGTTGCGGTGATCGGTACCGGCGCCAGCGGAGTACAGGTCATCCCAGAGCTGGCGAAAAGCGCCACGCGCCTCACCGTCTTTCAGCGTACGGCGCCATGGATGGTCCCCAAGGACGACCGCCCCTTCACCTCGGCAGAGTTGGCGAGATTTCGGCGTAACCCGTTGGCCGTGCGCCGCGAACGTTGGCGCGTATGGAAATTCTTCCATGACAACACCGCGACGATGGCCGATGACCCGCTCGTGTCCAGCCGCGCCCAGTTCGCGACAGCATTCTTGGAACGTACGGTGCCCGATGCCGCGCTTCGTCGGGCACTGACGCCAGACTATCCGTTTCGCTGCAAGCGGGTGCTGCTGGGTGACGATTTCTATCTTGCGCTGCAACAGGACCATGTCGAGTTGGTGACCGAACCGATCAATCGGGTGACCGAGAATACGGTGATAACCGCGGCCGGCGACGTCGTGGAAGTCGACGCAATCGTGCTCGCAACGGGATTCGAAACGTCGGAGTATCTCTCGGGCATCGAAATCGTAGGTGCAGATGGCACGACACTGCACGACCACTGGGGTTGTGAGCCCAGTGCATTCTTGGGCGCAGCTGTGAGCGGCTTCCCGAACTTCTTCATGTTGTACGGGCCCAACACCAATCAGGCCGGCAGTTCGATCGTCTACGTCCTCGAGGCCGGCGCCCGCTTGGTTGCCAGTGCGGTCGGGCGGCTTGCCCGCCGGGGTGGGTGCCTACAGGTGCGACCCGAAGTCGAGCAGCGGTATAACGCTACGCTGAGCGCCGACTTGGAGCGGACGGTGTGGACGCAGTGTGGCAGCTACTTCCGTTCTCCCACCGGTCGCATCATCACGCAATGGCCCTACACCGAAGTGGAATACGCGCGCCGTACATGGCGAGCACGCCCTAAGGACTGGGTCCACCTCAAGTGATTCCAAAGTCTCATGCTATTCCGAAATCGATGACGCCCCTGATCAGCTCGCCGCCGGCAAGATCGGAGTACGCTTCGTTGATGTCATCGAGGCTGTAGCGCTTGGTGATCATCTCGTCGAGCTGCAAGTGGCCGGTCAGGTAAAGGTTTGCCAGGAGCGGGATATCGGACTTCGGGTTACATGATCCGAAAATCGTGCCACACAGGTTCTTGTTCATCAGCACGAACTCTTGGACGTTGAGTTCTACCACTCGGGTGGTCGGAGCGGCCATGCCCGTCAGCACACAGGTCCCTCCTTTGCGGGTGAGCGCCAACGCGTTTCCCACGTCGGGCGCTTCGATCAGCGAGGGAGAGACGATGACCGAGTCGGCCATCACGCCGCGGGTGAGTTCGCGTACCACGTCGATTGCTTCGGCGGGCGTCGACGTTGCGCGACTGGCGCCGAAGCTGAGAGCCGACTTCTGCTTGTACTCCACCGGGTCGACCGCCACGATGTGTGTCGCGCCGTTGATGCGGGCCCCTTGAATTGCCGCCGAACCGATCCCCCCGGCGCCCATGACGACCACGATGTCGCCTCCCCGGACGTTGGCGCGGTGAGCCGCGGATCCGTATCCGGTAGGAACCGCGCACGACAGCAGCGCGCTCGGCACCAGAGGCAGATCTGGGTCGATCTTGACGATCGAGTCGGCGGACACGACCGTGTGTTCGGCAAAGGATCCGATCTTGGAGACGTGCCCCAAATCTTGTCCTTCCACAGTGTGGTGCCGGAATGTGCCGTCGGTCGGCATTCCGGGGGCCAGTGTGCCGGCACCGGCGTCGCAGATGTACTCCATTCCTGAAGCGCACCAGCGGCATTGACCGCACACGGCGACGAACGAGGCCACCACGTGGTCGCCGGGTGCGAACCGGGTGACGCCGTCGCCCACTTCGACGACCACCCCTGAGCCCTCGTGGCCCCCGATAGTCGGCGACATCGACATTCCTTTGGGGGAATGTCGGCCTGCCGTGGGCGGAACCAGCTGACCCTGCCGGATATGTTCGTCACTGTGGCAGAGCCCCGCCGCAGCCATCTGAACGAGAACTTCTCCCGAGCGTGGAGGGTCCAGCTCGAACTCCTCGATGCGCCATGGCCCCCCGTATTCGCGCAGGACTGCGCCGCGGCTTCTCATCGATTCGCCGCCCGTGTGCAGCCCGGCCCCGCCGGGTCAAGCGTGTTCACAGCCGGACCTCGATTCGTCCTTGCCGCACCCGATGGGGGACTTGGCTGAGGTTCAGAGACTTGATGAAATTGTTCTTGTTGTCGATGTTGGGTCCGATGCAGCGTCCTTCGGCATCGAAGTAGAAGCCGTGAAAGGGGCAGCGGAGGCAGTCGCGGTCGATGACCCCACCAAACCCGAGGTGAGCCCCCTGATGCGGACAGAACGCATCGAAGATCCGCACCGCGCCACTGGCGTCGTGCCGTGCGATCAGCTCCTTGTCATCGACGGTGTAGCGGTGCACGCTTCCCGGCGTCAGGTTCTCAACGGTGTCCAGCGGCCACCAGCGGGGTTCTCCGATGGACGGCTCGGGAGCCGGCGGTTCCTGGAAGTTCCTCGGGTAGAAGGTCTTCCCCCAGGCGATCACGTCGCGCAGTGGCTTTTCGGAGGGCAGCAGGCCCGACGCACCCAGGTACTTCCTGTTCGTCCAGATGATGGCGTCGACGTCGAACTCGTTCTTGGTGTAGTTCGCCATCACCCCGGCCAGCAGATCGCAGAGCCGACGTCCTCGGGTAACCGCTTGGAACGCTCGCTCGAGGACCGCGGGGAAGGTCGTCGGGTCGATCGCCATCGTGACATAGACCCTGGTGCGATTCTGGCCCTCCGGCGTCAGGCTCACGAGGGCGTTCATCCGGGGCACCCGTGCGCCGGTAGCGCCGACGACCGCGAGGCCCGGCCCGTGATAAACGTAGTCTTGAGTGAGCTCCAGTTTCGGCAGTATCTTCGAGAGCCACCGGATTGTGCGGCGGGTAGAGCATGACCCGTAACGGAATCGGGTGTCCTGCTTGAGGGTGATCGTCTCGTCGTTCACCACGTGGTCATAGATCTTCGAGTACTCCCACAGGTGCACGGCGCGGAAATGCAGATTGTCCGATCCGTTCTCGACGAAGTCCATGACGTGTGTGTTGTGGAACAGGGTGGGCGTGCTGGTCACGTAGGCAGAGTCGTAGGGCTCGGCGAAGAGGGTGGGGAAGGGGCGATCGGGCTTGCGCAGATCCTCGCCGTACCAGACGAAGAGGACGCCGATCTCGACAGCGACCGTCATCGGGTGCTCGCCCTCGAAGAACACCTCGTACCTGGTCCGGCCGTCCACCACGTTCGACTCGACGGTGACGAAGGTGTCGAGGAACAGAATCCGCGAGGGTCGCCGCTTCTCGTACTCGGCGACCGGCATCAGGTTGAACCAGGTATGCAGCCGCTGGGGCCGGGGCCGCGCCGAACCCGGTTGATCCGAAGCCGCCTGCGGATCTTCAAAGCTGGCTGTTCGCAAGTGCGGCTCTCCCGTCCATGGTGCGGTCGCCCGATTCAGGTGGGTAGGCAGTTCGTGGGTAGGCAGTTGGGTTGAAAATAAGCAATCGATTGATTGCATCAGTATGTTGAACGCGACGAGGGCCGTCAAGCGATCAGATCAATCATCGGCCGGCGCAGTTGGCGGCCTCGATCGGAGCCGAATTACTTCATCTGGAAGTTGGGCGCGCGCTTCTCCTTGAACGCCCGGGGGCCTTCCTTGGCATCCTCGGACAGGAACACCGGGATGCCGTTGGCGGTGTCGGGCTTGAAGGCCTCTTCCTCGTGCATGCCCTCGGCCTCGCGGATGGTCTTGAGGATGGCTTGCACGGCCAGCGGGCCGTTGTTGTTGATCACCTCGGCAATCTCGAGGGCCTTCTCCAGTGCGGTTCCGTCGGGAACGACATGACCGATCAACCCGTACTCCTTGGCCTCGGCTGCGCTGATGTGGCGGCCGGTCAGCAGCAGGTCGCAGGCGACGGTGTATGGGATCTGACGGGGGAGCCGGACCGCGGAGCCGCCCATCGGGTAAAGGCTCCACCTGGCTTCGGAGATGCCGAATTTCGCGCTTTCGCCGGCGATCCGGATATCGGTGCCCTGCAGGATCTCTGTTCCTCCTGCGATGGCGGGGCCCTCGACAGCGGCGATCAGCGGCTTCTTGAGTCGGCGGCCCTTGAGGAGGCCCTCGATCTTCGACGGGTCGAACGCGCCGCTCTTGAAGGAATCCCCCGGGGGCGCCTTGGTCGCCGCTTTGAGATCCATGCCTGAACAGAAATAACCGCCTGCGCCGGTGAGGATGCAGGTGCGAATCTCGGGATCCTCGTCGACGCGGTTCCAGGCAGCGACCATGAGCGAGAGCATCTCAGTGGATAGCGCGTTGCGGGCTTCCGGCCGGTTCAGCGTCAGGATGAGCGTGTGTCCGCGCTGCTCAATAAGGGCGTCGGGACCCTTTTCGGAGCTTTCCCCGTGACTCAACAGACAGTCCACCTTCCGACATCGTCACCTCAGACTTGTCTGAAAATGTAACACGTTCTAGTTTAGAGCCGTGGCCTTGAATATCGCCGACCTCGCCGAACATTGCATCGACGCTGTGCCTGATCGCACGGCCCTCATCGGTGGCGACCATAAGTTGACCTATGCCCAGTTGGAGGAGAAGGCCAACCGTCTGGCCCACTACCTCATCGATCAGGGGGTCAAGAAGGGCGACAAAGTCGGCTTGTACTGCCGCAACCGCATTGAAATCGTCATCGCGATGCTGGGCATCGTCAAAGCGGGCGCCATCCTGGTCAACGTGAACTTCCGCTACGTCGAGGGCGAACTGAAGTACTTGTTCGACAACTCCGACATGGTCGCGTTGGTGCACGAACGCCGGTACGCAGACCGCGTCGCCAACGTGCTGCCGGAAACCCCGAACGTGACGACCATCCTGTCAGTCGAGGACGGGACTGAGGGATCGGCCGATGATTACCTCAAATACGGTGCGGTGGAGTTCCACTCGGCATTGGCCCAGGGTTCCCCGGAGCGCGACTTCGGCCCGCGCAGCGCCGACGACATCTACCTGCTTTACACCGGTGGTACCACCGGCTTCCCGAAGGGGGTGATGTGGCGCCACGAGGACATCTATCGAGTGTTGTTCGGCGGCACCGATTTCGCCACGGGCGAGCCGATCGCCGACGAATACGACCTGGCCAAGCAGGCCGCGGCGAACCCGCCCATGGTCCGCTATCCCATACCGCCGATGATCCACGGCGCCACCCAGTCGGCCACATGGATGTCGTTGTTCTCGGGCCAAACCGTAGTCCTGGTGCCGGAATTCGACGCTGACGCGGTATGGCGGACCGTCGCCGAGCACAAGGTGAACCTGTTGTTCTTCACCGGCGACGCGATGGCCCGGCCATTGCTGGACGCGTTGCTGGCAGCTGGTGAACCTGGGGCTGAGGAATACGATCTTTCCTCGCTGTTTCTGCTCGCGAGCACCGCGGCCCTCTTCTCCACCAGCCTCAAGGAGAAGTTCCTCGAGCTACTGCCCAACCGGATCATCACCGATTCCATCGGCTCTTCAGAAACGGGATTCGGTGGCACCAGCATTGTCGCCAAGGGGCAGTCGCACACGGGTGGCCCCCGCGTGACCATCGACAAGAACACCGTTGTGCTCGATGATGACGGCCGAGAGGTCACGCCCGGTTCGGGCGTGCGCGGCATCATCGCGAAGCGCGGGCACATCCCGGTCGGCTATTTCAAGGATGAGAAGAAGACTGCGGAAACGTTCAAGACGATCAACGGTGTGCGGTACGCGATTCCGGGCGACTACGCTGAGGTCGAGGCCGACGGCAGCGTGACGATGCTGGGCCGCGGCTCGGTGTCGATCAACAGCGGCGGCGAGAAGATCTACCCCGAAGAGGTGGAGGCCGCACTCAAGGGCCACCCTGACGTGTTCGACGCCCTTGTCGTGGGCGTTCCCGACCCGCGTTACGGACAGCACGTCGCCGCAGTCGTGCAGGCCCGTGAGGGCACCCGTCCGACCCTTGCAAGCCTAGATGCCTTTGTGCGCGACGAGATTGCCGGTTACAAGGTGCCGCGCAGTCTATGGCTGGTTGACCAGGTCAAACGCTCACCGGCAGGCAAGCCGGATTATCGGTGGGCCAAGGACACCACCGAGGAACGACCCGCGGACGACGTGCATACCAAGCATGTACATACCTGATGACGATCGACTCCTGGATGCAGCATCCCACTAAGCGGTTCCTCGAGAACGACATGCTCGCGTCGCTGCGCCGCTGGACCGGTTCGGCCATGCCGCAGCAAGAGCTTGCCATCGATCTCACGCTCGCCTCGATGGATAGTGCCGGGGTCGACGTCGGGCTATTGAGCGCCTGGCGCGGCCCCAACGGGCTAGACCTTGTGTCCAACGACGAGGTGGCCGGCTGGGTGCGCGGACACCCCAAACGCTTTGCCGGCTTGGCGGCGGTCGACCTCGACCGTCCGATGGATGCCGTGCGCGAGCTACGTCGTCGCATCCGCGACGACGGATTCGTCGGTCTGAGGGTGGTTCCCTGGCTCTGGCGGCTGCCGCCGACAGACCGGCGCTACTACCCGCTGTTCGCTGAGTGCATCGAACTCGGGGTTCCTTTTTGTACCCAGGTCGGCCATACCGGGCCGTTGCGTCCGTCCGAGACCGGACGGCCCATCCCTTACATCGACGAGGTGGCGCTGGACTTTCCAGAGCTCGTCATCGTATGCGGACACGTCGGGTATCCGTGGACCGAGGAGATGGTCGCCGTCGCTCGCAAGCATCAGAACGTCTACATCGACACCTCGGCCTACACGACCAAACGCCTGCCCGCCGAACTGGTGTCGTTCATGAAAACCGGTACCGGACAACGAAAGGTGCTGTTCGGCACCAACTATCCGATGATCGGGCACTCACATGCGCTGGACGGGCTGGACCAGCTCGGGCTTTCTGCCGCGGCTCGCCAAGACTATCTACACGACAACGCCAGACGCGTATTCAGCGCAATCGACCAGGACGCAGCGTGAACGGCGCTCGCACTCTTCTCACGACCCTGGTCGCCAACGGCGTCGACGTGTGTTTCGCCAACCCCGGCACTTCGGAGATGCATTTCGTCG
>JAHZIT010000017.1 GCA_022601275.1 Actinomycetes bacterium
CACCATCGGAGACAAAGCGAGCCGGAGGTGATGGACCTGCGCTGCGGATGGACGCGTTGAGCTCACCCGCGCTCAGTCCCCTGCGTACCCAATTGGTGGGAGAGTTGGTCGCCCTGGCGGCCGATCCTGCAGCGAGTCGGCGCGCCCTGGGACTCTCGGCCTCACAGGACGCCGAGATCGACCGCAACGCGGAGCTGTGCACGGCTCCGACCATGCCCGCCATCCACCGCTACACGGGCGTCCTCTACGACGCCTTGGACCTCGAATCGTTGTCGAGCGTCGCGGCGGCGCGGGCGAGAGCCCGGCTGGCCGTCGGCTCTGCGCTGTTCGGATTGTTGCGTGCCGAAGACTCGATTCCGGCCTATCGGCTCTCGGCGAACTCCCGGTTGCCGGACCGGCCGACGCTCGCTGCCCGCTGGCGCCCTGCGCTGGAACCGGTGCTGTTGGGGATCGCCGAACGCGAACTGGTCGTCGACCTCCGGTCGGGTTCCTACGCTGCACTGGGCACGGTGCCTGGTGCGGTCTCGGTCCAGGTGGTCGCTGAACATTCCGGCGGGCGCCGGACCGCCGTGAGTCACTCCAACAAAGCGCATAAGGGACGGCTTGCGCGTGCTCTTTCGAGCAGCAGATCCGATCCCGGCGACGCGGCCGCCGTTGCGGCGGTGGCCCGGCGTGCCCAGATGCGGGTGGAACGCCGGGGCAACCACCTGACCGTTGTCGTTCCAGCCTGACGTCTGCCCGAAAGTTGTGGCAGACCAGTGCATGCCCGGCAGGCTGTCTGCCCAAACGCTTGGGCTACAGCAGTCCGAGCAGCTGCAGGTCGGTGATGTACTTGATGACCACCTGCGGTGAGATATGCGGAATATCGTTGGCGGACAGGAGTTGTGAATTCCGAACCTCGGTACGGAACCTCGCGGTGGGGGCGATCGATCCTCGAATCGGCGTAGCCGGAACCTGGTAATTGTGCAGCAATGGCAACAGTGATGCCTGACGCTGTTTGTCCGGCAGTGCGCGCAGGGTGGTCTCGAACCGTTTCACCCAAGCGTCGTAATCGGCGATTCGGGCAATCCCGTATCCGGCGTCGATGAGCCAGTCGACGAACTCGTCGAGTCCGATGCCGTCGTCGTGAGGGTTCATCACGTGGTAGGTCGCGAACCCATCAACGGTTTGGACTCCAATCCTGGAGACCGCTTCCGCGATGAATTCCACCGGCAGGCCGTCGTAGTGCGCTCGCTGGCGGTTTCCGTCGCCGTCGAGTTGGTAGAACGAGCCCGGCGCTATTCCGGTGGCCACCAAGCTCAACATCATTCGGGTGAACATGTCCGGCACGTTGAGCTGCCCGCGGTAGCCGACGTCGGCGAGGATCATGTCACAACGGAAGACCGCCACTGGCAGACCACACAGTTCGTTGGCCTCCCGCAGCAGCACTTCGCCGGCCCATTTGCTGTTGCCGTAGCCGTTGGCGTAGCTCTGATCGACTGCCCGGGTTTGGCTTATCTCCCGGATATCGGCGTACTCGGTGAACGTGCCGGGTGCAGTCTGGTCCCCCACCGCGATGGTGGACAGGTAGGTGACCGGCTTGACCTTCGTGGTCAGCGCGATCCGGATCAGCTCTGCGGTGCCCAGCACGTTGGGGCCGAAAAGCTGGCTGTAGGGCAATACATGATTGACCAGCGCCGCAGAGTCGACGATCAGGTCAACGCTAGCGGCCAATCGCTGCCAGGTCCGCCGGCTCAGACCGAGGTTCTGCTCGGCCTTGTCGCCCGCGATGACCTCCAGATGATCAGCAGCCAGATCCTGGTAATGGGTCAGCAGGTGTGGGTCACCGCTGTCGAAGGTCGCATCGAGACGTTGACGGGCATCGTCGTCGGACTTACCCCGCACCAGGCAGATCAGCGTGCCGTCGACGAGGTCCAACTGTTCCAGCCAGTGGAGAGCCAGATAGCGGCCCAGGAAGCCGGTGGCCCCGGTCAGCAGTACAGTACGCACGTTGGTTGTCGGTCCGGGCAGCGAATTCGACGCCGAAAGGGTGTCGGCGTCGAGGAACTTGTCCAGGGTGAGATCGCGCGCGTGTACCTCGACAGCATCTCGGCCGTGGACCCTGGCAAAGGTGGGCCTGCTCGCCCCGGGTGCCTGCTCGGCTTCTATGTAGTGGGCCAGGGATCGCAGGTCCGAAGTCGGGCTGACGATCACGCCCACCGGTACTTCCACGTCGAAGATCTCATTGAGCAGATTGGCGAATGTCAACGCCGACAGTGAGTCTCCTCCCAGGTCGGTGAAGTGTGCTTCCGGCGCGGGGTCGGCAGTCGACCCGCCCAACAGCGCGGCCGTAGCACGGCTGACAGTCTCAAGCACCGGCTGCGCAGCACCGGTGCGGCGCAGTTCGTCGAGCTGCTTGGAATGACCTTCAGCGAGTTCGGCGTACAGCTGTTCCAGTCGCTCGCCGTAGTGCTGTTTCAGTTTGGGTCGCGCTAACTTGCGGATCCCGGTGAGCAGCCCGTTCTCTGGAGTGAACGGCGTGCTCTCGATGATGAAGTCCCGCGGCACTTCGTAGGACTGCAGGCCGGCGTCCTTGGCTACGCTGTGCAGCGAGTCGGCAATGAGCTGTTTCAGCTCGGTCATATGATCGCCGTCCAGATGGCCGTCCAGTGCCTCCTGGGTGGGCACCACGACCGCCAGCAGGTAGGAATTCGCGCTATTGCCGTAGACGTAGATCTGTCGGACCAACGGGCAATTGCCGAACAGCGCCTCCAACTTTGCGACCGTGACGAACTCGCCCTGCGCTAGCTTGAGCACGTTGTTGCGCCGGTCGACATACTCCAATTGGTCGGGCCCCACCTGGGCCACCACGTCGCCGGTCCGGTAGTAGCCGTCGTCGTCGAACACGGCGGCGGTGATCTCCGGGCGTTTGTAGTAGCCGGGGAACATGTGTGCCGTCTTGATGAGCAGCTCACCGCGGGGGTGAGGCTTGTCGGTATGGAAGTAGCCCAGATCCGGCACGTCGACCAGCTTGTAGTCGATCACCGACTGACGTTGCACGTGGCCGTCGAACCAGATGATCCCCGCTTCGGTGGACCCTAGGCCGTCAACCAGTTTCAGGCCCAGCAGCGAACCGACCCAGTTCTTCAACTCCGCGGAGGTGGGCGCGGAGCCCGTGAGTGCGAACACGCACCGATTGCCCAGCAGATCCTCGCGTTGTTCCTGCAAGACCTGAGATTCGATGGCCGTGCGGCCCTCGCCGCCGGTGGCATTGCCTGATTTGGCCATCCGGAGGTCGACCTCACGCTGGAATTCGCCGAATAGCATCTCCCAGATCCGTGGGACGCAGTTCAACTCGGTGGGCCGTACCAGGGCAAGGTCTTCGAGGAACAGCGACAGGTCGCTCGTGGCGCCGAAGTAGGCCGTGCCGCCGTTGCCGAGGGTGCCATAGAGGATCGCGCGGCCCATGATGTGGCTCATGGGCATGACATTGAGCGTGATGGATGCGGGGCTGGTCCCGAACCAGGTTCCGCCAGACCGGACCCACATCGTGGCAACCGTGCTTTGGAGGTACATCGCGCCTTTGGGGGCACCGGTGCTGCCGGAGGTGTAGACCAGCAGTGCCAGCGGATCATTGTCGCCCGGTTCGATGACCGGCGCGGCCGGAAGATCCCGTCCGCGTTGCGCAAGTTCACCGAGTGTATCGACGAGGACTGAGTTGTTTGCGAGGCTGGTTCGCGCGGCTTCCAGAGCTTCGCGATGATCGTCTACCTCACCGTGATAGTCGAATACCAGCACGCGTGTAGGCCGGGCGCCCTCAGCGACCAGTTCGACTGCGTCGGAAAGGTATTCGATGCTCGCCGCGATCACCGTCGGCTCGGTCTCGATCACGATGGGCTGTAGTTGAGAGATGGCTGAGCTGGTTTGCAGCGGCACCGACACCGCGCCGATGCATGCCAGAGCGAGATCGAGGGCGGCGTAATCGGCACTGGTGAAACCCAGCACCGCGACGCGGTCGCCGGCTGACACCGATCCGTTGCCCTCGGTCAAACCTCTTGACAAGGCGCCGACCCAGTCCCATAGTTCGCGGTAGGTGATGGTGTCGAATTTCGGTAGTAGCCGCAGAGATGTTCGGCTGCCTCTCGGATCGCTGACGAACTGGACGGCACGGCGCCCGAGCGCGGGTCGATCCGCGTAGCCCTCCAGCGTTGTTCGAATCACGGCCGGCAGCACAGGGGCGGACTTCTCGATCGCGGCAGCGATTGTTGCACTGGGGCGGGCGGCGGCGAACTGCGGATCGCCGGCGGAAAGTTCGGCTACTCGTTGCGCGAGGAACTTGCTGTCGTCTGCGGTGGAACCGTCGGCTTCAGTCGACATTGAATACCTCCAACGCAACGCGGGCGTCCAACGAGGCCAGCCAAATGCAGTGAGCTCAGATCGGAACTGACCGCGTTACCCTAACAAAACTGGTCCTCCGGCGAGGTGCGCGATGAATCTCCCTCCAATATAAGTAGATCCGCTGCGCGCAACGATCTGACTGCGGCGGGCTCGAATCTGTTTCGCGGGGAGTGGATCAGAGCGGGACGGACGCCATGGGACACTTTTCACATGTCCGTCGAGATCGCGCGCCCCAAGCTCGAAGGAAACGTCGCCGTCGGTACCGACCGCCGAATCGGCTTCGCCGAGTTCGGCGATCCGCAGGGGCGAGCGATCTTCTGGCTGCACGGCACCCCTGGGGCCCGACGTCAGATCCCCGTCGAGGCGCGGCTCTACGCCGAGCAGAACCAGATCCGCTTGATCGGTGTCGACCGGCCCGGCATAGGCTCCTCGACTCCACACGAGTACGCGACGGTCATCGACTTCGCCGACGACCTGCGTACGATCGCCGACACCCTGGGCATCGACAAGATGGCTGTCATCGGGCTTTCCGGCGGTGGCCCCTACACCTTGGGCTGCGCGGCGGCGATGCCTGAACGTGTGATTGCCGTCGGTGTGCTTGGCGGCGTGGCCCCTACACAGGGAAGCGACGGTATCGGCGGCGGCTTGATGGGCAACGTCGGAATCCCGGTCGCGCCGCTGCTCGAAAAGGCCAGGGCTCCGATCAGCATGTTCGCCGCGGGATTGATCCGCCTGCTCAAGCCGGTTGCCGAGCCGGCGTTGTATCTGTATTCCAGGGTTTCTCCCGAAGGCGACCGGCGGCTGCTGACCCGCCCCGAGTTCAAGGCGATGTTTCTCGACGACCTGCTCAACGGCAGCCGTAAACAGCTGGCGGCGCCATTCGCCGACGTCGTGGTGTTCTCCAGGGACTGGGGATTCCAACTCGGCGAGATCAATGTTCCCGTCCGCTGGTGGCATGGTGACTGCGATCACATCGTGCCCTACTCGCACGGCGCGCATGTGGTCGCAATGCTGCCCCGAGCCGAGCTCTATCCACTGCAGGGCGAGAGCCACTTGGGTGGGATGGGGCAGGCGGAGGCGATCATGCAGACGATGCGAGATACCTGGGACGCCCACGACGGCAAATGACCGATGTGGCCGCGCCGGGTCGGATCAGCGCTTCAGCCAGCTCCGCACCGTTGTCAGGTCGCTGCTGTAGGTCTGCATGATGTCGTCGTGGTAGAGGGTGCCGCCATTGATCTTGGTCTCGCCGCGCCAGACGATGTGCACGCGGACGACCCCCTTGTCGTAGTAGTCACTGCGATCGGCCACCCGGTGATGCCATCCGGCTGCCTCGGCGACCGCCGAGAGGGTCTGTCGCTCGTCGGTGTCGACCATTGATGATTCCTCAATATCGGGACTGGTTGGGATCGGGACTGGTTGAGTGCAACTCTATCGCCTGCAGATCTCCAGCCAGCGTCACATCGGCTCGGAGCCGGCTGGAGGGCCGATCAGCGACCGTCGCAGCAGATGCATTGCCACCGTTGTCGAGCGCTCGCGGACATCTGTTCGGTTGCCCGGCAACGTCGCGGTCCGCGTCAGCGTCCGGACGTGTCCGGGACGGTCGGTAAGCGCCACCGAGAAGCACACAGTGCCTACGGGTTTGGTTGCGGTGCCGCCACCAGGCCCCGCGATACCGGTGATCGCGACGGCGGTGTCGGCGCCGAACCGCTTCAGCGCGCCCCGGGCCATCGCCTCGGCCACCGGTTCAGACACGGCCCCGTGCTGCTCGATCAGCGCTGAATCGACACCGAGCAGCGCAACCTTGGCCGCATTGGAGTAGGTCACCGCGCCGCCGGCGACGTATGTTGAAGAGCCAGGCCGCTCGGTCAGCCGAGCGGCCAGCAGCCCCGCAGTGCACGATTCTGCGGTGGCGATGGTCCGGCCGTCGAGCAAGCCGGCGATCTGGTCGTCGACCAGGGCTCCGTCCTCGGAGAAGATCACCCGCCCGTGCCGGTCGCGTAGCACCTTGAGCAGTTCTGAGTAGGCACCCTCGTCCTGGGGTTCATAGCGCGTCACGATCTCGAGCTCGCCGCGCCGTAGGCACGTCGTGATCTCCAACCGTCCGAAATCCGGGACGCTGATCTCTGCGGCCCGCAGTGTGTCGGCCAGACCCGACTCGGGCAGGCCGAACATCCTGACCGTCTGTTGCCGGAACCGGGTGCGGCCCGCGATCGCCGACTGGACGGCCTCGGTGGCGAGGGCCGCGCCCCACATCGGCCGCAGCTCACGTGGTGGTCCAGGCAGAACGACCACGGCCGGCGCGCCCGGGATTACTACGCCGGGCGCGGTGCCCACCGGATCAAGAACTACCGCGCCGGCCGGTATCAAGGCCTGCTTGCGGTTCGAGGCGCGCAACGCATCGACATCGACGACGTGGCCGCCGGCACTGCGCTCCATCAGACGTGTGACGATCGCGTTGATCTTCGCTTCAAGAGAGTCGTCGAGCACCAGAGCCCGCCCGCAGTATCTGGCGACGATCTCCACTGTCATGTCATCGGCCGTTGGGCCGAGGCCGCCGCTGGTGATGATCAGATCAACGTCCTGATCCCCGAGGAAACGCAACTGCGCCTCGATGTCGGCCGGGCGGTCCCCGCACAACGTGATGTGACGAAGTTCTACGCCCAACTCGAGCAGCCGGTCGGCAAGCCAGGGCCCGTTACGGTCCTGGACGCGTCCGGTGAGGACCTCGGTCCCCGTCACCACGATTCCGGCTCGTGCGCTCACGGGACACGACATTACGCACGAGAAATTACGCACGAGCAATTACGCACGCCCACCGGCCGCGCGACCACCTATGGGTACGCCTATTTGGGGATGGGTCTATTTGTGGGGTACGTCCAAGATCAGGCCGCCGTCCATGATGAATTCGGCGCCGGTCGAGTAGCGCGATTCGTCACTGGCCAGGAACACCACGAATGTAGAGACCTCGTCGGGTTGCCCGGGACGGCCCAGCGGAATCCGCAGCATATTGTCGGGGAAATACTTGGTCATCGGTGTCCGGATGAAGCCGGGGTGCACCGAGTTCACCCGAATGTTGTGCGATCCCAACTCAAGCGCCGCGGATTTGGTCAGGCCGCGCACCGCCCACTTCGATGCCACGTACGGGTGCACCATGACCGCGCCGCGTAGGCCCTCGATCGAGGAGACGTTGATGATCGATCCGCCGCCGGCGGTCTTCATCGCCTCCACCGAGGCCTGCATGCCCAGGAACGTGCCGGTGAGGTTGACATCGATGACTTTCTGCCACTTCGCCATGTCGAATTCGCCGATCAGACCCAAAGCGACGGTGCCTGCGTTGTTGACCAGAACGTTGAGCTTGCCGAAGTCGTTGACGGCGGTGGCGACAGCGGCCTCCCAGTGGTCGGCCTCGGTGACGTCGAGGTGGACGTAACGCGCGGAATCCGTTGTAGTGGAGTTTATCTCCTCGGCCAGTGCCGTGCCCTCATCGTCGAGGATGTCCCCAATCACGACCTTCGCGCCCTCGGCGACCAACGCCCGGGCATCCTCGGCGCCCATCCCCCGCGCGCCGCCGCTGATGAGTGCCACTTTTCCGTCCACGCGTCCCATGAGGCGTCAGGCTACCGCAGCCGCGAATCGCGCTTCGACCGCTTATGCCGGGCCAGCTGTTCTCCACCCGGCCAGAGACCAAACCAGTTGTGCAGACACGCACGTAGCATGGTTGGGTCAACACCTCAACACCTCAACACCACAGGAGCGCAATGACCACGGATGCCGCAGACGGGGTCCATCCGATTGCGCAGATCGACGTCAGTCCCCCCGGACCCGAAGTCGGTGCTTTCTTCGATCTGGACGGCACGCTCGTCGACGGATTCACCGCGACGTCACATGCTGGCGACCGCATCCGGCGCCGTCAGGCAAGCCTCGGCGAGGTTCTGGGCGTCATCGAGGCCTCGATGCGGTATCGATTGCGGCGCATGCATTTCGAGCGCCTGCTCGTTCGCGCCGCAGGCTATCTGCGCGGCGAATCCCTGGAGGAACTCGACCAGGTCGGAGAGCGTTTGTTCACCGAACGGGTGCATTCACGGGTGTTCCCCGCAATGCGCCGGGTCGTTGCGGCCCACCAGCGGCGCGGCCACACGGTGGTTCTCAGCTCCTCAGCGCTGACTATCCACGCCGAGCCGGTCGCAAGGCACCTGGGTATCGGCCATGTGCTGTGCAACCACTTCGATGTCGACCATGAGGGGCGGCTCACCGGGTGGATCACCAAGCCAGTGATCTGGGGCAGGCAAAAGGCCGCCGCGGCCGAGCAGTTCTGCGCGAACAATGATGTCGATCTGAGGCGCAGCTACTTCTACGCCGACGGGGACGAGGACGCCGCGCTGATGAAGTTGGTGGGTTTTCCGCGCCCGGTGAATCCGCGCCGCGGCTTGGCCGGGCTGGCCGATGAACAGGGCTGGCCGGTGTTGCGGATGTCGCCGACGGGAAAGGGCTTTCGCGGCTACCGGCGGCGGGCGGTTAAGTAGAACACGTTCCATTGTGGAACCGCGCGTCTCCGCCGAGCCAGGAGCAGGCCCTGCATAAGTCCCTGTGCGACCAGCCCGGTACCGAGTTCCCGATCATGATGCTTTGCGGAAAAACTATTGGATGGAAACCTGCTGCGACCAACAAAGGCTGCGGGACCGCCCTACCGGGGCGGCTTTCGATGATATCGAGATAGCTTTACAGCGAGTGTCTTTGGCGACTTCTGGAAGAGCAAAAAGGTACTTCTACAAGGGCACAAGGGCACAAGGGCACAAGGGCACAAGGGCACAAGGGCACAAGGGCACAAGGGCGCCGAAAATGGGGACTCGCCAAACGGCAAAAAGGCCCCGAGAAGAGGGATTGCGCCTATCCTGCTACTGCGCTCTGGTTTAGCCAGGCGAAAGGTGGGGGGATGCCAAGGGCTTTTGAGTGCGAACGCGAACGCACGGAGGTCGGCAATCGGGTGAGTCTCGCCTTGCCGTTCTCCATGGGGGCGCTGCGTTCGGTTTTCCATTCGGCCCGCGAAAATGCTGTCCCCCGGGCGCCGCCGTCGGCCAGCTGCTAGCGGCATGGTCCGCAGTTGGCGCTGCACGCTCAGGACGGAGACGTCGACAAGCGCCCGACTACAGCGGGAAACATGACTCGTCCTCACACACACATTGAAAGAACATTCGAAGTCTTTTCATCGTCAAACCGAACCGGGTAGGGAAATTTTCGAAATGACAAATCACAGCAAACGCAGTGCCAAACGTACTGCCAGTACGCTCATTTTCGCCGGCGGTCTCGCCGTTGGCAGCGCCGGATTCCTCGCAGCGCCTGTCCTGGCGTCTCCGGGGGGCCTGACCGCGCCCGTCCCGCAGGATAATGTCGCCCAAGAGCTCGCCGACTGCTTTGGGTATTCCGACTGCCCGACGGACTCCTCCGGAGCCGCCAATTCGGTCGGCCTCGGTGCGGCGGCCACCGCGGGTGCATTCAAATTGTTCGGTAACGGCACCGCCGAGAATCCTAATGGCGGACTCTTGTGGGGCAACGGTTTCAGCTATGACGGCACGACCTGCACCGGAACCACCGCATGCAACGGTGGCAACGGCGGGTTTCTCGGCAACGGCGGTGACGGCTACAACGGTGGCAACGGCGGATCGGCGAGCTTCTTCGGCAATGGCGGCAACGGCGGTGCCGGCGTCAATGGCGGCGATCCAGGCATTGGTAATGACGGCGGCGACGGCGGCCGCGGCGGGTACATCATCGGCAACGGCGGCAACGGCGGCGACGGTGCGAACGCGGTCACCGCGGGAGGTAGCGGCGGCTCTGGCGGCGATGGCGGCGACTCCTGGTTCTTGTCGTGGGGGTTCGGCAATGGCGGCGATGGCGGTGCCGGCGGTAACGGCGTTGCCGGGACCGACGGCGCCAACGGTACCGATCCCGGCGATAACGGCGACGGCGGCGTTGCCGGCGGTGCCGGCGGTGACGGCGGCGACGGCGGTGACGGCAACTTGGGGTTCGGTAAAGGCGGTAACGGCGGCGCTGGCGGTACCGGCACTGACGGCGGTAAAGGCGGCAACGGTGTTGCCGCCGGCCCCACCAACGAGAGGGGCGGTGGCGGCGGTAACGGCGGTAACGGCGGTAACGGCGGAACCGGTGGTACTGGCGGCACGGGTGCCATCGCCGTCGTGATTCCCTTCGACGGCACCGACGGGGCCAACGGTACCGGCGGTAACGGCGGTCACGGCGGTGACGGTGCTGGCTCAGACCAGAACGCTGACACACAAGCCGTGGGCGGCGGCGGCGGTGACGGCGGCAGTGGCGGCCGCTACGGCGGTAACGGCGGCAATGGTGGCACAGGCGCCGACGCATCCAACAGCGGGACTGGCCAGGCCGATGGCGGTCCCGGCGGTGACGGCGGTGACGGCGGCGCAGACGGCCCCGGCGGCAATGGCGGCAATGGCGGCAATGGCGGCAGCGGTACCAACACCGGAGGCGGCAACGCCCTTGGCCAGGATGGCGCAGCGGGAGGCGACGGTCTCGGCGATGGCGCCAACGGCGGCGACGGCGGCAACGGCGGAGACGCCACAGTCTCCGGTGGTGGTAGCGGCCTCGCTGGTAACGGCGGCCCCGGTGGTAGCGCAGGATCCGGTGGCACCCCCGGAACAAGCGGATCCGACGGCACCGTGAACTGATCGCCGACGCGGCCAACAGTGTGGAGGGCACGGTGTCAGCAATTGACACCGTGCCCTTCAACATCTGTCGCCCTTCAACATCTTCCGCCCTTCAACATCTGCCGGAAGTCATGCGGCACGAAGCTAGAAGTGTCGGCGAGGCGCGAGCCACCGCGGCGTTGACGGAGCGCCAGCGGGTCTGAGCAGTATCGATGGCCGATCTAGAACGTGTTACAGTTTTGTATGAAGACAGCTCTTTCGCAAAGTCTAAATATCGAGTTCCCGATCTTCGCGTTCACCCACTGTCGCGACGTCGTGGTCGCGGTGAGCAAGGCGGGCGGCTTCGGTGTGCTCGGCGCGGTGGGGTTCACCCCGGAGCAGCTCGAGATCGAGCTGAACTGGATCGATGAGCACATCGGCGACCACACCTACGGCGTCGACATTGTCATCCCGAACAAGTACGAGGGGATGGACTCGAACCTCTCTGCCGACGAGTTGGCGAAGATGCTTGTCGACATGGTGCCGCAGGAGCATCTGGACTTCGCCCGCAAGATCCTCACCGATCACGGCGTCCCGCTGACCGAGGAGGACAACGAGAACACGCTGCAATTGCTCGGTTGGACCGAGGCGACGGCCACTCCGCAGGTCGAAGTGGCGCTTAGGCATCCGAGAATGACGCTCATCGCCAACGCCCTCGGCACGCCCCCGAAGGACATGATCGATCACATCCACGCCGAGGGTCGCAAGGTCGCCGCGTTGTGCGGGGCGCCCCGGCAGGCCCGCAAGCACGCGGACGCCGGTGTTGACATCATCATCGCCCAAGGTGGCGAGGCAGGCGGGCACGCCGGCGAGGTCGGCTCCATCGTGCTGTGGCCGCAGGTGGTCAAGGAGGTTGCGCCCATTCCGGTGCTCGCGGCCGGCGGCATCGGCAGTGGCCAGCAGATCGCGGCAGCACTGGCCCTAGGCGCCCAAGGTGCGTGGACGGGGTCGCAGTGGCTGATGGTCGAGGAGGCTCAGAACACCCCGGTTCAACAGTCGGCCTACGTGAAAGCAAGCAGTCGCGATACCGTCCGGAGCAGCTCGTTCACCGGCAAGCCTGCCCGAATGCTGCGCAACGACTGGACTGAGGCGTGGGATGACCCGAACAACCCGAAGCCGCTCGGGATGCCACTTCAGTTCATGGTCTCCGGTCTGGCGGTGGCTGCCACGAACAAGTATCCCGACGAGACCGTCGACGTCGCATTCAACCCCGTCGGCCAGGTTGTCGGTCAGTTCAAGAAGGTGGAGAAGACCTCGGCGGTGATCCAACGTTGGGTTCACGAGTACCTCGAGGCGACCGGCACACTCAACGACCTCAACGAGGCCGCCGGCGTGTGATTTCGTCACGCTGAACATGACGGAGAACGCCCGAATCGCGGGGCGGGCCGTCTCTATGTAAGGTTCTATACATAGACGAGGAAAGGCCGGTTAGGGCTGTGACAAGTCCGCGCGAACGGATGGTGGTTTCGGCAGCGTTGCTGATCCGGGAGCGGGGTGCGCACCCGACCGCCATTGCCGATGTCCTCGAGCACAGCGGCGCTCCCCGGGGCTCGGCGTACCACTACTTCCCCGGCGGCCGGACGCAGTTGCTCTCCGAAGCGGTCGACTACGCGGGTGAGTATGTGGCGGCCAAACTCCGCGCCGCGGAGTCGGCTCTCGATGCGCTGGACTTATTGTTCGACAGTTACCGTGAGCAATTGCAGCGCAGTGGTTTCCGCGCGGGCTGCCCGGTGGTCGCGGTTACCGTGGAAGCGGGTGACCCGGACAAGGCCGAACAAGCAAGATCCGTCATCGACCGCGCGGCGGCGGCCTTCGCCCGCTGGCGCGCGGAGATCGCGCAGCGACTGCGCAGTGACGGTGTTCCCGCGCAGCGCGCCGATTCGCTGGCCATGCTCGTTCTCTCCTCGTTCGAGGGTGCTGTCGTCATTGCGCGGGCATCGCGCGAGCTTGCGCCTCTTGATTTGGTGCACAACGAGATTCGTTCGCTGCTGAGCGCCGAAATGCGTCCCCCACCGGAAAGTGAACCCCGTGATGACTGAAAAACTCAGCGACTGGCAGCCCACGGCCTGCATCTTGTGCGAGTGCAACTGCGGCATCGTGGTTCAGGTCGAGGACCGCACCCTGGCGCGCATCCGCGGCGACAAGAAACACCCCGCGTCACGCGGATACACCTGCAACAAGGCATTGCGCCTTGACCATTACCAGAATGACCCCAATCGGCTGACATCTCCCATGCGCCGCAGGCCCGACGGCACCTTCGAGGAGGTCGACTGGGATACCGCGATCGCCGAGATTGCGTCGGGCTTCCGGGGGATCGCCGACACCCACGGTGGCGACAAGATCATGTACTACGGCGGTGGCGGACAGGGAAACCACCTCGGCGGAGCGTACAGCGGCGCCTTCCTCAAGGCCCTGGGCTCCTATCACCGCTCCAACGCGCTGGCCCAGGAGAAGACCGGGGAGCATTGGGTCGATGCGCACTTCTACGGCAATCACACCCGCGGCGAATTCGAGCACTCCGAGGTCTCGGTGTTCATCGGCAAGAACCCGTGGATGTCGCAGAGCTTTCCACGCGCTCGCGTGGTGCTGAACGAGATCGCCAAGGACCCGGCCAGGTCGATGGTCGTGATCGACCCCGTCATCACCGATACCGCGAAGATGGCCGACTTCCATTTGCGGGTACGGCCGGGCACCGATGCATGGTGCCTGGCGGCGTTGGCAGCCGTGCTGGTGCAGGAGAACCTCTGCGACGACGAGTTTCTGGCCGAGCACGTCTCCGGAGTGGAGCCGGTGCGCGAGGTCCTCTCCTCGGTGCCAATCGGTGACTACGCGTTACGCAGCGGTATCGACGAGGCACTGTTGCGCGCTGCGGCGCGCCGGATCGCGGCGGCCGACAGCGTGGCGGTATTCGAGGATCTCGGTGTGCAACAGTCGCCTAACAGCACCCTGAGTTCGTACCTCAACAAGATGTTGTGGATCCTGACTGGCAATTTCGCCAAACGCGGCGGCCAGCACCTGCATTCGTCCTTTGCGCCGTTGTTCCGACCAGGCGGCGTGGGCCGGACGCCGGTGACGGGTGCGCCGATCATCGGCGGCCTCATGCCCAGCAACGTTGTGCCCCAAGAGATCATGACCGATCACCCCGACCGGTTCCGCGCGATGATCGTGGAGAGCAGCAACCCGGCACACTCGGTCGCGGACTCCCGAGCGGTTGCCCTCGCCTTGGCGGAGCTCGAACTGCTCGTGGTCATAGACGTGGCGATGACCGAGACGGCCCGGCTGGCGCACTACGTGCTACCGGCGGCGACCCAGTACGAGAAGGTCGAGGCGACGTTCTTCAACCTCGAGTTCCCGCACAACACTTTCCACCTGCGGCACCGGTTAATGGAACCGCTGACGGGGACTCTGCCCGAACCGGAGATCTGGGCTCGCCTCATGCGTGCACTCGGCGTCGTCGAGGAAGCTGAGTTGGCTCCCCTGCGCCGGGCTGCGGAGGCTGGTCTGGCCCCATTCGCCGAGGCCTTCCTGGCCGCGGTCGGCGCCAATCCCGGACTGGGCAAGGTGCTGCCCTTCGTGCTGTACGAGACACTCGGACCTACGCTGCCCGAAGGGCTTTCCGGGGCGGCAGCGCTGTGGGGACTGGCGCAGAAGGCGGTGATGGCCTACCCCGAGGCGGTTCGTCGCGCCGGGCATGCAGACGGCAATGCACTGTTCGCCGCAGTTCTCGAGGGCCGTTCAGGTGTGACGTTCACCGTCCATGAATACGAGGACGACTTTGCGCTGATCTCACATCCGGACCACAAGATTGCTGTGGAGATTCCGCAGATGCTGGCTGACCTGCGAGCACTGGCCGATACGCCGATCGGATTGACCACACCGGATTTCCCGATCGTGCTTTCTGCGGGTGAGCGGCGCGCGTACACCGCAAACGACATCATGCGTGACCCCTCGTGGCGTAAGCGGGACGCCGAAGGATCGCTGCGGGTCAGCGCCGAGGACGCCGATGCGTTGGGCCTCACCGATGGCGGCCGCGCGTGCATCACCACCACGGCCGGCACAGCGGAGGCGACGGTCGAGATCAGCGACGCAATGCTGCCCGGACACGCGTCCCTACCCAACGGATACGGGCTCGACTTTGTCGACAGTGACGGCCGACAGCGAATTCCCGGTGTGGCGCCCAATTCCCTGACCTCGAGTGACTGGCGTGACGCCTACGCAGGAACGCCCTGGCACAAGCACGTGCCCGCCCGCATCGAGCCGGCATCGCCGGCGGGGGCAGAAAGGTAGCTAGGGCGCGTCTGACGATTGCGGCGCGTCTGATGATTGCGGCGCGTCTGACGACTGCGGCGTGTCTGACGACTGCGGCGCGTCTGACGACTGCGGTGCGTCTGACGACAGCGGCGCGTCTTCAGGCGACAGCGAGGTTGGCGACGGCCCCTGTGCTCCGGTCGGCATGCCTCGCGACGGCGCCTGCGGTCCGGTCGGCATGCCTCGCGGCGGCGTCGCGTCGGCGACCATCGGGCGCTGCGTCAGCAGGAGGAGCGCATCACCAGCACTTACTTCCTGGGTCTGCATCGCGTGCCACAGTTCTCGCAGGTAGGTGCGCCGGGGCTGACTTTGCGTCACCGGGGTGTCGGTGGTGCCGGGCGGCAGGTTATCCGGGCTCAGCAGATGAGGTACACCCTCGACGATGGGTTCGGCTGCAGAATTCGTGACCGCTTGCGCGGAATCCTCTGCTGCCGGCGTCGGCGCGGGCGCAGGCAGTGGGGCGGGAACCGGTGGCGGTGGCGGAGTCGGCTCGGCTGCGGCGGGCGCTGCGGCGCAGACCAGCGCTACGAACGCTGCTCCCCCGACGATGGAAACGTGTTTCGCGTCGAATACGGATTTCACCGATGTTCCCTCCGAGTTTCGCAGATGTGCTGCTGCTCATTGAGTGCATCTGCGGCGGTCCGGGAATCGTTACATCAGGACAGCGCTCAGGCCTGCACAATGATCGGGTCGCCGACGCGCACGGTGTTGAAATACCACGCCGCGTTGTCCGGGCTGAGATTGATGCATCCGTGACTGACGTTGGCATAACCTTGTGAGCCCACCGACCACGGCGCGGAATGCACATACACACCGCCCCAGGTCACCCGGACGCCGTACTCACCTTTGATCAGGTAGCCCTCGGGGTCGTCGAGAGGAATACCGATGGTGCGAGAGTCGAACGTGACTCTGCGCTCCTTGCCGAGCGCGCTGAATCTGCCGATCGGGGTGGCGAAACCGTATTTGCCCATCGAAGCAGGCATCTGCCGCGCAGTCACCCCGTCGATGCTGACGGTGAAGGAGTAAGCACTGATATCGGCGACGCTGACCACCGACGATCCGGTTTGGAAGCTGGTGGCGAACGCGCCTACCGAGACGTTGATCGGCGTGTGCGCCGGGAAGAACTCCGCTGGATTCCATTCCACGGTGCGATCGTCGAGCCAGGTGAATGAACCGGACGCCCGATCGGACATGCCTGCGGGTGTGACCGCGATTGCCCGCTCCGTGGCGGCGCGATTGCCGACAGCGTCGGTAAAGGTCACGGTGACCGGGTGGACCACGCCAACGGTTTGTCCCGGCGCGGGTGACACGCTGGCAACTGTTGCCGGAGCAGTTGATACGGCTGAGCCCGAGGCGACCGGTAGGACCGTCGACAGCGCCGTCACCATGATGAAAGCGCCGATCACCGCCCCGAGACGTCGCATGAACCTGCGCGGGAATTGAGTTCGCTGCAGACGGGCGCTGAGCACATTGCCATCCTAATGCCTCTTTGGCGCGGGCGGTGAAGTCGCGCTCTTAATCTGGAGATTTCTTATCGGTTGCCTCTGGTCTGCTATCGATATCGGGTGTCAGAACGTTTCAGGGCATGTTCACCAAGCCCGGGTAGCGACGCAAGGGGCCGCCCGTGACAGGTCTGTGGGACCGGTTTGTGGATCGCTGGGTAGAGGCCAGCCGAAGCGCTGCTTATGGCTGCGGTCGCCCCGGGCGTTCATCCCGGCGACTATCCCGGCGACTATCCCGGCGGCCATCCCGGCGACGCAGAACGCGGCACCGTGCGGTGCCTGCGGCCACTACGGCAGCGGCGCTCCGGGCGGCGGGGGTACGTCCACCGGCGGCTGGTCGGGGCCGGAGAGCCGATCCCGAATCCGCTGCACCAGGCCGGGCGGTTCCTGCGGCGGAACCGCGTCCGGTGTCATCATGTCGGGCGGCGCAGCGCCGAACGGTGCCGGAGGGGCGTCCAGCGGGGGCGGAGCGGCGGGGGCTTCGGGTTCCAGCCTCATTGCTACCGCCAGCGCTGCTTCCTGGGAAATCTGGCGGGCATCCGGGACCGGGGCGGCCAGCGCTGTCGGTGGCTGCGCCACCTCGGCAGTCGGTGGCTGCGCCACCTCGGCAGTGGGTGGCTGCGCTACCTCGGGGGCGGCCAGAGGTGCGGCCTCACGCTTCGGGGCTGACTGCTGCAGCGGCGCGGGGGTAGTACCCCTGACCGCGAGGGGAGCGCGCGCGGACGCGTCGGCGCCGGCGCGAGCCTGCGGGTCGGATCGCTCGGGGGCGGCCTGCAAGGCCAGTGCCGCGGAGGCTGACGCCACGAACGTGACGACTCCGGCGGCCAGGACGGCCGCCGGGCCCACTTGTGTGCGGTGGCGGGCTCCACGTCGCAGGGGGGTGGGCTGTTCGGTACCAGCAGTGCTATTCCCGGCGACATCCCACAGGTCATCCCCGACGACAGCCCGGACCGAGTTGTCGAGCCTGAATTCCGCGGTCTGCGCGCACGCCAATGCCGCCCCGCGCGCCAGGGCGAGCTGCGCCTCGGCGGGGGTGAACACGGGCACCGACAGCGCGTCCTGGAGGACGGGTCGCAATCCGTCGAGATCCTCGGCGGAGCCAACGAGCACCAGCGCTTCGGGTCGCCAGTCGGCCTTGGAGAACACCGTGCTCAACCAACCGGCGAGATCCTGCTCGGTGACGACTGAATGGTTGACCGCGGTCTGCACCGCGCCCTGTTGGGGCGCAACGACCAGCGCGATGAGGTGTTCGGGTTCGATGACGCAGACCGCCGTGGTCCGATAGCCGGCGACCTCGGCGATGCCCCGGGCCAGCGCATCGGTGGCTTCTGACAGCCGAACCGGGACAATGTTGCCGAAGCCCGAATCGCTCAGCGACTTCAGCAGCAGTGCGGCCTCGGCGTCGGCCTTGTCGCTCCAGGTCACGCCGATGGATTGCACCCGGTGTCCACGGCCCGCAGCGATCGCCTCGGCGCGCAGGACCGCCTCAACCGCCTGTTCAGATGTCTGAACCGCATTCCACGACCCGCCGGCGTCGACCTCGAATCCTGTGCCGTCCATCGTGTCGCCGTCGGAGTCCTGCCCCTGCACCAGAACCAAACCGACGGCAGACGGTGTCACCGATAAGCCCAGTACCGCGTCCACAAAACACTCCTTTGGTCGCCCACAGTCCCCCGACGGGTCCATATGACGCAATCTCGGGAGACCATACCCGTTACCTCCCCGTAACCTGTAATTGCACATCTGTTGAATCAGTTGGGGGCCTGCTCAGCCAGGATTTCCCCGAGCAGTTGGGGTTCGATGTTCCCGCCGGACAGGATCACCACGGTGGGTCCTGACGGGGTTGAGCCTTGACGGTAGCCGGCCAGTGCGACCGCTCCGCTGGGTTCGCTGACCAGATGGGCACGGCGTGCCAATTCGCCTACCGAGAAACGGATTTCGCGCTCCGACACGGTGATCATCCCGTCGAGGACCTTCTCGAGATGGGCGAATGTGAGCGCCGAAGGTTGTGAGCGCAGTCCGTCGGCGATAGTGCGGTTGCGATCCTCGACCGGCCAGTTCACCCGGTGGCCCCGAGCCAAGCCTTCGGTGGCGTCGGCGGCCAGCTCAGGCTCGACCCCGAAGATCTTTGCTTGCGGGCACAGCTCCCTGAGCGCGCTACCTATGCCTGACGCCAGCCCGCCGCCACTGACCGGAATCAGAACAGTGCGTACCAACGGCAGGTCAGCGGCAATTTCCAGGCCGATAGTGCCTTGCCCGGCGATGACATCGAGATGGTCGAAGGGAGGAATCATCAGGCCGCCGGTCTCGGCGGCGATCCGGGCTGCCACGGTTTCCCGCTCCCCCGCTGCGCACAGCACGACGTTCGCCCCGTACTCGCGGGTCGCATGAACTTTGACCCGCGGGGTTTCCTCGGGCATCACGATGTGGGCGGGCAGCCGGTAGGTGGCTGCCGCGAATGCCACGGCCTGGGCATGGTTGCCGCTCGAGTAAGCCACGACCGCGGCCGGTTTCGCGCCTCCGGAGGCGGTGACGGCCACGGCGTTGAAGGCGCCGCGCGCCTTGAATGCGCCGATGGGCTGCAGGTTCTCGGGCTTGATCCACAAGGGCCGATCGCCGTCTCCCCACCGCGCCGCCAGCAGCGGAGTGCGCACGACGTGGGCTCGGATCCGTTCGGCAGCAGCGCGGATCTCATCGATCGTGACCAGCTTCATAGGCTGAGTCTCATACAACCTGCGCCGTCTCATACAACCTGCGCCGAAGTGGGCTCGACGATGGCGGATTTGCCCGCATTAGGGTGAGCGCTGTGAGCGCGTATTCGCTACCGGTTGTGCCGCGCTACGCCGAGATCGACCAACAGGGCGTGGTGTTCAACGGTCACTACCTGACCTGGTTCGATGAGGCGTGCACCGGGCTCCTCGATGATCTGGGGGTCGGCTACCCCGAGTTGATTTCGAGTGGCCATGACTTCCAGGTGGTGCACAGTGAGATCGACTTCCTAGCCTCGGTCCGGTGGCGCGACGAGGTGCGGGTCACTGCCGAGTGCACGCGGATCGGCTCGACGAGCTTCACGGTCGCGTTCGGCGTTCGCCGGAAGGCCCCCGGCGCCGACGAACGGATCGCCGTGCAAGGGCACAACGTCTATGTCGTGGTGTCGACCGCGGACTGGGCGAAGCGGCCGATTCCCCCGGCGCTGCGGGATGCACTAAGCGGTTCGGCAACTAGCTGATATCGAGCATTTCTTCGACTTGATCAGCGGTACGGTCTTCCCATGGGCCACGATCACGACCATCGCCGCGAGATTCCGCCGGGGATGGCGGAGCAACTCGACCTGGCTTACGCCGGTGTGGTGTCTTTCGGTCACCGTCCCCTGCTCACCGAGGTCGAACAACTCGACGCGTGGAAACCGGATGTGGCCATCGTCGGGGCCCCCTTCGACATCGGGACCACCAATCGGCCGGGGGCGCGGTTCGGCCCGCGCGCGATCCGCGCGACGGCCTACGAGCCGGGCACCTACCACCTGGATCTCGGATTGGAGATCTTCGATTGGCTGGAGGTCATCGACTTTGGCGACGCGTATTGTCCGCACGGTCAAACCGAAGTGTCGCACAACAACATTCGCGAACGCGTTCATACCCTCGCCGAGCGCGGCATCGTCCCGGTGATCCTGGGCGGTGATCATTCGATCACCTGGCCGGCTGCCACCGCGGTCGCTGATGTGCACGGGTACGGCAACGTCGGCATCGTCCACTTCGACGCGCACGCCGACACCGCAGACGAAATCGAGGGCAACCTGGCCAGCCATGGCACGCCGATGCGCCGGCTCATCGAATCGGGCGCGGTACCGGGCACCCACTTCGTTCAGGTCGGCCTGCGCGGCTACTGGCCTCCCCAGGACACGTTCGAATGGATGCTCGAGCAGGGCATGACCTGGCACACCATGCAGGAAATCTGGGACCGCGGCTTCAAGGAGGTCATGCGCGCCGCGGTGGGCGAGGCCCTCGCGAAAGCCGACAAGCTCTACGTTTCGGTGGACATCGACGTGCTCGACCCGGCGCACGCGCCGGGCACCGGTACCCCAGAGCCCGGCGGCATCACCAGCGCGGACCTGCTCCGAATGGTCCGTCAACTGTGTTACGAGCACGACGTCGTCGGCGTCGACGTCGTCGAGGTGGCACCGGCCTACGACCACGCCGAACTGACGGTCAACGCCGCCCACCGGGTGGCGTTCGAGGCACTTGCGGGAATGGCCGCCCGGCGCAGAGATGCGGCCCAGGCTGAGCCGGGGCCGCCCGCGCGGTCGTAACGGAATCCCAGCCCCCGGCCTAACATAGATGCAGGCCGCGAATAATTGCGCGGGAGAGGAGCACCACGATGCAGGGTTCGGTGACAGTGTCCATGGCGGCACCAGCGGAGCGGATCTGGGAGTTGATCGCCGATATTCGCAACACCGGAAAGTTCTCTCCGGAGACGTTCGAGGCAGAATGGCTTGACGGCGCCACCGGCCCCGCGCTGGGCGCGAAGTTCCGCGGGCACGTTCGGCGCAACGAGATCGGCCCGGTGTATTGGACGACGTGCCGGGTCACCGCCTGCGAGCCCGGCCGGGAGTTCGGATTCGAGGTGCTCGCCGGTGACCGGGCGGTCAACAACTGGCATTATCGATTGACGCCGTCGGGTTCGGGCACCGAGGTCACCGAGTCGTTCCGCCTGATCGAGAACCCGCTGATGTCGCTGTATTCCTTGCTGGGTGGTCAGCTCCGCCGCCGCCGCAACATTCGGGATATGCGTAAGACGTTGGAGCGCATCAAGGCAGTCGCAGAGGGTTGATATTCGGCCACGAAGCCGGACCGGAAGGCTACGCTTGGCGGACATGGGCGTGAGAATGGGCGTCACCCGAACCAATGGGATCCCTCCGCCCGAAATCCCGCTGAGTGACATCGACCTCGGAAATTGGGACTTCTGGGGCCTCGACGACGACATCCGCGACGGCGCGTTCGCCACGCTGCGCCGCGAAGCGCCGACCACGTTCCACGATGCGTTCGTCCTCAACGCCGGCGCAGAGGTCGCCGGGCACTGGGCACTCACCCGCTACGACGACGTGTTCTACGCCAGCCGACACCCCGAGATCTTCAGCTCGGCACTCGGCATCACGATCGGTGACCAGAGCCCCGAGCTCAGTGAGTATTTCGGCTCGATGATCGCGATGGACGATCCACGACACGGTCGGCTGCGCGGCATCGTCCGCAGCGCGTTCACTCCGAGAGTGCTTGCGCTCATCGAGGATTCGGTGCGGCGACGCGCACGTCGACTGGTCGAGGAGATGATCGCCGCTCATCCCGACGGGCACGGCGAGCTGGTTTCGGAGCTGGCCGGTCCGCTTCCGCTGCAGGTCATCTGCGACATGATGGGCATTCCCGAGCAGGACCATGCCCAGATCTTTCATTGGACGAACGTGATCTTGGGCTTCGGCGACCCCGGCATCGCGACAGATTTCGACGATTTCGTCTCCGTGGCAATGGCGATCGGTGCGTACGCCAAAAGGCTCGCCGAGGATCGTCGGGAACGCCCCTGCGACGACCTGACGACCAGCCTGGTCGAGTCGGAGCTCGACGGTGAGCAGCTGAGCTCGGCTGAGGTGGCCTCGTTCTTCATTCTGCTGGTGGTCGCGGGAAACGAGACAACTCGTAACGCCATCAGCCACGGGGTACTCGCGCTCAGCCGCTATCCCGAGCAGCGCGAACTGTGGTGGTCGGCCTTCGGCACCGTAGCGCCCACCGCTGTCGAGGAGATCGTTCGGTGGGCCTCGCCTGTGGCATACATGCGTCGTACCCTTACCCGCGATACGGAGCTAGGCGGTGTGAAAATGTCTGCGGGAGACAAAGTTACGCTCTGGTATAACTCAGCCAACCGCGATGAGTCCAAGTTCGTCGATCCGTGGATGTTCGACGTTCGCCGGCAGCCGAACCCGCATCTGGGCTTCGGCGGCGGCGGCGCCCATTTCTGCCTGGGCGCCAATTTGGCGCGCCGGGAAATCACGGTGGCGTTCGAGGAACTGCACCGTCGGGTTCCCGACATCCATGCGACCGAGGAACCCGACCGGTTGCATTCGGCCTTCATCCACGGGATCAAGCGGCTGCCGGTGGCCTGGAGCGCTTAGCAGCGACGGTCCTACAGTGTGGCGCCTTTTTACAGCGTGGCGGTGATCGGCCCGTTCTCCCCGCAGAACTGCTGCGGCGGATTCCCCTTGTTCGCGCATCCGCGGCCGGTCGAGGTGTAGGTGGCGCCCGGGTGATAGGGCTGGTAGAAGACCTGCGCGGGCAGGATCCCTCGGCCTTTCGCGCACTGGCCGGCGCCATCGCTGCCCTCCATCTGAATGCACGCCACAGTCTGATAGGTGACCGCCCCGTCGCACGCACCCACGGTGAGCGTCGCGGTCACCATGTCGGTGCCCGACACGTTCACCACGGTGGGCGGAGTCAGTCGGTAGTTGCAGGGGGGCTCAGCCGGCTGGGCGCCAGCGACTGCTGAAGTCGAGCCGAGGACCAGCGAGGTGGCCGCCAAAACAGCGAACGTCCTAAACATCCCTGGATGGTAAATCACGTCGGGGGCTGTTTATCGGGCAATGAGCCGCAACGGGGTCGAGTTCGCGGCCAGAGCCCCGGCACCAAAAGGTCCTGGAACCGCATCCAATCGCGTCGTTGCAGTTCACGTACTGTAGTTGACAGTAAGTGAAATCTGTTCACAGATTTCGTTGACTCCCGCTGGTGCGGGCAGTGTGATGTGGCGGTGAGTGGATTGGGAGATATGGACACCGATGCGAGATACGACACGATCATCCGCAACGGCCGTTGGTTTGATGGCACCGGGGCGCCGTCGGCGATTCGCAACCTAGGCATCCGCGCCGGACACGTCGTTTCCATCACGACCGACAAGCTCGACGAGACCGACTGCCCCCAGGTGATCGATGCCAGTGGGACGTGGGTGTTGCCCGGCATGCTCGATATTCACACCCACTACGACGTCGAGGTGCTGGGCGGGCCGGCACTCGCGGAATCGTTGCGGCACGGTGTCACCACCGTGCTGCTCGGCTCGTGCTCGCTGTCGACGGTCTACGTGGACGGCCAGGATGCCGGGGACATCTTCGGCCGGGTCGAAGCGATCCCCCGTAGACACGTCATCGACGCGGTGGACCAACACAAGAACTGGGCCAACGGCGAGGAGTACATCGCGGCGCTGGAAGCGCGCCCGCTCGGACCCAACCTCGCGGCATTCATCGGCCACTCCGACATGCGCGCAGCGACGATGGGGCTGGACCGCGCCACCCGTGAGGACGTCCGTCCGACCAAAGGTGAGCAGGAGCAGATGGAGCATATGCTCACCGAAGCTCTGCGCGCCGGCTTCGTCGGAATGTCCTCTCAGCAGCTGCTTTTCGACAAGCTAGACGGAGAGGTCTGCCGCTCACGCACCCTGCCGTCGACCTATGCTAAACCGCGCGAGTTGCGTCGGCTGAAGTCGCTGCTGCGCCGCTCGGGCCGGATTCTGCAGTCCGGGCCTGACATAGAGAACCCGGGCAGCCTAGCCTCACAGATCGTCCAGTCTCTCGGCATCCTCCGAAAACCGCTCAAGACCAGCCTGTTGTCCGCCGCCGATGTCAAGTCCAACCCGCTCGCGGTGAAGATGATGGGACCCGCGGCCAGGCTCATCAACCGCTTGGGTGGGAACTTCCGCTGGCAGCACCTGCCGGTGCCGTTCGAGGTCTACGCCGACGGCATCGACTTGGTGATCTTCGAGGAGTTCGGAGCGGGCGCTGCGGCTCTACATCTGCGAGACGAGCTGGAGCGCAACGAATTATTGCGGGACGAGGCCTACCGTCGGCAGTTCCGAAAGGAGTATGACAGCAAGTTCGGTCTGCGAGTCTGGCACCGCGACTTCTTCGATGCCGAGATTGTCGGTTGCCCAGACGAATCGCTGATCGGAAAGTCCTTCGGACAGGTGGGCCGCGACCGGGCCGGTCTGCATCCAGTCGACGCGTTCCTGGATCTGGTGCTCGAACACGGAAGTGCGCTGCGATGGCGCACCACCATTTCCAACCATCGCCCGGAAGTGCTCAAGAAACTCGCCCGCGACTCCGGTATCCAAATGGGATTCTCGGATGCCGGCGCCCACCTGCGCAACATGGCTTTCTACAACATGGGCCTGCGGTTACTGCGCCACGTGCAAGACTCCGCGCGCTCGGGCGTTCCGTTCATGACAATCGAGCAGGCGGTGTATCGGCTGACCGGTGAGCTGGCGGACTGGTATCGCATCGATGCCGGCCATCTACGGGTCGGCGACCGCGCCGATCTCGTCATCATCGACCCGGCGCATCTGGATTCGGCACTGGACACCTATGCCGAAGATCCGGTCGACCAGTACGGCGGGCTGACCCGCATGGTGAATCGCAACGACGACACCGTGACCGCTGTGTTCGTCGGAGGCAGGGCAGTGTTCCTCGGCGGTGAACCCACCGAACTGGTCGGAACGCGGCGCACCGGGAGATTCCTGCGCGCCGCCCACAGCGCACCTGCCGTGACGGAGTCCGAAAGTGGGTTGGCCCATGTCGGTTGACGCCACCGATGGCGCGCAGGTCCAATCAGCGGTCCGTGGAATGTGGTCGGCGCTCTCAGGCCGTGACTGGGCGGCGCTGAAGACCTACCTTTCTGAGGATTGCCTGTATCTGGACATGCCGGTGGGGCCTGCCGCGGCGGCCCGCGGACCCGACGACATTGTCAAACGTCTCAAGATCGGATTGGAACCGCTGGCCTCCTATCAGAACTCTGACGGCCTGATGGTTAGCAGCGGCGCCGACGTCATGTATGAGCATGAAGAAGAATGGCATTGGGAGACAGGAGAATCCGCGGTTCTCCAGTTCGTCACCGTGCACCGTGTCGAGAACGGCAAAATCACTTTGTGGAAGGACTACTGGGACATGGCTGCGCTGGTCAACCATGCGCCACCGACGTGGCTGGCGGACTTCGCCAATGCGGACATGTCCTGGGTGTTCGATGCGACCGGGCTGGTATGAAGTCGGGCACATCAGCGTTGCCCCATCCACCACGCCATAGGCTTCTAGCCCAGTTGGTAGACGCGGCGGGCATTTCCGTGTGCGATCAGGTCGACGACCCGGGCGGCGTCCGCGTGGCTCCACTCGTCGGCTTCGAGGAAGCGCTGCAGCGTCGCGGCGATGCCGGCGCGCCATAGTTGCGCGCCTAGATAGTGCAGTTCGGCCGGGCCGAAGCCGTCTGAGGAGTACAGGATCTTGCGGAACGGGGCCATCTCGAGCAACCGCGCGATGAACGCGCCCGCCCGCGCACCCAGATAATTGATGGCCAGGCCGCCGTCGAGGTAGACATTGTTAAATGCCTGAGCCAGATAACCCGCCTCCCGTTCGTAGGGATAGCAGTGCAGCATGATGACCGGTGTGTCACCGCTGACCCGCAGAAAATCGAGCAGGTGCATGGGATTGGCGGCGTGCAGGTCGCAATCCCTATCGCCGAACCCGACATGGAACTGCAGTGGCTTTCCCAACCGCAGAGCCCTGTGCAGGCCGAAGCGCAGCAATACCCGATCGGTCAGGTGGGTTCCGCCGTCCTCACGCCAACGGGTGGCGGCGGCGGTGACCTCGCCGGGCGAGGGATCGGAGAGGTCGCCGATGAAGCCGCCGCGGTAGGCCAGGATCGATTTGGTCGCCACCGCCTTGCGGGTTCGCCGCCACAGGATGTCGTCGAACGCCGAAGCATAGTCACCTGGAGCGGCCGCGGCCTGTTCGGCGACCGACTCCAGCCGGACGACTTCCCGTACCTCGCCGACCGCGAGGCCGGCCATGGCATCGAGATCGGCTACCCCGTGGGCGAATCCGGTGTCGACCAGCCAATCGGACACTCGCGCGGCGGACAGAAACAACGTGGCGAGCTCAGGCTCGGGGACTTGGCTGCGGCGCCTCCAGTAAGCGTCGGCGTCGGCGTGCGGGGTCAGGCCGAGAAGCGGGGCGCAGCGGGCCCTGACCGCGAAGCCGAGCTGAGTATCGAAGGCCGAGTCGAACGGTGCGAGCGGCTCGGTGTTGGCCTCATTGAGCGCGTTTTCAAAGCGATTGCGATCACCTTGGCTAAGCCAACAACCGTGCGCGTGGTGATCGACCAGTCGCACCGCCTCGACATGCTCGCGCAGCGCCGTCACTCATACGCTCCAGGCGAGGCGGAACTTCTCGGCGAGGTCTTCAGGCCCCAGTTCGGCATAATTGTCGTGCTCGTGGCGCCGTACCGCGACGACCGCGTCCACCACGTCGTCCCCGAGAATGCCGCGCAGTAGCGCGGATCGGTCCAGAGCGTCGATCGCCTCGGGTTGTTCAGGGGGCAGTAGGCAGATGCCGGCTTCGTCTCGCTGGATCTCGCTCAGCGTGGATGGATCGACGGCGACCTCCTTGGGTAGCTCAAGCGCGCGGTCGATGCCGTCGAGCGCCAGACCCAGGATTGCCGCTGACGCGAGATAAGGGTTGGCGGAGGGGTCGATGACCTTGATTTCAACGTTGCCGCCGTGCGGGTTGGCCGGTCCCCCGGGTAGAAATCGTACCGCTGCCTCGCGGTTCTCGATGCCCCAGCAGGTGTAGGCACCCGACCAGTGGCCGGGCTGCATACGCAATCCCGACAGGATCGAGCCGCACAGCACACCTTGAGCTTGGCCCAGCCCGGCCAGAGTTCCCGCGACCGCAGACGCACCCTCTGCCGTCATCCCCCCGGGGCCGGTACCGCCGGCGAACAGTGCGGATCCTGCACGCATCAGCGAAAAATGTTGATGGGCGCCAGATCCGACGCTTCCGGAGAAGGGCACCGGCGACAGACTGACCCGCATCCCGTACCGTCTGGCCACTCTGCCGACAATGATGCGCAGCAGGATCAGCTGGTCGGCTGCGGCCACGGGCTCCCGAGGAGCCAGCGAGATCTCGAACTGATTGGCGCCGTACTCGGGATGGAACTGTTCGATGGCCACGCCGGAGGCGGCAGCGGCGTCGGTGACATCCCGGACGAATCCCTCGTGCTCGAGCACACCCGCCAGGCCGTATTGCGCCCACAGATGCGAAGGCAGGGGCTCGCCGCCGGGACCCACGAGCACAAACTCCATTTCGTGGCCGACGAGCGCCTCGATGCCGCGGTCCGATAACCGTGCCTCTATCCGGCTGAGCGCCCCGCGGCAACAGCGTGGATCTGGCGATCCGTCCTGATGGAAGAAAGAGCCTGGAGCCCAAGCTAATCCGTCACCGAGGATCCGCAACTCTCCCAGGTCGATGCGGACGCGCTCGTCCCCCACCACCCCGGTCGACTCGCCGAAAACGATGCCGGTCTGATCGATGGCGAACACATGCCAGACCGGACTGGCGCCCAGCCCGGGATCGGCGAACGCGCCCAGTCGTCGCAGCGGAATGGTCTTGGCGTGGGTGAGCCCCGCGGGGTTGACCACGGTACCGATCAGGGTGCTCACACCCTCTGCCTCCAGCTGGGCGATGGCTTTGGCGACGAGCGGGTTGGCGACCATGTCAGCCATGGATACCAGTCACGGTGTCGCGGCGCCAGATGCTCAGAGCGTGATCTTGCAGCGTTGGCCGATGTCGAGGGTCCGCAGCATGCGGCCCATCCCCACCCACATCGCACACGAGATCGCCAAATCGCTCATCAACTCGTCGTCGAAATGTGCCTTGGCACGGCCCCAGAAGATTTCGTCATCCCGCAGTCCGGTGTGGTCGGTGGCGAATCGATAGGCGAACTCCATGGCAATCCGCTCGGCGTCGCTGTAGCCGGGCCAGGTTTGCCACTGTCCAGCGTGGTCGTAGAACTCCTCATCGATGCCGTGGGCCTCAGCCTCGGAATCCCGGGTGTTCTGGCACACCACGCACTCGTTGGCGTGGGCGATCACGATGCGGGCGGCCTCGCGGACCCGCATCGGCAGCCTGCCCTTGGTGTACACAGCCTTGCTGAAGCCGGCCATTGCCGCGCCCAGCTCGGGTGATCTCACCGCGAAACCCGAGACGTCGTCGTCGGCGAAGTCCCCGATTCGGCTCATGACCGAATGGTACGGGGCCTTTCGCGTCGAGCGGGCTCGCCTGCCTGCCGGGGTGTCTTCGGAACCGTCACGCAGGCGGGCGGGCCACGCACTGGGCCAAGTAGAGCTCATCGCCGAGTTTGCCCATCAGGTCAAGCTGGGTCTCGAGATAATCGATATGCATTTCTTCGTCGGCAAGGATCTTCTCGAACAGTTGCGCCGACGTTGCGTCGCCCTTCTCGCGGCACAAGATGATTCCCGGCCTGAGGCGTTCGACCACCTCGTATTCGATTGCCAGGTCGGCCTCGAATTGTTCGCGCAGCGTCTGCCCGACCCGCAGGGAGAACAGCCGCTGATAGTTGGGCAGACCGTCCAGAAGGAGGATGCGATCGGTGATCTCCTCGGCGTGCACCATTTCTTCGAGCGATTCTTTGCGGGTGTGCGCCGCCAATTCGGTGAAGCCCCAACTGTCCTGCATCTTGGAATGCAGGAAGTACTGATTGATCGCCGTGAGTTCGCTCGTCAGTTGCTCGTTGAGCAGCTTCAGAACCTCGGGATCGCCTTGCATGATCGCTCCTCAACGCCTTGATGACTGGTCGCGTGCGTGCGCCGCGCGGACTGTGTGCGGGCACTTCCAATCTAGTGCACGACCGTGGGCGACTGCGCACCCTATTCACTACAGACGGCGTGTTCCTCCACTGCGGGCGGTGTGTTCCCGGAGTGTGGTCAGGCGGCCTGGGCCACCGGCGCCCTCACGCCCCGCCCGTATGGACCGCTCAGCTCAAGTAAGGTTAGACTCTGCTAACTACTTGGCGCCGCAGGCGGAAAGGGTAACCAATGGGTGAGCATGATGTGCGCTCATACATTCTTGCCTGCGATTTCCGTGTCGATGATGTCGGCCGGATGTGGACATGGCTCAAGAAACATCGGGACGGTCTGTCATCGATCGGGGCCCATCACGTTGTCCTCTACGAATCGATCTGGGAACCGCGCAGGGTGTTGGTCACGATCGGAATTCGACATTCCCGGTCAATCCGGGATGTCTTGCGGTCACCGGCGATTTTCGAGTGGTTCGACATCTCCGGCGCTGACGATATTCCGCCGATCTTCGGCGGCGAAGTCGTCGAGAAGATCGATCTCGACCCGCCCAGTGCCGAGGAACATATCGGACGGGTCGTGATAGGAGTCATGTCCTCGGTCGGCGACGTACCCGCTTTGATGCTCAACATTCACGACGGGATCGAGCGTTTCAAGCAAAGCGGCATTCGCAAGATATGGGTGTACCGAGCACTGGATGACGGTCACGAGGTGTTGATCCTGCAGGAAATCGGGGACGAGGTCACCGCGCGACAGTGGATCCAGAGCCCCGATGCGGCCGCGGAATGGATGGGCAACGCAGGCTCGGGGGCCTACCCCACCCGGTTCGTCGGCAGATTCGCCCACGTCATGAGCATCGGCGAGCAGGGTTAGCGGGCGCGGTATGTTTGTCTGCCTCTGTACCGGAACCACGACCCACGTGGTCAACGAAGTCGTGGCCAACGGCGCACGAACGTCCAGGGAGATCGCCGAGGCCTGTGGTGCCGGAGCCGACTGCGGCCGCTGCCGGCGCACCCTGCGGGCAATCATCGCGGCGCATCCCGGAGCCGCTGAGAGCAAGCCCAAAAGCATCAGCCGCTGACGGCTCAGGCCTTGTGCTGACCGGTGAAATCCGCGAGCGCGGCCGCGTTGGCAGCGCCCCCGAGTAATTCGAGGAAGTGCGCGTTCTCGCGTTCGGTGGCCTCGCTGATGCCGGCGCGGTACGGGGCGACCATCGTCTGTTTGACGGCTACCAGGCTCGGGATCGAGCGGGACGCAAGGATCTCGGCATGCTTGCGCGCCTCAGGCAGCAGCTCGTCGGGCTCGCACACCTTCCAGGCGATGCCCATCCGGTGAGCCTCCGCCGCGTCGATCCACTCCGCGGACAGCAGCAGCCACGCCGCGTTCTGCCTGCCGATCAGCTTCGGGAGCAGGTACGACGAGGCTGCTTCGGGCGCTACGCCGAGGCTGGTGAACGGGCATTTCAGCCTGGCGGTGGAGGACATAAAGACCAGGTCGGCGTAGCCCAGGATCGTCGTGCCGATGCCCAGACCCACCCCGTTGACCGCGCAGATCAGCGGCTTCGTCAGGTCTGTCAACGCGCTGATCATCGTCGAGAAGTGACTGCCCGCGATGCTCAGCGAGGAATCGGCGATGCGCGCCTGCATCTCCTTGAGGTCGTTGCCCGCGCTGAACGCTCGCCCCGCGCCGGTGAGTAGCACCACCGCGACGTCGGGATCGTCGGCGGCATCCCGAAGTGCTTCCGCGGTGGCGTGATACAGCTCCTCGTTGAAAGCGTTGAGGGCCTCGGGCCTGTCCAGAACCAGGGTGCGGACCCGTTTGTCGTCGCTGATACGCACTGTCACGGCTGCAGCGTAGCGGTCGAGGCGAAGGGGGTGCGCAGCACGTAGCGGCTCGTCGGAACCGTATCGAGGTCGCGGTTGTCGACGAACCTCGAGGTGCTGGCCACCATGCGTTCCATGCGTTCCTGGAGATCGGTGTCGTCGCAGGCACCGAAGAAGGCGCGCAGATCCGAGCCGGCCTCGATGGGAAAGAGTTCTTCGACAATCGCCGAGATCGGCGGAGATTCCTCGGTGAGCGCGCGTACCACGGCGTTCTGGGTGTAACCGAAGGTCGCCTGGGTCTCGATTGCGACTTTTGTGTGGTCGTTGTGCCAGCGCGCCAGCCAGGTAGCCTGGTCCAGCTCGGCCGGCCGCCGCAGCAGCGCCACGTTCGCGAAGCCCGGGGTTCGCCGGCCGGGTTCGGTGTGCGGGGGTGTCAGCGGCACCGACTCGGTCACCAGATATGCCGCGAGCTGCTCGCAAACCTCGCTCAACAGCGCAATCGCCATGCGGGTCTGGTCCCCGTAACACTGGTCGGTCCACATGCTGACGAAGGCAGTCACCGGCGGATTCAGAGTGGTCAGGGTCATCAGTGAATCGCTGACCGCCGCGTCGCGGACGTTGATCGCTACGCCCGGCGCGCCGGTGTCGAGGAGCTTTTGGGCGACCCCGGTGCGCAAACGCGTGCACCATCCCTCGTCGCCGGGAGTTCCCCGAAGGATGATGATGACTTTCTCCACTAGTCGAACCTATCCGGGGCCAGAATGTAGGGGTGCTCAAGGGCTTGACTCTGCCGGTGGTGCCGGACCTCGCTGCGGTCCTGCGCAGCCTCTTGGGCGTCATGGTGGTTGCTGCAGTGGCGTTCCAGTGGGGCCCTGCCGGTTCGGCAACCGCCGTCACGGCGGGGGCTGCCATGGCGGGGGCGACGGCGCTGCAGGACAGTCCACGGGGCCGGATACCTCTCGTGGTCATGGTCTCGGTGCTCATGGGGGTCGCCGTTCTGCTGGGTGCGTTGACATCGGCGACTTCCGCACTGTTCGTGGTTACGGTCGCGCTCTGGTGCTTCGGTACGGCGATGCTGTGGGCTCTCGGGGCCCATGCCGGGTTTATCGGGAGTGCATCGGCGGTGCTGATGGTCATCGCCTCCCCTGTTGCACCCACGCAGTCATCGACGCTGGGCGTGGCGGCGCTGGTGGTCGCCGGCGGACTGGTCCAGGCGGGCCTCATTGCGCTCTGGCCGCGACGCCGCTGGCGCGAGCAACGAGAAGCGCTGGCCGCGGGCTACCGGTCGCTGGCCGCTGACGCGCGCAGGCTGGCCCAGGAGGGCACTCCTGATGCGCCGGCGGTTGACACGGAACCGCTGATCAGGCTTCGGGCCGCGTTCACCTTGATCGACGGCCGCCAGGTCAGACGGCGTCCGTCCGAATATCGCGACTGGTACGGACTGCCGGAACGGATCGCCAACACCTTGAGCGGCTTGGCCGGACGACCAGGTTTGACGAGCGTATTGGCCGCGGCGGCCGACACGATGGCCGCGGTGGCCGAAACCGGCCGGTCAGCCCGCGCCGACGCCGACGCCACGATCCGTCGCCTGGACGTGGCAGTCGCCGAAGCGGCCGAATCGACCGATTCGGATTCGGCGCTGGTGCATCGGCTCGCTATTCAACTACACGAAGCGGTGGCGATCCGGCTGGGAGACTTCGTGCCGTCCTCGCCCGATGTCCTGCGTCACCGGCGGCCGGAGTTGAGAACCACGGTGCGATCGGCGGCACATCTCATACTGAGCCACCTGAACCGGCATTCGCCGGTGTTCCGGCACGCGGCACGGCTGAGTTTAGCAGTGGCCGCCGGCTGCGCTATCGAGCGCTATACCGTTGTTGCACAGGGTTATTGGATCCCAATCACGATACTGATGGCGCTCCGGCCCGAGACCGCGCACACCTACACGCGGTGCGCGGGGCGGGTGGCCGGCAATGTCGTGGGAATCGTCGTCGCGGCCACCGTTCTCATGGTGCTTTATCCCGGACCCGAGCTGTCGACGATATTGGCGGTCGTGTTCGTCGGGGTCGCCCATGTGGTGTCCCGGTTCGGATACCTGCCCATGTCAGCGGCGCTGACCGCTGCGGTGGTCTTTCTGATCAACATCGACCGCGCGCCCAACACGGCGACAATGGGTGCGCTGCTATTCGCCGCGATTGGCGGCGGGGCCTTGGCGGTGCTCGCCCACGTTCTGTTGCCGGACGATCCCCTGACCAGATTGGGGCAGCGGGCAGGTGAGTTGCTGAAGACGGAGATCGACTATGCGGCAACGGTGATCAAGGCCTGTGCCCACGCGGTCGAACACCAGGCCGAGGTGCTGGACGCTTCATGGCAACGCGCAGTTCGGGCGCGCGCCGCCTTCGAAGCTGCGGCCGGGGCCACCAGCATGGAATCGCGCGAGCTGCGCCATTGGCTTAGTTCCTATCGCACGGCGCTGAACGCGATCACGACTGCGTGCACGACGTTGGAAGCCGGATTCCCGGGTGGCGTTCCGGGCGCCTGGAGCCCGCCGTTCGTGCTGGCGGTCGACGAGTACCTGGAGTCGCTGTGCGGTGACCCGCCGACGCCGGCTTCACCGTGGACAGTGAACATTTCCGAGTTGGCAGACGCTGACCAGCGGCTGCGGGATGCTGTGTCCGAGAGCGGTCCCGAGATCGGTTCGGCACGCGTGCTGGTGGCCGAGGTCGGCACGATTACCCGCCAGCTCTCGGTGGTCGCGGCCGGCTCCGGGCCAACTGCGGGTCGATGAACACCCCGGGGCTCGAGCGCATCGGGGGGGCGACGCGCGTCAGATGCGCCCGGGGCCCACCATGGTGTAGCCGATTCTTGCTACCTCCGGCCGGTTATTCGGCCGGGGCGGGCGGCGTGGGTGCCTCGGCGCCTGCGGGGGGCAGCAGGGGTGCCTCAGCGGCCCCCGGCGGAAGTAGTGGCGACGCGGCCGGCGGCGGAAGGGGCGCCACCGCGGCCAGCGGCGGCAAAATGGCATTCTCGGGCATAGGCGGCGGAGGCCCGGTCCTGGTCAACGTGAAGGGCGTCGCGACGGTCGCAGCCTCGTCACCGCAGATTCCGGCGTCGTTGTAGGAGCGCCAACCGGTGTTCTCGACCGCGTCCCACGAGTAGTTGACCCGCATATCGTGTTCGGTCCCGTCCTCGCATTCAAGTGCGTTGGGCACAACGACGAACATGATCCACGAGCCGACTTGCCAGTTTGCGTTGCCACTCCATTGGACGTCTCCGCGGTCAGTGTCGCTGGCGCCGAACTCGGTGATTTTGATGCACCGGGGGACGTCGCCGTCGCAAGGGTCAGCGATCCAGGTGCGCTTACCGACTGACTTCCCCTGGAACTCGTAAGTTCCGACCGCGTTCTGGGTGATCTCATCAGTGGCGATGGCCGGGCCGGCCAGCCCCACTGCGGAAACGCTTGCCGCGACCACCGCCGTTGCGATCCCCATGGACCTCATGCTGCTCCTCAGTATTGACCTACCGCGATTGACCTACCGCGTTGACGTACCGCGCCACGAAGTATGCACGAACATGGCGTGCTGACAATCACCTGGGCTGCGCGGGGGCCGACCACTAGTCCGGTACGAACGGAACTTCGGCGCCCGGGTCCAGAACGACATACATCCTGCGCCACGGATCCGTATCCTGCAGCTGCCATTGGTGTCCGGAGCCCTCGGTGTCCTCGGCGAGGAGGATGTCGCCGGGACGCAGCGTGAACTTCTCGCCGCCGCGAGTGCTGAACAGCAGTGTTCCGGAGAGAGTCACGACCAGCTGGCGAACCGGTGCGGTATGCCAAGCAAGCGCTCCGCCACTCGCGGTCTCCTCAAAAGCGACATGGGCGGTCGACATAGCGGCCGACACCAGATCGTCGTTGCGGCCGGGCTGGGTGTCGATCCTGCCGAGTTGGACGTGGGACGCGCCATCCTGGCCCGTCCACAGTCGAACGCATCGGATCATGTGGGCCTCCTGCCGCTGCCGCTCTGCAGAAATGGTCTGTCCATGGCGATGGCAACCGTAGTCGGGTGGGGCCTGTCTGTGGCGCTGTTTGCGCCTAAACTTCTCGTGGGCGGTCAGCGGGGACGACCTCCGGTAGATTCTGCGACCGGCGAGTGCACGCGCGAGGAGCACGCATGACGGAGCCGAGCTGGGTAGAGCACGTCATTTGGTGGCAAATCTATCCGTTGGGCTTCGTCGGGGCCTTCCCCGCTGATCCGGCGCCGACCGTCGCCGAGCACCGGATCCTTACCATCGTCGACTGGCTCGACTACGCAGTCGAACTCGGCGCCTCGGGTCTGGCGCTGGGGCCGCTGTTCGCCTCACGCAGCCATGGGTACGACACCACCGACCACTACCGTATCGACCCGAGGCTGGGCGATGACGCGGACTTCGATCACCTTGTCTCCCAGGCGCATGAACGGGGTCTGCGGATCCTGCTTGATGGTGTGTTCAACCATGTCGGAATCGATTTCCCCCGCTACCGGGACGCCCTGGCCGGCGGCGACACATCGTGGTTTCCGATGCGCAACGGCAAGTTCGCCACCTTCGAGGGCCACGGCGGGCTGATCGCACTCGACCATCAGGAGGCCGAGGTCATCGACTACACCGTCGATGTCATGTGCCACTGGCTCGGTCGTGGCGCCGACGGCTGGCGGCTTGATGCCGCATACGCTGTCCCCGAACATTTCTGGGCGCAGGTTCTGCCGCGCGTACGCGCGGAGTTTCCGCAGGCTTGGTTCGTCGCGGAGGTCATCCACGGGGACTACGGCGCCCAGGTGGGCGATGCCGGATTCGACTCAGTCACCCAATACGAATTCTGGAAAGCTATCTGGAGCAGCCTCAACGACGCGAACTTTCACGAGTTGGACTGGACTCTTCTGCGGCACAACCAATTTCTCGACACCTTCGTGCCGATGACGTTCATCGGAAACCACGATGTCACCCGGATCGCCAGCGTGTTGGCGAATCCTGACCATGTGGAACACGCGCTGGTGATCTTGTTGACCACCGGCGGAACACCCAGCATCTATGCCGGAGACGAGTGTGCCTACCGGGGCGTCAAGGAGGAACGCTTGGGCGGTGATGATGCCGTTCGACCCGAATTCGGTTCTCCCTATGAGGGAGTCGGTGAGCATGGGCACCAAGTGTTCCGAGCCCACCAGCACCTTATCGGGCTGCGTCGCCGCCATCCCTGGTTGCATACCGCGCGGACCGAGTCTCTTCACCTGACCAATTCCGGGTACGTCTACTCCACACGCAACGGCGACAATGTGCTCCTCGTCGCACTCAACGTCGGCGAAGAGGCGATGCTGATTCCGCTGCCCGAACTCGGGGTTGCCGCAGCCGAGGTGGTGGCGGGCTCCGGCGCGCCACCGATGGAAGTCGTTTCCGATGCGGCGGTACCCGCCAACGGCTGGTTGATCCTGGCGCCTCGGCCGCTGTGAGGATTTCGGCTCGAAGGCGCGTTTGCCAGAATTGTGACCCAACTCGGCCGGCTGACCGCCACAGCGCCACGGCTGCGACTGTTTGGCGCGAGTCCACGCCGAGTCGAAATCGTTAGCCAAACGCGACGTCATTTCGTTGTGTCGGAAGGCCGTTCGGAGCACTGCAGCGTGTTGCATTACCCGTGCACAGCGACGGTAGTACTGCCAGGCACGCAGGACTTGTACAGAAAGGTGGGTTGGTTGCCGCTATGAAGTTGAGAGAGAAGTTTCGAGGTAAGTGGTTGCGTCGCGTGGCCACTGCCGCCATGGCGGCAGCGGCACTGCCCGGGCTGATCGGCTTCGCCGGGGGTCAGGCGACCGCGGGGGCGTTCTCCCGGCCGGGGCTGCCGGTCGAGTATCTTGATGTGTTCTCCCAGGCCATGAATCGTGACATCCGGATTCAGTTTCAGGGCGGTGGGCCGAACGCAGTTTATCTGCTCGACGGCCTGCGGGCCCAGGACGACTACAGTGGCTGGGACATCAACACCCCGGCGTTCGAGTGGTTGTACCAGTCCGGGCTGTCGACCGTGATGCCGGTGGGCGGGAAGTCCAGTTTCTACACCGACTGGTATCAGCCGTCCCGGGGCAACGGCCAGAACTACACCTACAAGTGGGAAACGTTCCTCACCCAGGAACTACCGGCCTGGTTGGAGGCCAATCGCGCTGTGTCTCAAAATGGCAACGCGGTCGTGGGTCTGTCAATGGCCGGTAGCGCCTCGATGAACTACGCCATCTACTACCCGCAGAAGTTCGTCTACGCCGCTTCGCTGTCGGGCTTCCTGAACCCGTCCGAGGGTTGGTGGCCGATGCTCATTGGTCTGGCGATGAACGACGCCGGCGGCTTCAATGCCGAAAGCATGTGGGGTCCGTCTTCGGATCCGGCGTGGAAGCGAAATGATCCCATGGTCAACATCGCTCAGCTGGTGGCCAACAACACCCGGATATGGGTGTACTGCGGCACCGGCATCCCATCGGATCTGGACTCCGGCACACCGGGTCAGAATCTCATCGCGGCCCAGTTCCTCGAGGGATTCACCTTACGGACCAACATCAGCTTCCGCGACAAGTACATTGCGGCGGGCGGCACCAATGGTGTCTTCAACTTCCCGTCCAACGGTACGCACAGCTGGGGCTACTGGGGTCAGCAGTTGCTGCAGATGAAGCCGGATATCCAACGGGTGCTGGGGGCTCAGAACACCGCCTAGCGTCCACCGAAAGACCCAGGGAGCCTGCCGTTTCCCCCCCGGAACGGCAGGCTTCTTGCTGTATTGGTCGAGAACTATGGGCGACTTCGGCAGTGAGCCGGACCCCGATGAGGTGATTGCGAAGGTGTCGGATGCACTCACCGCGGATCGCGGCCAGAGGGGTACCGGCTACGCCAGTGCGGCGGTGCCGTCAGAATGTATCTGCACCTTGGCGCCCGCGATGTCCTCGCCCAAGGTGGCCTCCGCCTCAGCGCCTGCGGTTATGACCGCGAGCACCCGGGCGTCCTCGGGGGTGCGGACCGCTAGAAACGCCCTCTCGGCCCGACCTTCGCGGTCGACGGGCGTAGTCCATGATTCGACCGTCCCCACCCCGCTCCAGGCGACCACTGCCTCGCGGGTGGGCTCCTGGTCCACCTCGGGCTGGACATCCTCCCAACGGAATCCATGATCCGGCGGCCGGGTTCCGTACACGCCGAAACTGTGCTTGGTGAGGTATCCCCCGTTGGCGGTGATCAAACCGCGGCTGCCCGGCCGTGCCACCAATTGTTCGGCCATCGTCGCGATGGAGTGAGTGACGTAGTTGTTCCACGGGCCGCCGGCGAAGGTGAGGCCGCCGGTGACGGTCAAGGGGCGGCTCGAATCCCCAATCGGCAATCCGAGTTCGCGGGCCGCGATCTGAACCGCCGACGGGAAGCAGGAGTAAACGTCGACCAGATCCATGTCGTCGATCCCGACCCCGGCAAGCTCCAGCGCCCGCCCGCCGGCGATCCGGATCGCCGGAGAGGCGAAGAGCTCCGCCCGCTCCCCCATCGCGTAGGTATCGTGTGAATCGGCGCCCGCGTACGGAAACACCCATCGCTCCGAGGGAATCTCAAGAGCAATCGCCTTCTCCACCGAGGTAAGGACCAATACCGCCGCCTGGTCGACCATGTTGTTGGAGTTCATGAGTTTGGTGTAGGGCGAGCTGATCATCCGATTGTTCGGGGTCGGCCGCCAGATCTGTTCGGCGGTAAGCGCTTCCCTGCTCCAGGCGTGCGGATTGGTCGCGGCCACCGCGCTGAACTGCGACCACAGCTCACCGATGCGGCGGCGATGTTGGTCTGGTGTTTCACCAGCGGCTATCCGCACCGCTTGCTCGAAAATCGGGTAGACGTAGGCGGGCCGGTCCAGCTTGATGCGGATCTCCGCGGGCCCGGCCATCGGCACCCCGTCGTCGGAACCCGGCGCTATCGGCACCGATTCGGCCTGGCGGGTCCAGTCGGGTTTGACTCCCGCGGCCCGCAGCCGGCTTCTCGTCCGCCATGTCTCCGCGCCGGCGATGAGGACGGCATCAGCCGTGCCCCGATGGATGTCCAGGCAGGCCTGATTCACCAGCGACTGGGGCACGTTTCCGCCCACGCCGGTGTAGCGGGTTGTCGCCTTCTCGGCCCGCAGACGTTGCGCGAGAAGTAGTCCCGGGTCCCGATAGCGCCATGACAGCAAGTTGACGATGTGCACCGCATCGAGGGCCTCGAGCACCCGGGGGTCGGCGGCGTTGCGCGCGGCGGCCACCATGAGATCGACCGGCTCGACGGCGGGATTCTCGCTGTGCTGGTTGATCTGTCCGTAGCCGGCCAGTACCGGCGTCCTTGGGTCAAGGGACATCAAGCGGGCCTCCCTAACTCGTCTTCTGGTCGGTGAACAGCACTCCGTCGATGATCAGCGCGTCGATCTGCTCGGGGCTCAACCCGAGGACCTTCTGGCAGATCGTGCGAGTGTGTTCGCCGGGCATGGGTGCGGGTCTGAATGGTGCGCGCGGGATGCGCGTGTACTGCGCCGGCGCGGTTTCGCTGAGTATCGGTGCGTCCAGAAGCGGATGAGTCAGGGCTGTGTACAGCTGCCTGAAGATGAGCTGCGGATCCTCGGCGACATCTGCAGCGCGGTGCATCGGCGCCGCGGGGATGCCGAGCTCCTGGAGTTGAGCAGCGACCTCGTTCTTGTCCTGGTCCGCCGTCCACTGTGAGAGCGCAGCAATCATCTCTGGGCGGGTTTGGGGTAATTCTTCGCTGCCGATCAATTCGGCCAGGGTTGCCCGCTGCGGTGTGGAGACGATCGAGATGACGCACCACTCGTCGTTGCCCGCGCACGGAAACACGCCATGAACGGCGTCATCGTCGACTACCGGAAGTCCTGCAGTCCTCGCTGATTCAGCAACATAAGCCTCGGCGAGCTGATTAATTGCCGCCTCGGCCTGCGAGATGTGCACGTGACCGCCCACTCCGGTCTGCTTGCGGCGGATCAGGACTGCCAGGGTGGCGATCGCGGTGAGCCTGGCGACCAGGTGGTCGGGAAAGATGGTTGTCGCGTCGTAGTAACTGCCTGCTTCTGCGTCTTGGGACCTCCACAAATGGGTGACGCCGGTCGACGCCCGGACGAGCGGGCCGTAGCCCATCTGTGCACTCCATGGCCCACGGTCGCCGAACGCGCTGCTCTCGGCCAGGACGATGCTGGGATTCAGCGCCCGCAGCCGTTCGTAAGAAAATCCGAGCGCGGCCAGTGTTCCCGGCTTGAAGTTGGCGAACACGGCATCGGCGCCCTGGACCAAACGACTGAACAGTTCAGCGCCGGATGGCTGGCGCAGGTCCAGACCCAAGCTGTGCTCATTGCGGTGAGTCAGAGCCCAGGACCGACTCATCGGCTTTCCCGCCGGGGCTTGCCGCAGCCCGTCGGGATAGGCGGGGCTTTCGATCTTGATGACCTCAGCGCCCAGATCTGCGAACAACCGGCCCAGTTCGCCGCCGGCAACGATGACACCCAGATCCAGGATCTGCAGGCCGTCAAACGGCCGGTTTGCCGCGTCCGCCACGGGCGGTTCAGGTGACGACCGCTCCGCTGCCCATACGGGCTCGTCGTCGCCCGGGAGCGGGGCACTGCGCCGGAAACCGTGGTGACGACCGTCGATCACCATCGGGCCGACCGGGATCGGGACCGTCACGCCGGGCGCCAACTCAGTCGTGGACAGTGCGCCCACGCTCCGAAAGTGATCTGCTGAGAGTGCTTCTGCCGGGGTCAGCACCGCTGCGATCGGTACACCGCGGGCCTGGCCCTGACTGACCAGAGACGCCATGGTCTGGGGTGCGAACAATTCGCCGATGGCGACATTGATTGCTCGGGAAGCGGCATACCGCTTGGCGATGGTGTCGAACTCGGGGTCGGAAAACTGTTCGGGCTCGCCCAGCCAGGCCCTCATGCTCCGCCATTGTCGGGCTGACAGCAGACAAATCCGGACATGTCCGTCACGGCATTCGAAGATCGGATAAATCTGCTGGTTACGGGGGCGTCCGCGCCACAATTCAGTGCTGGCCCGCAGGCCGACAGCCGCCTGACCTTCGGCGCCGAACGGCGGATCAAGTGCCTGAACCACCGCCTCGAAGCGAGAGAAGTCGATGAACTCCCCTCTTCCGCAACGCAAACGATGGTAATAGGCGACCAGGGCCGCCCATGTCGCCTGCACCGCCGCCGTTGCCGAAGCGACACCTGTCGGCGGCAGGACCGGTGTCCCTGCAGTCGGCCCGGTGCGCGACAGTGCCGAGGACATCGCATACAGCACCGCATCGGTGGCCAGCCAGGATGAGTAGGGTCCCGACGTGCCGAAGTCGGTGACCGACAGTGCAACAAGATGGCCGAACCGGGCAGCAAGCGCTTTCAGCGATGTTCCGAATGCAGCTGCGCTGCCCGGGTTTCCGTAATCGATGACGATATCGGCACTGCCGGCGAGTTCGATCAGCCGCCGGCGATCGGCGGGGTGTGCCGGATCGAGGCGGGCGCAGCGCTTGTTGGCATTGTTGAGGGCGAACGCGATGCCGGCCCCCGATACGCTCGGCGCCGCGCGCCGGACCGGAGTGCCGCCGGGTGGTTCGATCTTGAGCACCTCGGCGCCGAGGTCGGCCAGGTGCCTGCCGACGGCGTCACCCTGGCCCGAAGAAAGATCGAGCACACGCACGGAGGCGAGCAACGATCCCTCGGCCATCTACCGTCCTGCCCTTCTGCTGTCGACGGTGACTGATCACCATAACGCCGCACCAGAAGTGAGACGCTTCTGCCATCGGGTACGGGCTCGAGCTCATGAGGATGCGGATGTTGGATCTCGACATCTCGCCGCCGCGCTGCGCTGTTGCGGCCGCCGGGGGCGGCGACGCCGAATAGGACGCCGAATAGTCGGGGAAGGCATCTTCAGGAAATCGTGGTGAAGTGAGCCACAGCTGAGCTGCGCAGATGGAAACACCGGTACTCTGGGGCGGTTATGTCTGACGTCAGCGTGGTTGATGCACCACAAGAAACCCACCCGTTGGTGTCTCAGTTGTCCGCGCTGTACCACTTCCGGATCTATGCAGACATCGCCATCGTCATCGTCGTGCTCGCTTTGACGAACCTACTGGCTCACTTCACCACGCCATGGGCGAACATCGCGGTCGTGCCTGCGGCCGCCATCGGACTGCTCATGTTGGTCCGCTCGCGTGGACTGGGCTGGTCGGAGATCGGGTTGGGTCGGGAACACTGGAAGTCGGGAGCCGGCTATGCGCTGGCTGCGGTCACGCTCGTCGGGACTGTGATCGCCATCGGCGCACTGCTGCCGTGGACGCGACCGATGTTCCTCAACGACAACTACGCAACACTGTCAGGGGCTCTGATCGCCTCGATGATCATTATCCCGCTGCAGACTGTGATCCCCGAGGAACTCGCTTTCCGCGGGGTCCTGCACGGTGCCCTGAACCGCGCGTGGGGATTCCGGGGTGTCGCGGCGGTGGGATCCGTGCTGTTCGGGCTGTGGCATGTCGCCACCTCGATGGGGCTCACAGCCAGCAATGTGGGCTTCACCAGGCTTCTGGGCGGCGGAGTCTTCGGCATGGCCGTGGGCGTGTTCGGAGCAGTCCTGGCGACTGCGGCGGCCGGTTTCGTGTTCACCTGGCTACGGCGCCGCAGCGGCAGCCTCATCGCGCCTATCGCTCTTCATTGGTCGCTCAACGGGCTGGGGGCGCTCGCCGCCGCCCTGGTGTGGCACCTGGCCTGATGCCGCGTTGGCGCGGCCGGCCTGCCCGGAAGGCTAGCCGGCGAGCGGCGGCGGCAACGCTGCCTCGAAGCTGACTAGACGTTCTTTTTCTGGACCAGGCCTACGACCCACAAAAGGATCACCGAGCCGAGGACCGCGGTGAACAAGGTGAACCACCAACCACCAGCTGCGGTGTCCAGGAAGAAGCTCAGGAGGAATCCGCCGATCAGGGCTCCGATCACACCGATGACGATGTTCATCAGGATGCCGGAGCCACCACCCTTGACGATCTTTCCTGCGACCCACCCGGCAATGGCTCCGATGATGATGTAGCCGATCCAGCCCACACTTGTCTGGGTGGTCGACCGCGCGAGGAATTCTGTCGCCGCAACGATCTCCATGGCAATCTCCTGCCTATCGTTAGCCGGGCCCGAACCGGCCCTATTGAATTATCGCCCAGATGTTCCCGTCGCGGGTTGCAGTTTCGCTGCGGAAGCGAAAACAAAGCGCTACGCGGGCGGCAGCATCCCCGGCGCGTCACTCGGATCCACCGGGACGGGCACACCGACTTCCGCGAGCGGCGGCGGTGCGTTGGGGTCCGGTGGCGGCGCGTTCGGGTCCGGTGGCGGTGCGTTCGGGTCCGGTGGCGGTGCGTTCGGGTCCGGCGGCGGTGCGTTCGGGTCCGGCGGCGGTGCGTTGGGATCTGGCGGCGGTGCGTTCGGGTCCGGTGGCGGTGGCGGAGGCGTCCACGGCCGGATCGAGTTGGCCAGTATCAACGCTTCGTTCTGTGGAATTGGGTTGGCCGCGGTGCCGAGCCATACGACGAACCACCGCTCAGGCGTGCGTTGACCGCGGGGCGTCCCGGCCGGGGTGGGTTCGCCCACGACGCCGGCCCAAATCTGGCCGCTGGGTTTGGCGGTGTCGGTGAAGTCCACCTCGTAGTAGGACGCCACACCGGTCATGCCCCCGGCGTCCAGCTCGAACGTCTGCTGATTGACGCGCGTCCCGGGGAAAGGCATGAAGAACTCGCCCATATCCGAGGCCAGCCGCTGGGCGGCTTTAGTGTTGTCGGTCTCCGCGCCCGCGAACAGTTTTAGGTCGAGCCTGCCAAGTAGCACGCTGGTGTCGTTGGGTGGCGGCGCGTCAGGCAGCGCGTCTTCCGGTGGCAATTTGGATAGCAGCGCCTGCCCGTAGGACAGCTGTGTCGCGTCGGCCACTTTCCATCCCGCAGGCACGACGTAGCTGAAGCCGCCCGCGGCATTGTCGACCCGGCCGGGCTCTGGCCCGGGTGGTGGTGGTGCGTTCGGGTCGGCCGGCGGTGGTGGTGGTGCGTTCGGGTCGGCCGGGGGTGGTGGTGGTGCGTTGGGGTCGGCCTGCGGTGGTGGTGGTGCGTTGGGGTCGGCCGGCGGTGGTGCATCCTCGACGACGG
>JAHZIT010000018.1 GCA_022601275.1 Actinomycetes bacterium
CAGAGAAGGCCAAGGGGATGGGCGTCTACCCGCCGGCCTGAGCGGGCGACCCGTACAAGTCATAACGTGAGCCCGGCTCGGTCTTGGACCGGGCCGGGTTTCTTTTTCTGGCTGTTGGCACTCGTGTCCCCTTGCCTGCCAGCGGGTACGTGCCGCATTCTGAGCCCATCGACCCACAGTCGTGTCGAGCAGTTGCTGACGGATGCGGGGAGGCGAAAATGGATTCAGGGTCCGGTCGAGCGATCGAGATCGCCCCGTTTCATTCACGTGGGTCACTCAAGGGGTTTGTGGTTTCTGGCCGCTGGCCGGACTCCACAAAGGAATGGGCCCAGCTTCTCATGGTCGCCGTACGCGTCGCATCTCTGCCTGGATTGCTCTCCACCACAACAATTTTCGGGGCCAGGGAGGAACTTCCCGAGGAGCCGCAGCCGGGCACCGTGGGGCTTGTTCTGGCAGAGGGCACCGTAGTCGGCGAATCCGCCATGTCCCCGGGTCATTTCGCCGAGCACCAACCCCCGGCACTGCTGATGCTGCATCCTCCCTCAGAAACCATGCCCTCACTTCCCGAATGCAATGGCGCAGCTTCTGGATGCGTGCTGCTGCCCGGTCTGCCACATCTCGGGTTGGAGCACCGCGCAGCCTGGGTGGAGGCAGAGTCGGACGGCACTGTGACGTCGATGGTCAGCCAGGTGGGCGTCGACCCGATCAGCCACCCCGACACTGCAATCCTGGCTATGCTCCTGGCCGCGTAGGGACTTTCACACCCCCACGCTCGAGCGGCTTACGGAGCACTTCCCGCACCCGCTGGTGAGCCTGCTGTTCCTCTTCTTCGGGTTGTCGGTGTTGATCAGCCAGCAAACGGCGGGGTCCAGAGTTGCCCGCAATCCGGGCTTTGCCCGAGGTTGACGGCCAGGCACCCGCGGCAGCGACGGTCCGAGCGCCGGCGGGTTCTTGATAACACCGTCGTGACCATTTGCTCAACGGCACCAGGAGCCGGCCGTGTTACGAACCCACATTCCGGTCTTTCGCGACACGAACGGAGACCCGCTACTGCCACCGGATTCACCTTTTTTTCGGTTTGCACTTGGTTGTGCGCGTAACTGTGGCTACGATGATCAGCAAATACGCCGCCCTGAAAACTGCTTGTCTGTACGTGAGAGGCCAATTCCATGAGCAATACGTTCGCCGCCCGCCTAAACCGGCTGTTCGACGTGGTCTACCCCCCGGGACGGGGTCCTCATACCTCGGCTGAAGTGATCGGCGCGCTCAAGGCCGAAGGCGTCACGATGTCTGCTCCGTACCTGTCGCAGCTGCGTTCCGGCAACCGAACCAACCCGTCCGCGGCAACCATGGCGGCGCTTGCCAACTTCTTCCGTATCAAGCCTGCTTACTTCACCGACGACGAGTACTACGCGAAGCTCGACAAGGAGCTCACCCTGCTGGCCGGAATGCGCGACGAAGGTGTTCGCCGAATCGCGGCGCGCACGGTCGGCCTTTCCGTCGAAGCGAAGCAGGACATCTCGTTGCGGGTCGACGAAATGCGCCGTCGCGAGAACCTGGATAATTAGCCCGACCACGACGCCGGGCCAGTAGCCGGCGAATCCGCGGTCATGCTCTGGGTCACCGGCTCAACGCACAAGACGCTGGTACTGCCGCGAAATCTCGAGGATCCATTCGCGGTCGGAATACCCAGTGGGCTGCCGTAACCACGCAAGACCCGGGAATGCTGCGTGTCGCGCTTGCCCCACCCCGTCGATCCCTTCATGGATCCAGCTGGCGACGACTTCGGCCTGCTCCCTCGGCGACACCTCGCTCAACGTCAGGTCCGCAACGTCACTCAAGTCGGCAAAGTCACTCAAGTCGGCAAAGTCACTCAAGTCGGCAAAGTCACTCAAGTGGGCAAGGTTGCTCACGTGGGCGACGTCGCTTGAGTCGGGGTCACCACCCAAATCGCGGAGGTCGCCGTGCTCGGGTTCGTCTTTCAGGGCGCCTGCGTCGCTGAAGTCCGTGGCCCGCAGCGCGGTAACCGTGCCCGCACCGTCAGCGCGACTTGGCGCGCTTTCTGCGCGGTGTAGCGCGCTGTCGGCGGCGGTGGCCTCCAGGAACAGCGCATCAGAGATCAAGGACATGCGCTCGGCAACCCGAAACACCAGCGGGCCCCGCGGACGCACACCTATTCCGACGTCGGGATGTCTGCGGCCGAGCTCGTCGAGAATCGGCTGGATGGTGTGTAACTCCTGCCGGGCCCCGAACCAGTCTTCGATGCTGGGCAGCAGCGACCCGGCTGCGACCATGAACATCGCGCAACCCAGCAGCGTCGCTGCGGCGCCAATCCCGACGAGCCCACTCGTCCCGGCAGCGCGCAGCAGGAAGAACGCCAACGCGAGCACGATCAACACGATCCCGATCGTGAACACGAACAGCGCACGACCCCGCCGAGTGCGGTTGGAGTGCCGAAGCCCTGCCCACGCCATCACGCTCAGAGCCAGCAGGACGTAGAGCAGCGGCAGCAGCCAGGACAACGAGAGTCCGCCCGCGTCGAGGTTGTGCTTGAGGTACTCCTCGGGCGCCATCTCCGGTTGTTGACCATCCGAGAAGAAAATCGCCAGGCTCGCCGCCGCGATGACGGCAGCGACGCTGTATTGGGCGATGGCGATCTTCTTGGCGGCCGCCGGTGTCCGGATCGACGAGACCGTGGTGATCATCACACAACTGCCGGCTGCACAGGCGATCAGCGCGGTCTGACTCAGCCCGATCGATATGTTGGGCCACCGCAGCAGCCTGTCGATCAGCAGCGTCAGCGGCTGCCAGTTGAGCGCCGCAACCGCGCCCAGGCTTCCCAAGGCAACAATCATCGCCGTGCTCACCAGCGACTGCTTGTTGACCAGCGCCCACCCGATCCGCAGGCCGGTGGCCAATCCGAGAAGACCGGCGATCACCCAGACGATCAACCAAACGCCTCTCCCAGGCGAACCTGAACGATCGAGGCACGATCTGAGGGCAGCCGACCCAACCGGTGGACGAGCAAGGCGCCGAAGTCCTCTGCTTCCTGCTCATGGTCCTCGCCGCTGGGACCCATGCAGCCGGTGCGCTGGTTGAGCATGTAACCGATCAGCTCGGAACTGGCCATCTCCGTGCTGTCTCGAGCCGCCTCGACGATAGGAATGCCCTCGTGCCCCAGGACGAGGTGACCGAGTTCGTGCGCCAGGGTCCGATCCCAGGCGGGCAAACCTTCCTGAATCAAGAACACATCGCGATCGCCGTACTGGCGCCACTGGCCGCACACTCCGGCGGGCAGATCGGCAGTCGTGATTTCGATCGGCCTGGCACGGTTCTCGCCGACCGCCTCTACCAGTCGAGTCAGCGACACTTCACCCCGCTTCGGCGCTAGGTCGAGCACCTCACTGACCGCGCGGGTGACACGGCGACTCGCAGGCATGTAAACCCCTCTCCTTTGCTGTCCACTATCCGCTGCTCGCTCCGAAAAGGCGAGCAGTTCCGACTAGTTCATGTGCGGCATCGGATGGCGGGAAGCAATGCATCACCTTCGCGCACCTGGCGACACCGTGCCGAGTCGTCCGACGTTGACACCGAGCCGGGTGGTCGGGAACCCAGGCGCCCGAGCGCCGGATCATGCACCGGGTGCACCGGTTAGCTGAGAAGCTCGAGGGCTTGGTTATCGGGCCGCAGCCACCCCGGTGACTGCCGAACGCTAGGGTTTGATCATCGTCCACCACTGAATACCGGGCAGGACGTGTCGACGAGAAGATATGGGAGGCCGCAGGGATGAGCCTGTTCAAGCGACGCAAATCCCGCGCTACCCGCAGGGCAGAGGCCCGTGCATTGAAGTCGAAGGCCAAGCTCGAGGCGAAACTGTCGGCCAAGAATGAAGCACGACGGTTCAAGTCTGAGCAGAAAGCTCAGGCGCGCGCGCTGAAGGCACAGTTGAAAGCCCAGCAGGGTAGCGATAGGACCGCGCTCAAGGTAGCTGAAACCGAACTGAAAGCCGCTCGCGAAGGCAAGTTCTTCTCGCCCACACGGGTTCGCCGAGGACTGACCGTATCGCGTTTGCTGGCGCCAGTGGTGGTTCCTCTGGTCTATCGGGCGTCCATCAGCGCTCGCGGTCTGATCGACGAACGACGGGCCGACAAGCTGGGCATTCCGCTGAGTCAGCTGGGCCAGTTCTCCGGGCACGGCGCTCACCTGTCGGCGCGGATCGCCGGTGCCGAACAGTCACTGCAGCAGCTGTCGGAGAAGAAACCCAAAACCGGCAAGGGTGCAAAATCCACCAAGGACCCCGAGACCAAGCAGTTCGTCGCCGCCGTCACCGAACGGCTCGAGGAACTTTCGGCCGCCGTCACCGCAGCCGAGAATATGCCCCCCGGCCGCCGTCGCGCAGCTCACGCAGCGATCGCCGAGCAACTCGACGGAATCGACGCCGACCTTCTGGCCCGCTTGGGCGTGGTCTGACCCGTTGCCAGCTGGACAGACTTAAATGAAAGCAACGCATTTCAGATCGTTCGTGGTGGCCCACGTCATCGCCGCTGCGCTCCTTGCAAGCGCACTGGGGTGCGCCGGCGCGGCATGGGCCCACGCCACCCGCATCGCCGCCGACCCCGCCGAGAACGCCGTACTGACGGAATCACCGGCCCGGGTCAACGCGACGTTCAACGAACCCATGAAGTCCCAGTTCGCCGCGATGACCGTAATCGGACCGGACGGCAACACCTGGTCCGATAGCGAACCCGACGTCGACGGCGCGGTGATCAGCGTCGGAGTGCGCCCCGGCGGCCCCGCCGGGGACTACACGGTGAACTACCGGGCGACGTCTGCCGACGGCCACGTGGTGTCCGGCTCGTGGTCCTACCGTCTCATCGTTCCCGCGACCGGCAGCGGCGGGGAACCGACCGGTTCCGCGTCACCAGCGGCCACCCCCGCACCGCCGGCGGCAGACGCCTCCTCCGACGGGCTGCCGGTGTGGCCCATCGTCGCGGCGGCCACGGCAGCCATCGCGGCCGGCGCAATTTGGGTGGTTCGGCGCAGACCGTGACTCACCGACGCGCGGTGGCGGGCGCTGTACTCGTCACCGCCGCGGCATGCGTAATGGCCTGGGCACTGGCATATCCGGCCGCCGCGCTTGCTCAAGCGATGGTCAGGGCGGTGGCCGACGGCGCGGCGGTCGTCACGGTGGGTTTGGCCGTATCGCCGGTCTTGGACACCGGGCGGCACCGCGTTGAGTTCATCCGGCGTGCCACCGCACCGTTGGTGACCGCATCGGCGGTCTGGCTGGTCGCAGAGCTCGTGCGGCTCGCCGTCACCGGGGCTGCGGCGTCTGGAGCCGGGATCACCCGCCTCAGAATGCACACGGCTGTCGAGTTCACGCTGCACACTGCGCCGGGACGCGCGGGCTTGATCACAGTGATCGCCGCTGCAGCGGTGTGTGGAACTGCGGCGGCGGCCCCGCGTTCCGACTCGGCGCGCATCGTTGCTACCTGTCTTGCGGGCGTGGGAATCACGGGCCACTCGCTGACCGGGCATCTGTCGACCAGCCCGTGGGGCGGCGTCGCGATCGCGGTGCACGCCCTGGCCGCCGCGCTGTGGTGCGGCGTGCTCGCCGCACTGGTCCTGACCGTCGAGCACCGCGGCCAATGGGCCCGGGTACTTCCCCGGTTCTCCCAACTGTCGCTGGTGTGTGTCGCGGTACTCCTCATCGCCGGCAGCGTCGGTGCATCGGCGGTGATCACCGCCCCCGCCGATCTCTACGCAACCGGTTACGGCAGAGTCTTGTCTGCCAAACTCCTGCTTACCGCAGCACTCACCGCGCTGGCATGGCGTAATCGGGCGCGCTGGCTCCCCGCCGCCCGCAACCACCGAGCCACCGCTGTCGTGTCGACTTCACGCGCGTACGCCGAACTGTCGTTGATGGCCACGGCACTGGCCGCGGCCGCGACGCTGGCGGTCACCGGGTGACACCGGCGGGCTCTTGGGATGCGACCTGGCATGATGGGCCACTGCCGGGTGCAGATCACTCATTAAGGAGCAGCGACATGGCAGACCAGCCGGATGAGCCCGACCAAGGTCCTGATGCCGTAACCCCTGCGCAGGAGCCGCCGGTACCGCCAGTGAAGAAGGCGCCCGCCGCGAAGAAGACCCCGGCCAAGAAGGCGCCGGCCAAAAAAGCACCCGCGAAGAAAGCACCCGCCAAGAAGGCGGCGGCGAAGAAGGCGGCGGCCAAAAAAGCACCGGCCAAGAAAGCACCGGCCAAGAAGGCCCCGCCAGCTCCCGAGAAACTCGCGGAAACCAACGGCGACTTGACAGCCGCCGCCAAAGAGGCAGCCGCACAAGCCAAGTCAACCGTGACAACCGCGAGCAACGCCGTCTCCAGCCGGCCGTCGAACGAGCGCACCGACGAGGTTGCGTCCCGCCTCCCCCTCGCCGCGGCGCTGATCACCGGGCTCCTCGCGATCGTGGCGGTGCTGTACCTGGCTCGCCGCGGTGGCAGCGAGCAGTCCTGACCCTCCTGCTGGGATACTGGCACGGTGACCATCACGCCGCGTCCCACCGCCGACCTGGTTGACGAGATCGGCCCGGACGTTCGTAGCTGTGATCTGCAGCTAGGCCAGTACGGCGGCCGCTCGCAGTTCGCCGGAACCATCACCACCGTTCGCTGCTTCCAGGACAACGCTCTGCTCAAGGCGGTGCTCTCTGAACCCGGCGAGGGCGGGGTCCTGGTGATCGACGGCGGCGGATCCGTACATACGGCCCTGGTCGGCGACGTCATCGCCGACCTGGGCCGGTCCAATGGGTGGTCGGGCCTGATCATCAACGGCGCGGTGCGTGATGCATCGACGCTTCGCACGATGGACATCGGCATCAAGGCTCTGGGCACAAACCCGCGCAAGGGCACCAAGACCGGCGACGGCGTGCGTGATGCGGCCGTCGAATTCGGCGGGGTGGTATTCGTGCCCGGGCAGATCGCCTACAGCGACGACGACGGAATCGTCGTGGTCGCGCCGGCCCGCTGATGGCGGGGCCACCCGATGTGACCGGTCGCTGCGCGATCGTTACCGGTAGCAGCGCCGGTATCGGGTTCGCCTCGGCCCAACGTCTGGCCGAGGCGGGCGCGGACATTGTCCTCAACGCGCGCGATGGGCCACGACTCTCGCAGGCCGTCGACCGCATCGCGGCAACCTACCCCGTCCGGGTGGCCGGGGTCCCGGGGGATGCAGCCTCATCTGACGTCATCGCGGAGCTGATTTCGACCGCAGCTGACTGGGGCGGAGCCAACATAGCCGTGGCCAATGCAGGCGGCGGGACGGACGACTTGCCGGTAACGGAGCAAGACGCAGCGCGCCTGTGGCGCAACAACGTCTGGACTACAGAAGCTCTCATCGGTGCGGTCAGCCCCGCGATGACACAACGGGGCTGGGGTCGGATCGTCACGGTGTCCAGCGTGGCCGGCCGTCACCGCAGCCCGACCTCCGTGCCCGCCTACGCGGCGGCCAAAGCCGGCGTGGTCGCGCTGACCCGTTCAGCAGCCCACGAACTTGCGCCCTACGGAGTAACGGTGAATTGTGTGGCGCCCGGGGTGATCGCAACCGATCGGATCGTGCGACGTGTATCTCGGATGCCCGAGGAGCGGTCGGCAGACATCCGTGCGCAGATTCCGCTGGGGCGTTTGGGCGAGCCGGATGAAGTGGCCGCCGCGATCTCTTTCCTGTGCGGCTCCGAGGCCGGCTTCATCACCGGACACACCCTCGACGTCAACGGCGGGGCGTGGATGAATTGAACCGCATTGACGCCCCGAATGCACTGGCGCCCAGCGGCCCGAAACGCGGCGCCCTCGGGCGCCGAACACGGCGGTCCTACGCCGACCGCACCGACGACGCCGCCGGCACACGGTGCTTGGAGAACGCCAGCGCCGCGTCTTCGACCTTGCGGCGCCGGATCAGTTGCGAGTCGAGCAGATAGTTCTGCTTGAGCCGCCACGGAGCCCGGGCGCCTGCCTTGGGCAGGTAGTCCAACGCCCGCAGCACGTAGCCGGGAGTGAAGTCCATCAGCGGCTGCGGATCGACACTGTCGCCGGGATGCCTCGGCTCCACCGTGTCGTAACCGTTGGCGCCCATGTAGTTGATCACCCGGCAGAAGAACTCCGAAACCAGGTCGGCCTTCAGAGTCCACGAGGCATTGGTGTATCCGATCGTGAAGGCAAGGTTCGGCATGTCGGTAAGCATCATGCCCTTGTAGGCCATCGTTTCGCTGAGTTCGATGTCCTTGCCGTTGCGCGATACTGTCGCACCCCCGAACAGCTGAAGGTTCAAACCCGTTGCTGTGACGATTATGTCGGCTTCGAGGTGTTGGCCAGAGGCGAGTTCGATCCCAGTCTTGGTGAACCGCTCGATCGTGTCGGTCACCACGTCGGCCTTTCCTGAGCGGATCGTCTTGAACAGATCTCCGTTGGGCGCCAAGCACACTCGCTCGTCCCATGGGTTGTAGCGCGGATTGAAGTGCTTGTTGACGTCGTAATTCTCGGGTAGGCGGTGCCGGGCCATAGTCAGTAGCTGTTTACGGAACATGTCCGGGAAGCGGCGCGCCATCTGATACTGACCGGACTGCAGCAGAATGCTCTTCCATCGGTTGAGGACGTAGGCAGCCTTCTCGGGCAGGCGTTTGTTGGTCTGCACCGTGAACGGGTCGACGTCGGGCAGCGCCGCGATGAACGTCGGTGACCGCTGCAGCATCGTTACGTGCCCTACTCCCGAATCGGCAAGTGCCGGAATGAGAGTGACGGCTGTGGCGCCACTGCCGATCACCACGACGCGCTTGTCCGCGTAGTCGAGGTCCTCCGGCCAGTGCTGCGGATGGACGATGGTCCCCTCGAAATCCTCAGAACCCGCGAACTCGGGCGAGTACCCCTGGTCGTAGTTGTAGTAACCGCTGCACGCCATCAGGTACCTACAGGAGATGTCGACCAGCTCGCCGTCACGTTCGACGCTCAACGTCCAGCGGGCGTCGGCGTCGGACCAGTCGGCAGCCTTGACGTGCTGACCGTATCGGATGTGCTTGTCGATGCCGTACTCGGCGACCGTCTCTTTCAGATAGGCGATGATGTCGGGGCCATCGGCGATCGCCTTCTCCGAAGTCCACGGCTTGAATCGGAAGCCCAGCGTGAACATGTCGGAGTCCGAGCGGATGCCGGGGTACTTGAACAGATCCCAGGTACCACCGAGATTCGCGCGGCGTTCCAGAATGGCATAGCTCTTGCCGGGGCAGCGGTCCTGGAGATGCCAGGCAGCACTGATGCCGGAGATGCCGGCTCCCACAATGACGACGTCGACAAATTCGGTCATGGTGTCAAGCTATCAACGCTATGTCGAAGTAGTCAACACTCTGTTGAGAAACTCGACACTGCGGTAAAGTTCATGTGTGAGCGTCGGCAGCCAAACTCGCCCGGGGCGCGGTAGACGTACTGCGCGCCCGTCCGGCGACGACCGCGAGTTGGCCATCCTGGAGACCGCCGAGCGCCTCCTCGAGGACCGTCCGCTGGCCGAGATCTCGGTCGACGACCTGGCCAGGGGTGCCGGCCTGTCCCGGCCGACCTTCTACTTCTACTTCCCGTCCAAGAACGCGGTGCTGCTGACGCTGCTCGAGCGGGTGATCACCGAGGCCGACAGCGCGCTGCAGCAGTTGAACGACAAGCGCCCCGCCGGACGTCACGAGATTTGGCGGCACGGCATCAACGCGTTCTTCCAGACCTTTGGCGCGCACCGTGCGGTGTGCGCTGCGACCGTCGCGGCCAAATCCGCCAACTCCGAAGCCCGCGAACTGTGGGCCACATCGATGCAGCGGTGGATCGATCACATCGCCGGGGTCATCGAAGCCGAACGCGTCAGCGGGGCGGCTCCAGTCACCGTTCCGGCGCTGGAGTTGTCGACGGCCCTGAACCTGATGAACGAGTCGGTGATGACGGCGGCCTTCGCCGGGCACCAACCGTCGATCCCCGACGATCGTGTGTTGGACAACCTGGTACACATCTGGACGACGAGCATCTACGGCGATACGCAGTGAGCTCCGTTACTGATGGAGCCGCTGCTGCGGCCAGGGCTATTCAGCTTTCCGTCCACGCCAGCAGCTTCTTGGTGGGCCAGGTGTTGACGATCCGGTCCGCGGCCAGCGCCGCGTCCAGTGCCCGCTGCGCACCGTAGCCGAGAAACTCCAGCTGACCGGGCGCGTGCGCGTCGGTATCGATCGAGAACACGCAGCCGATGTCCACCGCCGACTTCAGCAGGCGGGTCGGCGGATCACGTCGCTCCGGGCGGGAGTTGATCTCGACAGCAGTACCGCTGTCTCTGCAGGCGGTGAAGACCTTCTCCGCGTCGAACTTGGATTCCGGACGAATTCCGCGACTCCCGGTGACCAGCCGCCCGGTGCAGTGGCCGAGAACGTCAGTGTGCGGGTTGGCCACCGCCTGGAGCATGCGGCGCGTCATCGCGGACGGATCCATCCCGAGTTTGGAGTGAACGCTGGCGACGACGATGTCGAGCCGCTCGAGCAACTCGGGCTCCTGATCGAGGGAACCGTCATCGAGGATGTCGACCTCGATCCCGGTGAGAATCCTCATGGGAGCCGCCTTTTCGCGGATTTCGTCGATCGCGTCGAGCTGCCGACGAAGCCGCTGCGGGGACAGCCCGTTGGCGATCCTCAGACGTGGTGAATGATCGGTCAACGCACAATATTCATGGCCCAGATCGCGGGCCGCCAGCATCATCTCCTCGATCGAGGCCGACCCGTCGGACCAATTGGAGTGCACGTGCAGATCGCCGCGCAGCGCCGCGCGGATGGGGCCACCGCCCAGGTCTTCGGCGGCCGCGCGCAACTCGGCGAGCGCCTCCGGTTCGTTGCCCGCCCACGCCTGCGCGATGACCTTCGCGGTTTTCGGGCCTACCTTCGGGAGCGTCTGCCAACTGTTGGCTGCGCCGTGCTGCTCCCGCTGGACATCGGAGAGCGCCTCGATAACGTCGGCGGCGTTGCGGTAAGCCATCACGCGGCGGGAGTCTTCGCGCGCGCGGTCCTTGTAATACGCGATCTGGCGGAGCGCGATGACCGGATCCATGCCGTCTAGTGTGCCCAGGTCCGAGTCCCGGTGTGCCGCCGTACCATCCTGGAGCGGTCGGCTGGCAAGATCAGCCGCATCGGGCGCAGCGACAACGCTCGGCGAGAACTTCGAGCGGCTACCGGCTAGGCAAACATCAAGGAGCACGCCCCGGCCGGGCGGCACCCGTCAAGCGAGGAGTTCGCTAGACGCCGTAGCGCAGGAGCTCGTCAGCGGTGATCAACCGTTCGGCCTTGGCTGGAAACTCCCGACTCTTGACCGGGTGACGGAATAACAACCAGGCCATACGCCCTGCCCGGTAGCGGGAAATCGCGTTGATATACACGGTGCCTACTCCTGCGGTGTTCCAATAGCTGGCCCGGGTCGCTACTTTACCGCAGCGCCCTCGCCAAGTCATTAGATACCTCGCCGCTGGCAAACTGCTGGAGGCTCGCCGACCAATGGTCAGATGTTTTTGTAGCGACTCAAGTGACTGCTGTTACTCGAGCGCGCAAGCGCTCATCGCTGCTGTCTGCTCTTCGCGCAAGCGCTCATCGCTGCGGCACCTCGGTGGGCTTGATCGGCGACGGCAGCGCCGTCCGTCCCATGAGGTACCGGTCCACCGCGGCGGCCGCGGCGCGACCCTCAGCGATCGCCCACACGATCAGGGACTGACCCCGTCCCATATCGCCGGCCACGTACACGCCGGGCACCGACGTCGCGAAGGCGTCGTCACGTGCCACGTTGCCGCGTTCATTGAGCTCAACGCGGAGGTCGGCCAACAGCCCTTTGGGCTCGGGTCCGGTGAAGCCCATGGCCAACAACACGAGTTCGGCCGCGAGTTGGAAATCAGTGCCGTCGACCTTCTCGAACTTACCGGCCCTCATCTCGACCTCGTGACCACGCAGGCCAGTCACTTCGCCCTCGCCGAGGAATTGCTCGGTGTTCACCGAGTAGACCCTCTCGCCGCCCTCCTCGTGCGCCGATGAGACCCGGTACATCAGCGGATAGGTCGGCCACGGCGTCGAATCGGCCCGTGTCTCCGGAGGGCGCGGCATGATCTCGAACTGGTGCACGCTGGCAGCGCCCTGTCGATGCGCGGTGCCCAGACAGTCTGCGCCGGTATCACCGCCGCCGATGATGACGACGTTCTTGCCGTTCGCCGTGATCGGCGGCTGCCCGTGCTCATCAGCCACCGCATCACCCAACTGGACCCGGTTTGCCCACGGCAGGTACTCCATGGCCTGATGGATGCCGTCGAGCTCACGGCCTGGGATAGGTAGATCCCTGGCTGCGGTCGCACCGCCCGCCAGCACGACGGCATCGAAACCGGACCGCAATTCTGCGGCCGTGACATCGACACCGACATTCACCCCGGGACGGAATTCCGTTCCTTCGGCGCGCATCTGATCGAGGCGCCGGTCGATGTGGCGCTTCTCCATCTTGAATTCCGGTATGCCGTAACGCAGCAGGCCGCCGATGCGATCATCCCGCTCGAACACCGTGACGGTATGCCCGGCGCGCGTCAGCTGCTGAGCCGCCGCCAGGCCCGCGGGTCCGGATCCCACTACAGCGACGGTCTTGCCGGTCAGCCGGCCGGGCGGCAACGGCACCACCCAACCCTCGCTGAAGGCCTTGTCGATGATCTCCACCTCAACCTGCTTGATGGTCACCGGATCCTGATTGATGCCGAGCACGCAGGATCCCTCGCACGGAGCGGGACACAACCTCCCGGTGAACTCCGGGAAATTGTTCGTCGCATGCAACCGCTCGATGGCATCGTGCCAGCGCCCGTTACGCACCTGGTCGTTCCACTCCGGGATGAGGTTACCCAGTGGACATCCGTTGTGGCAGAAAGGGATACCGCAGTCCATGCAGCGGCTCGCCTGCTCCTTGAGGACGTCGTGCGAGAAATCTTGGTAGACCTCTCTCCAGTCGAGCAGGCGCAGATCGACCGGCCGCCGCGGTGGAGTCTCGCGGTGGGTGTGCTTCAAAAAGCCGCGCGGGTCAGCCACTTGCGGCCGCCATGATCGCCTCGTCGATCTCGTTCGCATTCGCGCCGCGTCGTTCAGCCTCGGCGATCGCCTGCAACACCCGCTTGTAGTCGCGCGGCATCACCTTCTTGAAGTGGCGCATCTCTGACTCCGATCCATTCCATCCTGCCAGAATTCGTTGCCCTACTGCCGAATCCGTGGCATCGACGTGCGCCTGGATCGTGTCGCGCAGCCACACCGCATCTTCGGAGTCGGGGTCGTCGAGCGCTTCGATATCGACCATCTCGGCATTCAGATTGTCGGCCAGCGCTCCGTTGGGGTCGTATACATAGCCGACGCCGCCGGACATGCCCGCCGCAAAGTTTCTGCCGGTCGGACCGAGGATGACGACTCTGCCACCGGTCATGTACTCACAACCGTGGTCCCCGACCCCCTCAACGACCGCGTGAGCGCCCGAGTTCCGCACGGCGAACCGCTCGCCCACCTGACCGCGCAAGAACATCCGGCCACCGGTGGCCCCGAACAGGATCACATTCCCGGCGATGATGTTGTCCTCGGCCACATAGCCTTCGGGAGCGGCGGCGGGCGGCCGGATGACAACCCGACCCCCGGACAGGCCCTTGCCAACGTAGTCGTTGGCGTCGCCGTACACGCGCAGCGTGATGCCTTTGGGCACGAAGGCTCCGAAGCTGTTGCCCGCCGACCCCTCGAAGGTGATGTCGATCGTTCCCTCTGGAAGGCCCGCACCGCCATAGGCTTTCGTCACTTCGTGGCCCAGCATCGTGCCGACCGTCCGATTGACGTTGGTGATGGTAGTGGTGAAACTTACCGCCGCGCCGGTGTCGAGGGCCTCTCGACACTGCGCGATAAGTTGCTGATCGAGCGCCTTGTCCAAGCCGTGGTCTTGACGCGAGCTGCAATACAGATCCTGATTCATGAACGCCGATTCAGGCTCGTACAAAACCGGTTCCAGGTCCAACTTGTGGGCTTTCCAGTGCCGGGCGGCTTGAACGGTGTCGAGTGTCCCGACCTGTCCGACCATCTCGTTGACAGTCCGGAAGCCCAGCTGGGCCATCAACTCCCGGACTTCCTCGGCGACGAACAAGAAGAAATTCTCGACGAATTCCGGCTGGGCGTCGAAGCGTTCGCGCAGCAGCGGGTTCTGGGTGGCCACGCCGACCGGGCAGGTGTCCAGGTGACAGACCCGCATCATGACGCAGCCGGCCACCACCAACGGCGCCGTGGCGAAGCCGAACTCCTCGGCTCCGAGCAGTGCGGCGACGACGACGTCCCGCCCGGTCTTGAGCTGTCCGTCGACCTGCACCACGATGCGGTCCCGTAAACCGTTGAGCAGCAAAGTCTGCTGGGTCTCTGCCAGCCCGAGCTCCCACGGAGCCCCCGCATGCTTCTGCGATGTGAGCGGAGTGGCACCCGTGCCTCCGTCGTGACCGGAGATAAGTACCACGTCGGCGTGCGCCTTGGAAACTCCGGCCGCCACCGTCCCGACGCCGTTCTCACTCACCAGCTTCACGTGCACACGAGCCTGCGGGTTGGCATTCTTCAGATCGTGGATCAGCTGTGCGAGATCCTCGATCGAGTAGATGTCGTGATGAGGCGGCGGCGAAATCAGGCCTACCCCTGGGGTGGAATGGCGTACCTCGGCCACCCACGGGTAAACCTTGTGACTCGGAAGCTGTCCGCCCTCACCAGGTTTGGCGCCCTGGGCCATCTTGATCTGGATGTCGGTGCAGTTAGACAGGTAGTTGCTGGTCACGCCGAAACGGCCGGAGGCGACCTGCTTGATGGCGCTGCGTCGCCAGTCCCCGTTCTTATCGCGGCCGAATCGCGAGACCGACTCACCGCCCTCACCCGAATTGGACCGTCCGCCGAGACGGTTCATCGCGATGGCGAGGGTCTCGTGGGCTTCGGCGGAGATGGAGCCGTAGCTCATCGCTCCGGTCGAGAACCGTGTGACGATCTCGCTGGCGGGCTCGACCTCGTCGATAGGCACGGGCGGGCGGTTGGTATCGGCACTGCTGCGGAACTTGAGCAGCCCGCGCAGCGAGGCGATGCGCTCGCTCTGATCGTCGACCAAGGCGCTGTACTCCTTGAAGATCGAGTACTGCCCCGTGCGGGTCGAATGCTGCAGCTTGAAAACCGTGTCCGGGTTGAACAGGTGATATTCACCCTCGCGGCGCCACTGGTACTCACCGCCGACCTCGAGCTCGCGATGCGCCCGCTCGTCCGGCCGGTCCAGGTGGGCCAGCGCGTGCCGAGCGGCGACGTCGTTGGCGATGTCGTCCAGATCGATGCCACCGACCGCGCAGGACAGGCCGGTGAAGAACTCGTCGAGTACCGGCTGACTGATACCGATGGCCTGGAACAATTGGGCTCCGGTGTAGGACGCCAGCGTAGAGATGCCCATCTTGGACATCACCTTGAGCACGCCCTTACCTGCCGCTTTGACGTAATTGGCCTTGGCCTGATCGCTGGAGATATCGGCGATCACTCCGCGGTCGACCATGTCCTCGATGGATTCGAACGCCATATAGGGATTGATCGCCGCGGCGCCGAATCCGACCAGGCAGGCCATGTGATGCACCTCGCGGGCGTCGCCACTCTCGACCACCAGCCCGACCTGGGTGCGAGTGCGTTCGCGAACCAGGTGGTGGTGCACGGTGGACACGCTCAGCAGCGACGGGATCGGAGCGAATTGCTCGTTGGACTCCCGGTCGGACAGCACGATGATGCGCGCGCCGTCGCGGATGGCCGCAGACACCTTGGCGCGCACGTTTTCCAGCGCCTCCCTGAGGCCCCGGCCGCCACGGTTCACCGGGTATAGACAGCGCACCACCGCGGCCCGCAGCCCGTGCTTGTGGCCCCGAATCTGGTGGTCGGGGTCAACACAGATGAGCTTCGAAAGCTCGGCATTACGCAGGATCGGCTGCGGCAGCATGATCTGCCTGCACGACTCAGCGCCGGGATTGAGCAGGTCGCCCTCCGGTCCGACAGTGCCTGAAAGACTGGTGACGACCTCTTCGCGGATCGCATCCAGCGGCGGGTTGGTCACCTGGGCGAACAACTGCTGGAAGTAGTCGTAGAGCATCCGCGGGCGCGCCGAGAGCACCGCGACCGGGGTGTCGGTACCCATCGACCCCAGCGCTTCGACGCCGGTGCGCGCCATCGGGGCGACCAGCAGATTCAGCTCCTCGTAGGTATAGCCGAAAGTCTGCTGGCGGTAAACGACCCGATGGTGCGGCATCCGCACGTAGTCACCCGGCGGTAGCTCGTTGACATGGAACAGACCCGCGTCGAGCCACTCGCGGTACGGCTGCTCACCGGCCAGCTCGGCCTTGATCTCCTCGTCGGAGACGATCCGGCCCTGCGCCGTGTCGACGAGGAACATGCGCCCGGGCTGCAGCCGCATCTTTTTGACGACGGTGGCAGGATCGAGGTCGAGCACACCGGCCTCCGACGCCATCACCACCAAACCGTCCCTGGTCACCCAGATACGAGACGGGCGAAGTCCGTTTCGGTCGAGGACCGCCCCGATGACGGTTCCGTCGGTGAAGCACACCGAAGCCGGCCCGTCCCACGGCTCCATCAACGACGCGTGGTACTCGTAAAACGCCCGGCGGGCCGGGTCCATCGATTCGTGCCGCTCCCAGGCCTCCGGAATCATCATCAACACGGCGTGCGGCAGGCTGCGACCGCCCAGATGCAGCAGCTCGAGCACCTCATCGAAGCGTGCGGTGTCGGAAGCCCCGGGCGTGCAGACGGGAACGATCTGCTCAAGGTCATCGCCGCCGAACAGGGGCGTCTTGATCAGTGCTTCCCGGGCCCGCATCCAGTTTTCGTTGCCGGTCACGGTATTGATCTCACCGTTGTGCGCGACCCGGCGGAAGGGGTGAGCCAGTGGCCACGACGGGAAGGTGTTGGTGGAGAACCGCGAGTGCACGATGCCCAACGCACTGGTGAGCCGCTCGTCCTGAAGATCGAGATAGAACGTCCGGAGCTGGGGTGTGGTCAACATCCCCTTGTAGACGAACGTCTGGCCGGAAAGGCTTGGGAAATAGACTGTTTCGCGGCCAGGTCCGTCTTGACCAGGCCCCTTGGTGCCGAGCTCATGCTCGGCACGTTTGCGCACCACGTAGGCACGACGCTCCAGTTCCATCCCAGACGCCCCCGCCATGAACACTTGCCGAAAGGTCGGCATCGCGTCGCGGGCCAACGCGCCCAGCGAGGAGTCGTCGGTTGGCACGTCGCGCCAGCCCAGGACGTGTAGGCCCTGGGCTTCGGCTATTTTCTCCACTGATTCGCACGCGGCGGCGGCGTCCTTCGAGGATTGCGGCAAGAACGCTATGCCGGTGGCATAGCTGCCGGGTTCGGGCAGCTCCAATCCCTCTTTCTTGCAAACCGCCCGAAAGTATTCGTCGGGTACCTGCAGCAAGATGCCGGCGCCATCACCGGTGTTGGGCTCTGCGCCCTGTGCACCCCGGTGTTCGAGATTCAGGAGTGCGGTGATGGCCTTGTCGACGATGTCACGACTGCGGCGACCGTGCATGTCAGCCACCATCGCCACGCCGCACGCATCGTGCTCGAACGCGGGGTCGTATAGCCCTTGACGACTGGGCGCCATTCCCACCTACCCTTTTCTTGCACGCGCCGCCGCGGAGCTGTACGGACGGCAACCGTTGACGAGAGCGCTAGCCGGTCTGGCGATGGAGATCCCCTCGTGCTGCACCGAACGACGGATCTTTTCCCACACGCCACAAGTGCTGAAACGATATGACAAACGGCCCCTGACATGCCAACTTAGTCCAAAGTAATCAGGTTCGCCCGGCCATCCCCGACCCAGCCGCGCCAGACCCCGGGTCATGGCCGAATAACGTTGCCGCGGTGCTCCTTTCGCGATGACAGAGACCGGTTCCCGCCACAGAGGAGAAGATCACGCGTCGCGCCGACCCCGAATCGCTATTTGCTGTGTACCCCTTTCGTCCCTCTGTACTGCGACGATGCACCGTGGAAAATTTGCAGAAAAGCTTAGCCGGATTCTTAGAAATCTGCTGGATGAGGCTTTTGGGCCCGTTGCCCGCCCTGGTCCGCAGGCGGCACCGGGACCGTCTCGTATTCGACTGCCCGACAGGGGCGTTACCTGCACGAAACCGAATAACGTCCGCTCCGGACAGCGAACTGGGCTGTCCCCCCTGCACCGTTCGGTTGGAGACACCGCCGACCGCCGCCTGCCCTGCCGTCGGCCGGCACGGACGTCACATTCGGGCAAGATTTGGAATCGGCGCGCGCGGCCCAAAACGGGGATTGATCGCCAGGCCGCTGACTTCGAGCAGCCGCACCGCCCGATGCCGATGCGGACGCACGGGCTTGAGCAACTCGACCATCTGCGGGTCTTCGATCGGGTGCCCGAGCAGGGTCCAGCCCACCATCTTGGCGAGATGGTAGTCGCCGACCGATAGCGCGTCAGCGTCGCCGAATGCCCGCTGCAGGGTCTCAGCGGCCGTCCACTCCCCCACTCCCGGCAGCGACATCAACCCTGCACGGGCGGCATCGGCCGAGCGAGTGGCCAACCTTTCCAGGGCGTCGGCGCGCTGGGCGCACCGCACTAGGGTGCGGGCCCGGCCGGGATCGACATTGGCGCGTTGGAACTCCCATGACGGGATCCGCCGCCAGGCATCCGCGGACGGCGGCACCTTCAGGTGAGCGGGCGCAGGTCCCGGCGCTGGGGCGCCATAGCCGGTCACGAGTTTCCGCCAGGCGCGATGCGCATCGGCGCCGTAGACGCGCTGCTCCAGCACCGCCGGGATCAGCGCCTCCAGCACCCGCCCGGTGCGGCCGAGCCGTAAGTGTGGGACCCGGCGGTGGGCGGCGGCAATCGTCGGCTCCGCGGGCCGGAACCCGGTCGCATCGTCGTCAGCACCCAGCAGGGCAGGTAGCGTCTCGGTGAATTCCGCGGCACCGGGCCCCCAGGCTTCGCAGTCAACCGTGTCGGGCGCACCCCGGCTTATCCGTGCGGTGACCGGTCCGCTGACCTGCAGGCTGGTGCGCCAGATCGCTCCGTCCACGGCGTCGTGATAGCAGGGGTCACCCCTGCCCCGCCGCAACGGTGACAACGTCAGACCGGGACTGGCGGGCCCAGAAAAAACCACGCTGGCCGAGCAGTGCACGCCGCCAGCCTATGCCGCCTTGCTCGCCTCACCTGATCTGGCAGCATCACCTGGACTGGCAGCATCACCTGGACTGTCAGCGACACGTCGCGCGTCCCACCCGACCGATAACATTCGGTCATGCCCCCACCAGCAGCCCCTGACTCGCATGGCTCCGTCGCTGTTGTCGCCGACCCGGCTGCGGTCTACGAACTGATCACCGATTTGGACATACTTTCGTCGCTGGCCGAAGAGGCCGAGAGCATGCAGTGGCGCAAGGGTCACGCGGCCAGCCCCGGTGCGGTGTTCTCCGGGCGCAACCGCAACGGTTCACATACCTGGACCACGAAGTGCACGGTGACCGTGGCTGACCCGGGCCGGGCATTCGCGTTCGACGTCCAGAGCGCAGGAATCCTCCCAATCTCCCACTGGCGCTACGACATCGAACCGACCAGCCAGGGTTGCATCGTCACCGAATCAACATGGGACCGTCGGCCCCGGTGGTTCCGCAGGCCTGCCAAGATTGCCACCGGTGTCAGCGATCGCAACAAAGCGAACGCCGAACACATCAAACTCACCCTGGAGCGGCTCAAGGGGCGCGCCGAAGCCTCCTAGTGCGACCGTCCGGCAATCTTGCCGGCCACCAAAGGCGATGCGCTCGGCGAGCGGTGACCGGCCCACAGCAGAACGCTTACGGTGGAGAGGTGACCAGTGAGGTGAACAGGGCACCGGGCGTCACTGACCAGTCCGACTGGTCGCCGTGGCGCAGCAGCCTGGTCTTCGGCACCGCCGCGTTGTTCGTTTTCTTCCAGATGGTGCTGCAAACCTTTCCCAGCGTCATGCGGGAAGGTTTGGTCGTCGATCTCTCGCTGAACGAAGCGGGATTCGGCGGACTTTCCTCGAGTTTCTACTACCCCTACATCCTGTTGCAGATCCCGGCGGGAATCCTGGTGTCGCGCTTCGGCCCACGGTCCGTGCTCATCTCCGGAGCGCTCCTCTGCACGGTGGCATCGTTTCTTTTCGCCATGTCGCGCACAGCCGACGCCGCCGAATTGACCCGTATCTTGATGGGACTGGGAGCTGCTCCCACCGTTGTGTGCACGATGGCTCTGGCCGCCCAATGGTTTCCCACCCGATTTTTCCCGATCTTGGCGGCGCTGACTGAAGTGTTCGGCATGACCGGCGCGGCCCTGGGCCAGGAAACCCTCGGCTTCATCGTCGAGCGCGCCGGATGGCGGGTCGCGATGATCACCTGCGGTGTCTTCTCGGCGCTGCTGCTCATTCTCATCGTCGCGTTCGTCCGAAGCCGGAATGTCAGTGGCACAGCCGACGATGTGCACTGGCCCCGACCCGCTGCGATAGCGCGGTTAATAGCTTCATGGCCAGTACTCGCCCCCGCCCTGGCAGGCGGCTTGGTCGCGGCCACCGGGGTGTCCTTCGCATGGCTGTGGGGCGTGTCCTATCTTCAGGCCTACCACCACCTGAGTCTGTCGGCGGCATCGGTCAGCGCATCCTTCTATTTCTGGGGATGCCTCCCCGGCATGCTCGGTTCTGCCTGGTTGTGCTCCCGGTACCGGGTGCCTGCGCACCTGCTCGCCCTGGGGGCTGCCGGGACGGCCGCGATGATGGGCCTCATCCTGTTCGTGTTGCACGGCCAAGTGGTTGTGTCTGCGGCGATGTTCGTTCTGGGAGTGTTCAATTCGTTCTACGCTTTGTCCTTCACCATGGTGAAGGACAAGGCTCCGACACAGCTTTCCGGCGTGGCGATGGGCCTGACCAATATGCTGATCGTGGGCATCGGAGGGCTGCTCTTCCAACCGCTGATCGGTGTTCTCGCGCACGCGCGCGGGCAGGACGTGCCCGACGCCGCGACACTGAGCGTGACCATCGTCGCGCCGATCCTGGCGTTGTTGATCCTGGCTGCCGCCGGCATCGGGAAAGCAGGAAAGCGCAGACAGGCGCCGCAGGCACCGGCGAAAAAGCCCGCTGGCTGATTCCGCTGCTCTTCTGCGGCGTTCCTACTCGGCAGGGCCGTATTTCGCCATCCACTCGGCCGCGACGTCGGGCAACGTGCCGAGTTCCCGCGCCTTCTTGCACCACTTCACCGTCGCGGCCACAAACCGCAAGGGGTTGTAGACGTCCTCCTGGCGGCACCACTTCCCGTCACCGGCATAGGTGAGGATCGAGATATTGGTGGCGCTGATGATGGTGCCGTCCCCCGGGTCACGCAGCGGATTGTCGAGTTCACAGATGACGCGCGCGGTGTCCTCGTCGTAGACGCTCCACAGCGACGGGAACGCCGTCATGTAACTACCCGGGAAAGTCTCCATCGTCCGCCAGATCCAGGGCCGCACCTCCTCGCGGCCGTGCATCGTGCCTGCAACATGCTCGACGTAGGTGACGTCATCGGTGTAGTGGTCAACCCATGGATCCCAGTTCCGGGTCTGCGCCGCACGGTCGACCGTCTTCTCGAACTCGGCGAACGCGGAGGCAAGCTCGTCCCGGGTGAAAGTGTGGGCCATCACGCCTGAAACTAGAACACGTTCTATCCACGCTTGTCGAGGAGCGCCACTGGATTAAGATCGCCGCTCCCGCGGTTATACCGGCACATGACGCAGCGATACAACAAGAATCCCGCAGCCGTCGATGCCCTCTCCCCCGAGCAGTACCACGTCACCCAGGAGAATGGCACCGAGAGGCCCTTCACGGGCGAGTACTGGGACAACCACGAGCCGGGAATCTATGTCGACGTGGTGTCGGGGGAGCCGCTCTTCGCATCGATCGACAAATTCGACAGCGGCACGGGCTGGCCGAGTTTCACCAGGCCCATTCCAGAGCCCAACCGGGCTGACACCGAGAGCAACGTCGTTTCCAAGCGCGACTTCAAGCTCTTGATGCCCCGTACCGAGGTTCGCTCGGCGCACGGTGACAGCCACCTCGGTCATGTGTTCAAGGACGGTCCCCGAGCGCAGGGCGGCCTGCGTTACTGCATCAACTCAGCGGCCTTGCGTTTCATCCACCTCGACGAGCTCGCCGAACAAGGGTATGCAGAGTACGAGGGACTGTTTGCTCGGTCGGATGGATTTGTGGAGTCGGATGGAAGGGAAAAACAGTGAGCGATGACAGGCGGGCGATTCTGGCCGGCGGCTGCTTCTGGGGTATGCAGGACTTGATCCGCAAGCAGCCCGGCGTGGTGTCCACCCGGGTCGGGTACACGGGCGGAAAGAATGACCATCCGACCTACCGCAACCACCCCGGCCATGCTGAGGCGGTTGAGATCGTCTACGACCCGGCGCAAACCGACTACCGGGCCCTACTCGAGTTCTTCTTCCAGATTCACGATCCAACCACCATGGACCGCCAGGGAAACGACGTCGGGACAAGCTACCGCTCAGAGATCTTCTACGTCGATGACGAGCAGCGCCGTACCGCGCTGGAGACCATCGCCGACGTCGATTCCTCCGGACTGTGGCCCGGCAAGGTTGTCACCGTGGTCAGCCCGGCGCCAGAATTCTGGGACGCCGAGCCCGAACACCAGGATTATCTGGAGCGCAACCCCAACGGATATACCTGCCACTTCCCGCGCCCGGGCTGGAAGCTACCCAAGCGCGCCGAAGTCTGATTCGCCAGAGCCGGAAACCTAAGTGTCCGTGCGGCGGTGCACGACGACGCGACCGCCGTCCTTGGGGGTGTACGCAACACCTCGCGAGTGCGGCTTCTCCCCTGGGGCGTCGGTGGTTTCTATCACAAAGTTCCGCAACACTGTTCTCAATACGACATCCATCTCGACGTTGGCGAACGCCGCACCGACGCAGCGGCGGGTACCGCCGCCGAACGGGATGTGAGAGAAGGTATTCGGTCGCTGGCCGATGAATCTCTGCGGATCGAATCGATCCGGGTCAGGGAACTCCTGCTTGCGCCGGTGCACCTCCGAGATCGCGACCAGAATCGATGACCCCCGCGGGATGACCCATTCCCCGAGTTCGAAAGTCGGCGCGTACACGTGCCTTCCCGCGAAATCGATGATCGTGCGTGACCGCTGAATCTCCAGGATGGTGGCCTGCCGGTACTCGTTGTCGTCGGTGTCGGCTTCGGCCGCAAGCTTGGCCAGCACCTCAGGATGTCGGCTGATGCGCTCGAAGGCCCACCCGAGGGTGGCGGCGGTGGTTTCGTGGCCGGCCGCCAGCAAAGTGAGCAACTCGTCGCCGATGTCCCGGCGCGACATCGTCGAGCCATCCTCGTGTGTGCTGCGCAGCAACAGCGCGAGAATGTCGTCCCGCTTCTGGAAGTTCGGGTCGGCCTGAACCGCGTCGATGAGCCGATCGATAACCTCGTCGTAACTGCGCCGATAGGCGGCCAGGCGCCCCCACGGGCTGAACCTTCCGTAGGTGCGCCTCGGGGTCGGCAGCACCGCCAGTCGTGATCCGAGCGTCACCCAGGGTGGGATGATTCGGCGCAATTCGTCCAGATGTGCGCCATCGGCGCCGAACACTGTCCGCAGGATGGCGTTCAGCGTGATGCGCATCATCGGCTCGAGCGTCTCGAACTCTCGCCCCTCGGGCCAGCTCGCAACCTCACGCAGCGTCTCCTCCTCGAAGATCGCTTCGTAGTTCTTGATGCTCTTTCCATGAAACGGCGGGGTCAGTAGCTTGCGGCGGCGCCGATGGTCTTTGCCGTCGAGGGCGAAGACCGAACCCGAGCCAAGCACCCGCGACAGGTTGGGCTGGATATTGCCGACGTCGTCGGTGTTGGCCATGAACAACTGTTTGGCCAGCGCCGGATCGGCGACGACGACGGTCTCCCCGTACACGGGCAGGTCGAGCGTAAAAGCCTCCCCGTACCGTCGGACAATCTGGGCGATGGTCCACTTCCGCGATATCGAGAAACCGAGGGCGGGCAGAAACGCAGGGATGCGTGGCTTGGGCGGCAACCGCACCGGCTGCGGCGGCGCGCCGACTCCCCTCGTCCCGTCGCCCGACAACGCGGCGGGGGCGGCCTGTGGTGGCGGAACGATCGCTGCTTCGCTCATCGGGTTCTCCCGGTCCTACGGTTGGTACTACGGTGTACCGAGGCTACTTCCGGTACGGTACCGCTAAGTACCACAGCGCCGCAAGGGGAAGGACGTGGTCGTGGAATGACACCTCCGATGCTCACGTCTGTTGCAGAGCGCCTGCTGGACGGCCTGGCCTTGTCGATCGGTGAACGGGGCTACCGGGAAACCACCGTCGCCGACATCGTGCGGCACGCTCGGACATCCAAACGCACGTTCTACGAGCAATTCGCCGGCAAGGAAGAGTGCCTGGTCGAACTGCTCCGCCGGAACAACGCCGATCTGATCGCCGGCATTCAAACCACGGTCGACGGTGAGGCCGACTGGCGGATCCAGATTCGTCAAGCGGTCGATGCCTACGTCAATCACATCGAGGCGCGCCCTGCGGTCACCCTGAGCTGGATCCGGGAAGCTCCCGCTCTGGGCGCGGTGGCACGGCCGCTTCACCGACTTGCCATGGACCATCTCACCGACATGCTGATCACCCTCACCGAAAGTCCCGGGTTTCGCCGCGCGCAGCTTGCGCCGATCTCGCCGCCGATGGCCCTGATCCTTCTCGGCGGTCTGCGCGAACTCACCGCGCTGCTGGTCGAGGACGGAGGCGAAGTGCGCGCCATCGTGGAACCAGCCGTCGCGGCCGCCACGGCGATCCTGGGTCGTGGTGACGGCCCCCGGTAACGGTCAGCCCAGCATCAGGCGCGCTGACTTCTCCAGCTTCTGCGCAATCTCCTCATAGGAGGCGTAACCCATGCCCACGCGCACCAGGGCGCCTGAGTAGAGCATCTCCAGTGCGTCGATGACATCGGGGTCGAACTCGGGGCCGAGCGCCGTGGCGAGCCGAGCGCGGATGTCGCGCGCGATACGCAGCCTCAGTACTTCGACGTCCGGGTCTTTGGCCAGCAGGGCAGTGGTCACCGCGCCGGCGAACTCGGGCTCATCGGCGACCAGGAGTGAGATGTGCCCCAGGACTTCGGTCACCTTGGCGGCCCGGTCCCCGGTCGCGCAGGCAGTCCCTGGCGACCCGGCGAGCCTGCGCCAGAAGACCTCGGCGACCAGATGCTCCTTGGACGAAAAGTACGTATAGGCCGTAGCGGCGCCCACGCCTGCCTCCGCGGCTACCCGCCGCACGGTCAATCCTGCGAAACCCTCGCGCCCGAGCAGGTCGACCGCGCTGCGGCCCAACCGGTCCACGGTGTCCGCCTGCCTGGCCGTCAATCGGCGCCGGGTCGACTCCAGGGCCGGATCGGACACATGTCCGGACGCTACTACAACCGGCAGGTGCCAGCAACGGTAGGTTGAGCCCTTGTGAACCCCGTGAACCGCTCCGACGATGGGCCGCCGGTGGATTCGGCCACCCTGTTCGAACTCGCCGAACGGGTCACCAGCTTCATGCCAGCCGACGAGGGGCGCGCCCTCTACGACGCCGCCGTGGGCTATCTCGGTAACGGGTTCGGGGTTGAGATCGGCACCTACTGCGGCAAGTCGACGGTGCTGCTGGGCGCGGCCGCCCGACAGACCGGCGGTCTCGTCTACACCGTCGACCATCACCACGGATCAGAAGAGCACCAGGCCGGTTGGGAGTACCACGACACAACGATGGTCGACTCGGTCACCGGCTTGTTCGACACCCTCCCAACGCTGCGTCACACATTGGACGCCGCCGGGCTCGACGAACACGTCGTGGCCATCGTCGGGCGGTCATCCGTGGTGGCCCGAGGCTGGCGAACACCGTTGCAATTGCTGTTCATCGACGGCGGACACACCGAGGAAGCCGCCAACCGAGACTTCGACGGCTGGGTCCGGTGGATTGACGTCGGTGGTGCGCTGGTCATCCACGACGTCTTTGAAAACCCGGCAGACGGCGGGCAGGCGCCATTCGGCATTTACCACCGCGCCCTGGCCACCAACGCTTTCCGCGAAGTCCATGCGATCGGTTCGATGCGTGTACTCGAGCGGGTGTCGGGGCAGCCTGGCGTTGTCTAGGAGGCCACTGGCCTCGATCGCTCGCGAAACGGTGGGTTGACGCGGCTTGCAATGCCTGGAAGCTCAGTGGTGCTGTGCTGGTCGGTGGAGTTGGTCGCGGTCAGCGATCAATGTCAGACCCCTGCGCAAGGATGAGGTCATGTCCTCGACCGCAACCTCTTTGGCCGCTGAGGCGCGCCCCGGTGAGCGGATTGAGGTGTTGTTCGCCGAGTTGGCGGAGTTGGCCGGTCAGCGCAACGCGATCGACGGGCGCGTGGTGGAAATCGCCGCCGAGTTGGACCGCGACGAGCTGTGGGGCGCCACCGGTGCCCGGTCGGTCGCGGCGCTGGTGGCCTGGAAGCTGGGGGCGTCATCGCACAACGCGAACACGATCGCGACCGTCGCGCACCGGCTCGAGGAGTTCCCCAGCTGCGTCGACGGTTTGCGGAACGGCCGGCTGTCGCTGGATCAGGTCGGTGTCATCGCCGGCCGGGCGGCCGAGGGCTCTGATGAGCACTACGCGCAGCTGGCTGCCAGCGCCACGGTCAGCCAGCTGCGCACCGCGGTCAAGCTCGAACCGCGACCCGAACCTGATCCGCGCCCCGAACCGCAACCGCAGCGGTCCATCACCAAGACCGGTGACGAGGAATCGACATCGTGGCGGATCACGCTTCCGCACCCCGAGGCCGCGATCTTCGACGCCGCCCTGGCCTCTCATCAAGAGGCGCTGGTCGCCGACTGGAAACGCGACCATGACAACGGTGCTGGGGCCTGCGAGCAGGCGCCGCCGTTTCCCACCACCGTCGATGCGTTCATCAGCCTTATCGAGGCCGGTTGGGATAGCGAGGTGGCCCGACGACCGCACGGGCAACGCACCACGGCGGTGATGCACGTCGATGTCGGGGACAAAATCGCCTCGCTGCATCTGGGCCCCTTGCTGTCCGACGACGAGCGCCGTTCCCTGCTCTGTGATGCCACCTGCGAAGTCTGGTTCGAACGTCACGGCCAGGTCATCGGTTCAGGGCGGTCCACCCGGACGGTCAGCCGCCGGCTGCGCCGCGTCCTCGAGCGCCGCGACCAGTGCTGCGTGGTTCCCGGGTGTGGCGCCACCCGCGGACTGCACGCCCACCACATCCGCCACTGGGAAGACGGCGGCCCCACCGAGCTCGCCAATCTCGTCCTGGTGTGTCCCTACCACCACCGGGCCCACCACCGCGGCGTCATCACCATCACCGGACCCGCCGACCATCTCAGCGTCACCGACACCACCGGCCACCCCTTGAGTGGCGGGTCATTGGCCCGCCCACCGAAAAACCCCCCGCCGGCGGTCGCGCCCTATACGAGCCCTACCGGCGAACGCGCCGACTGGTGGTGGTATACGCCCTTCCAGCCGCAACCACCACCATCGACCAACTAGCCGCAATCGTCGAGCTAGCGTTCGCTCGTCACGCACTCGCAATCGTATTCGCCCTCAAGGCCTCTCGGTAGATCCCCACCGCGGAAGATGCCGCTGCCGGCGGTGGCCGATGACAGGGCGTCGGCGGCAAGAATAACCGCAGCGCCTGTCCAGGTAGTGCGCTCCACCGGCCAGCGCTTACCGTCGGCGTACACCAGCCCCGTCCAGTAGGAACCGTCGTCCTCGCGTAGGTGATGCATGGCCGCGAACTGTTCGTGTGCTCGCGCCAGATCACCGATGGCCTCCAGCGCCATCACGAACTCGCATGTTTCGGCACCGGTGACCCACGGCCGGTCATCGACACAGCGGATGCCCAGGCCGGGTACGACGAAGTCATCCCAGCGCTCATCGATCCGTGCGCGCGCACTCGGCCCCCGTAACACCCCGCCAAGCACCGGGTAGTACCACTCCATCGACCACCGGTCCTTGGCGACGAACGCCTCGGGATGATGTGCGATCGTGTGGCCCAACCGGCCAACCGCGACCTCCCATTCGGGCTGGGGGGCGGCGACATAATCGGCCAGCGCGAGCGCACATCGAATACTGTGGTGGATGCTCGCACAGCCGGTCAGTAACGCCTCCTCGGCAATACCGGAACTGCTTCTGGCCCAAGCTATCTCGCCGGTGCCGAACTGAAGCTCGAGGACGAAGTCGATCGCCTTGGCCACCACCGGCCACATCGCCTCGGCGAATCGGCGGTCATCAGTGACGAGGACATGGTGCCAGACCCCGGTGGCGATATACGCGCAGAAATTGCTGTCGCTGTTGGGGTCCTCGATGACACCGTCACGCAGCTGGATCGGCCAGGTGCCGTCCGGCCGCTGCGTCCTGCGCGACCACTCGAAGGCCCTGCGAGCCGGCGTGATCAGACCTGCCGCGGTCAACGCCATCGCGTTCTCCACGTGGTCCCAGGGGTCAGTGTGTCCGCCCACCGACCACGGTAGGGCTCCCGTCGATTCCTGAGCGGCGGCGATCGACGCTGCCGTCTGCCGACATTGATCGGGGGTGAAAACACCGGCAACACTTGGGCTTTCAAGCACCGGCAGCGTCGCCCTTCCTGAAGTAGAGCGCAACACTCTTTCCGATCAGCGGGTTAAGCGCCGCCTCCGCGACCTTGGTGAGCCAGGGCTGCCTCATCATGTCCCACACCAGAAGTTTGTGGTAGGCGGATACCGCGGGGTGATCTGATTTCTCAGTTCCAACAAGACATTTGAGCCACCAATAGGGGGCGTGCAGAGCATGAGCGTAATGCGTGTGGGTTAGCTGCAGACCGTGCGAGAGGACCTTGTCCCGCAGCGCGTCAGCCCGGTAGATGCGAATGTGCCCACCCTCATTGGCGTGGTACTCGTCCGACAGTACCCAGCAGATCTGCTCAGGAAGCCAGCGCGGCACCGTGATCGCCAACGTGCCGCCGGGTCTGAGAACGCGCGTCAATTCGGTTATCGCCCGGTCGTCGGCAGGGACATGCTCGAGGATCTCCGACGCAATGACGCAGTCGAACCTGCCATCCTCATAGGGCAACTCGAGGGCATCGCCCTTGACCGTCTCGCCGTTGGCCGAAGCTGGCACCTCGCCCTGCTTCTTCATCGCCTGCAGGATTTCGTCCACATCGTTGAGGTCGGAGGCGTTCTGATCGAATCCGATCACGTCGGCGCCACGCCGGAACGCTTCAAACGTATGCCGACCCGCACCGCAACCTACGTCGATGACCCTGGTTCCGCTGCCGACCTCGAGCCGGTCGAAGTCTACGGTCAGCATGTGCCAACCCTCTCGCACGCGCGCTTGTATACGGAAACAGTCTGCGCAGCAACGGATTCCCAGCTGTAAACCTCAAGCGCGCGGCGACGTCCATTACTTCCGAGCCTGTGCAGCTCCCGTGGCGAATCCAGCAGTTCACCGAGCACACTCGTCAATTCGCGCACGTCGGCCGGCTCGACCAGCCTCGCACATTCGCCGTCGGCTCCGACGACCTCGGGCAGCGCGCCTGCTCGGCTGGCGACAATCGGTGTACCGCTGGCCATCGCCTCCACGGCCGGGAGTGAAAACCCCTCGTAAAGCGAAGGGATACAGGCGACTTGAGCAGAGGACAACAGGTCGGCCAATTCCGAATCGGTCAGTCCGCTGGAGCTGTGCACGATGTCGGTGATGCCCAGTTCCGCGATGAGTTTCTCGGTCGGCCCGTTGGCCTCCAGCTTGGCTACGAGCTGCAGCTCTACGTCACGCTCGACCCGCAGCCGCGCAACCGCGTGCAAAAGATGACTGACTCCCTTGAGCGGGACATCGGCGCTGGCGATGGCGATGATTCTGTTTCGGACCCGGCCCGGTGCCGGCCGGAACAACTCAGTGTCGACCCCTAGCGGCACGACATGAAGCTGATCATCGCTGACCGCGAAGTCCTCGGCGATATCGGTGGCCGATGTCGATGAGACGGTGATCAACTCGGGAATCTGACGTGCCACGGTCTTCTGCATTTCGGCAAAGCCGTACCACCGGTTTACCAGCGGCTTACGCCACCATTTGGCAGCGGCAACATCCAGCACCCGGTCTCGGGTGATCGGATGGTGGACCGTGGCCACAACCGGTAGGCCCGACTTCGCGATCGTCAGCAGGCCGCTACCGAGGCACTGGTTGTCGTGCACCACATCGAAGTGTCCGCGGCGCCCGGCCAAGAGCCTGGCGGCCCGCTGGCTGAAGGTCCTGGGTTCGGGAAAGCCGGCAGTCCAAGTGGTGAGCAGCTCCAGGAGGTCGATCCGGGTCTTGATCTCGTTGGGCCTGGGCACCCGGAACGGATCCGGCTCGCGGTAGAGATCAAGGCTGGGGACCTTCGTCAGGTGCACGCGAGGGTCAAGCCCCTCGGGGTAGGGCGGACCGGAGAAGAGTTCGACATCGTGGCCGAGCTCCACGAGCCCACGGCTCAGCTGCCGAACATAGACGCCCTGGCCGCCGCAGTGTGTCTTGCTCCGGTAGGACAGCAAGGCGATGCGCATACTCTGCTCACTTATCCCGCGCGGCGCGCAAGCGGTGAAATCCAGGCGCGTGAAGCGCCCTGGACTGCCCAAATCGTGTGTCGCAAGGAACCTGAACCTTTCTGGACATGTGTCCAGACTATAGTTTTACGCGCTAGTGGACGCAAAGCGTGTGCTAGCCCTGACTACCACAGTCGTCGCGGGCCGTCCCGCTCAGCGTCAGCCTGCGGTCCCGCCGGGCGAGGGCTGTGGCGGGAGGCGTGGCACCACAAACACGAAGGGCCGAGAGAAACCCAGCCCACGGAGCCGGCCGAGCCGAACGGTCTGGACACCGACCGTGCGCACCTCGCCCGACGACGGTTCATAACAATGCAGAACATGCTCATCGCAGGGCGGGGCTGGGTCGGATGCATCAACGATCAACACCCAGTGCCGCGGGATCCACCTGCCGATCAACATCGGCACCGGCCAATTCGAGCCGGCCGCATCCAGGACATCTGCGAGCCCGTCACAGCGACCACGCCACATCCGCCACCGGTAGCGGACCCCGCGATCACGCGAGCGGAGGGTGAGAGCACGCGCCATGCCCATCGGCGTGGTCCCTAATGCGCGCGGCCAAACCCGGTTCACCAATGAATGGACCCGCACCTGCTCCTGGGCGAACCAGGACCGGCCGGCGTCGGCGCCCGTCAATGAAGACCGGTACCGCGGATCCAGCAGTGCCCCCGCGACGACGGCCACGCTGGGTCCGCACGTCCTACCGTCGCGCTGCCGAAGCCGCAACGCGGCGATTCTCACCCCGCACCGCCGAGCAGTTCCTCTCCCCGGGCGCGCAGCTCTACCTTGCGCACCTTGCCCGTCACCGTCATCGGGAACTCGTCGACGACCTGGACATACCGCGGAATCTTGTGGTGCGAGATCTGTCCGGCACAGAACGACCGCAGGCTCTCTGCGGTGGGTGGCCGGGCGCCGGCGGCCACCCGGATCCACGCCATCAGTTCCTCGCCGTACTTCGGGTCGGGCACTCCCACCACCTGCGCGTCGACGATGTCGGGGTGGGTGTACAGAAACTCCTCGACTTCCCGCGGATAGATGTTCTCCCCACCCCGGATCACCATGTCCTTGATGCGGCCGGTCACGCTCAGGTAGCCATCGTCGTCCATCACCGCGATGTCCCCCGAATGTATCCAGCCGTCGGCGTCGACCGCCTCGGCCGTTCTCTCGGGGTCCTGCCAGTAGCCCGCCATCACGCTGTAGCCCCGGGTGCACAACTCGCCGGGTGTGCCCCGGTTCACCTGTGCGCCTGCCTTATCGACGATCTGGATCTCCAGATGCGGGCCGACGCGGCCGACCGTGCTCACCCGGCGGTGCAGCGAGTCGGTCGGCAACGTCTGGGTGGACACGGGCGAGGTCTCGGTCATGCCGTAACAGATCGCAACACCGCTCATGTGCATACGGTCGATGACGTTGCGCATCACCTGCTCCGGGCAGGGCGACCCCGACATGATTCCCGTCCGCAGGCTGGACAGGTCGAATTCGTCGAAGTTCGGCAGGGCCAGCTCGGCGATGAACATTGTGGGCACTCCGTACAAGGATGTACACCTATGCGCAGCAATCGCTTTGAGGGTTTCTTCCGGATCGAAGCCTGGCGCGGGAATCACCATCGCGGCGCCGTGCGACGTACACGCGAGGTTGCCCAGCACCATCCCGAAACAGTGATAGAACGGCACCGGGATGCAGACCTTGTCCGCCTCGGTGTAACCGAGCCCCTCACCGACGAAGTAACCGTTGTTGAGGATGTTCGCGTGCGTCAACGTCGCACCCTTGGGAAAGCCTGTGGTGCCCGAGGTGTATTGGATGTTGATCGGGTCAGAGGAACGCAGATCTGCCTGCACCTCGTGAAGTAGCTCGGCATCGGCCGCTGTCCCAGCGATCACCTCCCAGTCGGGTGATCCGACGATGACGACTTCGCGCAGGTGCGGGCAACGGCCACGAACGGCGCCGAGCATCTCGGCGTAGTCCGATGTCTTGAACGATTCCGCGGACAGCACCAGCGAGATCGAGGACTGGTTGAGCACATACTCCAGCTCCTCGGTGCGGTAGGCAGGGTTGATCGTCACGAGGATGGCACCGATCTGCGCTGTGGCGTACTGGATCATCGCCCACTCGGCGGTATTGGGTGACCAGATGCCGACCCGGTCACCGGGTCGAATCCCCCGGTGCACCAACGCGGTGGCGATGCGACGGGTGGCTTTGGAGAACTCCGTGTAAGTCCACCGCCGCCCGGTAGCGCATTCCACGAGTGCGTCACGGTCGCCGAACCTGCCGACCGTTCGGGACAGGTTGTCGCCGATCGTCTCAACCAACAGGGGTGGCTCGTCGGCCCCGGACACGTAGGACAACATCCGCTTTACCCCTCCACCGTGGATCGCTCGCCTTGGCTGGTACTCCCAACACTAATAGCCGATTGTCGCCTACAGCGGCGGCGCCGGCACACCAGCACGCAGGGACCGACGACGGTACCGTGGGACGATGACGCCCCGGCAGCGCGCGCTCATCATCGTCGACGTGCAGAACGACTTCTGCGAGGGTGGCTCGCTGGCAATCGACGGCGGTGCGACGGTCGCCCGCGATATCACCGAATTTTTGTCCGGGGCAACAGACTACGCACACATCGTGGCCACCAAAGATTTCCATGTCGATCCCGGCGACCACTTCTCCGAGCAGCCCGACTTCACCGAATCCTGGCCGCCGCATTGTGTCGCGTCGACATCCGGCGCCGAATTTCACCCGGCGCTCGATACCAGCAACGTCGAGGCTGTGTTCACGAAAGGACAGTTTTCGTCTGCCTACAGTGGCTTCGAGGGAGCCACCGATGACGGGACGGCGCTGGCCGGATGGCTACGCGCGCATCGCGTCGACGCCGTCGACGTGGTCGGCATCGCCACCGACTACTGCGTGAAGGAGACCGCTGCCGATGCGGCCGCCGCCGGGTTCACCGTCAGGGTTCTCCTGAACCTGACCGCCGGAGTGTCCCCCAGGACGACGCTCGAGGCACTCGAGGAGTTGCGTTCTGCCGGGGTCTCAGTAGTCTGACGCGCCCCGATCTGTGTGCCGTGAACAAGCCCCGCCGAGCCTCTATGCTGCGATGCAGAATCGGAGGACCACCAATCAGGGGATGCTTGCGCATGAGGCCCAGTCACTCTGACGTACTGCTTGACGCCGTTATCGATCGCGGGATCATAGAGCTCGATTCCACGGGCGCGGTTGTCCATTGGAGCGCGGGAGCCCAGGCCCTGTTCGGCTACTCGGAGGTTGAGATTCTGGGACGACCCGTATCGGTGTTGCACACCGATGGCGACCGGGCCACCGGGACAGCCGAGCGCGAACTGGCCGCGGCCATTGAGTCTGATCGGGTTGAGTTCGACAGCTGGCGGGTGCGCAAAGGCGGACTTCCATTCCGCACCGGTGTGACCCTGCGCGCGATCCGCGATCAAGCCGGCTCCGTCACCGGTTTCGTTGAGGTGGTCAAGGATGTCACCGCCGACGAGCAGCTCGGGCATGCCATGTTCCACGAACTACTGGAAGCGGCGCCCGACGCCACGGTCATCGTGGGCCCCGACGGACGGATCACGCTTGCCAACGCCCAGACCGACCGGATGTTCGGATACCCGCGGGAAGACTTGATCGGCAGTGCGGTCGAGATGCTGCTGCCGCCGCGCTTGCGCGGCAAGCACGGCGAATACCGCGCGGGGTTCCTCGCCGACCCCGTGTTACGGCCGATGGGCGCCGGCCTGGATTTGTGGGGGATGCGCCGCGACGGGACCGAGTTTCCCGTCGACATCAGCCTGAGCCCGCTGCACATTGCACAAACCTCGCAGGTTTGGGCGACGATTCGCGACGTCACCGAACGCCATGAGTGTCAAGAACAGTTACGCCGGCAGAAGGACGCGTTGATCGAAACGCAGCGGAAACTGGAGCGATTGGCCTTCACCGACACTCTCACCGGGCTGCTGAACCACGCCGAAACGATGACGCGCCTCGAAGCGGCGCTGACCAACCCGCGAGCCCCCGGCGCCCACCTGGGCGTGTTGTTTTGCGACGCCGACCGCTTCAAGGCCATCAACGACGACTGGGGACACACCGTTGGTGATGCTGTGCTCTCGGCCATGGCCGAGCGCATCCGTGGCTGCCTGCGCGATGGTGACACGGTGGGGCGGGTCGGCGGGGACGAGATGCTGGTGCTGCTGCCCGGGCTGCACAGCCTCGAGGAGGCCGTCCAGATCGCGGACAAGGTCCGCTGCCGGGTCGCCGAGCCGATCCACAGCCGCGGCCGAACGATCCAGGCAACGGTGAGCATCGGCGCCACCCTCGCCCTTCCCGGTGAATCAGTAGATGCGATGACCGCCCGCGCCGATGCGGCGATGTACAAGGCGAAACGAGCCGGGCGCAACACCGTCAACGCGATCTGATCGGCGTCCTGCTCCGGGCAGGGCTCGACCTTCACCTCCGCCGCACTTTCCGTCCGCCGCCGCAGTTGCTATTGATCCACCCGCGGGCACCGTATCGTCTTCTTGTTCGGTTCCCGTTAACCCGGAGTGTGCACTTTGGCTTCCGCCACCAGTTCTGCCAGCAGTTCTGAAGACATCGCTGCGCCCGCGGTGCTCCCCGCCGCACAGGCGGTCTCGCCGGGCGACTCGGATGCGGCGCCGATGGAGATGTGGCCCGGCAAGGCGTACCCGCTGGGGTCGACCTACGACGGCTCGGGCAGCAACTTCGCCGTTTTCAGCGAGGTGGCCGAGTCCGTTGAACTATGTCTGTTCACTCCCGATGGCGCCGGCGGGCTCGTTGAGACGCGGTTGCCCCTGCCAGAGGTGGACGGCTTCGTCTGGCACGGCTTCGTGCCCGCAGTCGAGCCTGGGCAACGGTACGGCTACCGGGTGCACGGGCCCTACGATCCGGCTTCGGGCCAACGGTGCAACCCCAACAAGCTTCTACTCGATCCGTATGCGAAGGCCATCGACGGCACGTTCCGCTGGGACCAGTCACTGTTCGGCTACAACTTCGGCGACCCGGACAGCCGCAACGATGAAGACTCGGCCGCCAGCATGCCCAAATCGGTGGTCATCAATCCCTTCTTCGACTGGGGTACCGATCGACCGCCACAACACGAGTACGCGGACTCGATCATCTACGAGGCGCACGTCAAGGGCCTTACCGAGACGCACCCCGATATCCCCGAGCGCAGCCGCGGCACCTACGCCGCGATAGCCCATCCCGCCATCATCGAGCACCTCAAAGCTCTCGGGATCACCGCTATCGAACTGATGCCGGTACATCACTTCGCCAACGACTCGACCCTGATCGCCAAAGGGCTCTCCAACTACTGGGGTTACAACACCATCGGATTCTTCGCCCCGGACTCCAAGTACTGCGCCAGCGCCACGCCAGGTGGACAGGTCCAGGAGTTCAAGGCCATGGTGCGGGCGCTGCACGAGGCCGGTATCGAGGTGATCCTCGACGTGGTCTACAACCACACCGCGGAGGGCAATCACCTCGGCCCGACGTTGTCCATGCGTGGCATCGACAACGCCGCCTACTACCGGCTCGTCGACGACGACAAGCGTTACTACATGGACTACACGGGCACCGGGAACAGCCTCAACGTCGGCCACCCCCACGCTCTTCAGCTGATCATGGACTCGCTGCGGTACTGGGTGACCGAGATGCACGTCGACGGTTTCCGTTTCGATCTGGCCTCCACGCTGGCCCGGGAGTTCTATGACGTCGACAGGCTGTCCACCTTCTTCGAGCTCGTCCAGCAGGACCCGACGGTGAGCCAGGTGAAGCTCATCGCGGAGCCGTGGGATGTCGGGCCGGGCGGATACCAGGTGGGTAACTTCCCACCGCAGTGGACCGAGTGGAACGGCAAGTACCGCGACACGGTCCGCGACTTCTGGCGCGGCGAGGACGAAACGCTCGGCGAGTTCGCGTCCAGACTCACCGGATCGGCCGATCTCTACGAGCACACCGCGCGCCGACCGGTCGCCTCGATCAATTTCGTCACCGCCCACGACGGCTTCACCCTGCGGGACCTGGTCTCCTACAACGAGAAGCACAACGAAGCCAACGGCGAGAACAACAACGACGGCGAGAACAACAACAAGTCCTGGAACTGCGGTGTCGAAGGTCCTACCGACGACCCCGCGATTCTCGAGCTGCGTGCCCAGCAACAGCGGAACTTCATCACCACCAACCTGCTGTCCCAGGGCGTCCCCATGATCTGCCACGGCGACGAGCTGGGACGGACCCAGGGCGGCAACAACAACGGCTACTGCCAGGACAACGAGACCACCTGGATCGACTGGGCCAATGCCGACGCCGGACTCATCGAGTTCACCAAGTCGGTGGCCGAGTTGCGCGCTGCGCACCCGGTATTCCGTCGGCGCCGGTTTTTCGACGGGCTGCCTGTGCGGCGTCGCGGCTCGGTGCACATCCCGGATATCTCCTGGTTCACCCCGGACGGCTCGGAGATGAGCGACGAGGACTGGGATTCGGGCTTCGGCAAGTCGGTTTCGGTCTATCTCAACGGTCAGGGCATCCCGGATCTGGATCCGCGTGGCCAACGCGTGACCGACGACTCTTTCGTGATGTGTTTCAACGCTCATCACGAGCCCATCTGCTTCACCTTGCCGCCAAGGGAATTCGGCAGAGCCTGGCAACCGGTGATCTATTCCGTGGAGGGAGCGGTCATGGAGGGGTCCAGGCCGGTGGCCGCAGGCGCCAAGCTCACGGTCGAAGCCCGCGCCGTGATCGTGCTCCAAGCCGCCCACCAGGAATGAGGCGGGCTGAGCGGTTACCGGCCGGCGCCGTCAGCTCAGGATGCGTTCGATCGATCTCAGAGGAATCGGCAACCACGCCGGCCGGAATCGGACCTCGTAGGCAGCCTCGTACACGGCCTTGTCCAGTTCGTAGGCGGCGAGCACCGCACCGGAGTCACGCGGGTCCGTTCCCGCCACGGTGGCGTAGCCGTCGCAGAACGCCGCACTGTTGCGCGTGACCCACTCCCGGGCGCGAGCCGCGACCTGTCGGTCGTGATTGTGGTCCACCGCCAAACCCACCAATCGCTGGAAGGCCGCGTACTCGAAGGAACGCAGCAGGCCGGCGACATCGCGCAAAGGCGAGTCCGGCTGCCGACGTTTCGCCGGGCTCTGGCCGGGTTCGCCCTCGAAATCGATCAGCAACCAACCCTCCGGTGTGCGCAACACCTGACAGAGGTGCAGGTCGCCGTGCACGCGCTGGACGGTGATCGTGTCGCCGGCCAACCTGCGGTATCGCTCCTCGATCAGCGGGATGCGATCCCGCAACTCCGGCACCACGCGCGTCGCCGACTCCAAACGTTCCAGCATGGCGCCCAACGGGAAAGCGGCGGACGAGGTGCCCAATTGCCCGGCAAGCGTTGCGTGCACCGACGCAACGGCCTCACCCAGCCGGAAGGACTCGGCCGCGAAGTCGCCGCCCACCTCGTCGGCGTACAGGTCGCCCTCGGCGAACAGGTCGCGGGTGCTGGCTGTGGCCATGTCCCAGCCCTCGGCGCTGTTGGCCGCGAAAGCGGTCACCATACCGAGCGCACAGGGTTGCGATCCCTTTCCTTCCCAGCAGGTTTCGTAAGAGCCGAGCAACCGGGCGACGTGTGGGTTTCCCGCCTGAGCCAGTACCCGGTTCAGTTCGATGTCGGGGTTCATGCCGGGGGTGACGCGCCGGAATACTTTGAGGACGGCCTGTTCCTCGAAGATGATGCTGGTGTTGCTCTGCTCGGCGCCCGATACCCGCGGAGCCGCATCCAGCGGGAGCGTCACGCCGGGCTCCTTGCCGAATCTCAAATCCGCAACGGTGGCCGACGTGTCGATCAGCGTGAGCAGATGCCGCGTCGCGTCGGGATCGTAGAGAGCGTCGTAGGCGATATGCTCGCCGTCTGCATCCGACACGGTTCCGATGGTGGCGACATCGCTGTAGACGTCGATGGGCGCGCTGCCCCACCTCACCAACACTTGGTAGCGCTCGGCAGAGCCGTCGGTGTAGTTGACGTCGAGGAGCACGAGGTCGAGATCGTCGCGTAGCGCGGTGATCGCGGCGGGTTCGACCGAGGCCTGTTCGCGACCGCGGCCGGCATACCAGCGCTGATGCTTGATCCAGTCGCCGAACCGAAGTTTCATCGACGGGCTCATGACAGATCGCCCGCCTCAGGATTGCCCGGTCTGAGCAGGAACCAATAGAACCCGTGTCCTGGCAACGTCAGCAGATAGGGCAGCTGACCGATGGCGGGAAATTCGACGTAACCGGTCATCTCGACCAGCGTGTAGCCGGTCCACTGCTGAAGATTCAGCTCGATGGGCTGCGGAAACCGCGACAGATTGTTGACGCACAGCACGGTGTCGTGGTGGTCCTGCTCCTCCCCCGCGCCTTCCAGCTCGCGCACGTAGGCCAGCACCGAAGGGTTTGATCCGCCCAGCTCCCGAAACGTGCCGAGGGCGAACGCATCGTGGCGGCGGCGCACCGCGAGCATGGTACGAGTCCAGTTCAGCAGCGACGCCGAAGTGTCGCGCTGCGCTTCGACATTCACCGACTGATACCCGTAGATCGCGTCCTGGTTCGGCGGCAGGTACAGCCGACCCGGAGTGGCGGTGGAGAAGCCGGCGTTGCGGTCCGGGGTCCACTGCATCGGGGTGCGGACGCCGTCCCGGTCACCGAGCCAGATGATGTCCCCCATGCCGATCTCGTCGCCGTAGTAGAGCACCGGCGAACCGGGCAGGGACAGCAGCAGCGCGGTGAACAACTCGATCTGGTTGCGGTCATTCTCCAGCAGCGGTGCCAGCCGGCGGCGGATCCCGACATTGGCCTTCATCCGTGGGTCCTTGGCGTACTCGGCGTACATGTAGTCGCGCTCGTCGTCGGTGACCATCTCCAGGGTCAGCTCATCGTGGTTGCGCAGGAAGATCCCCCACTGGGCGATCTCCGGGATCTTCGGGGTGTTGGCCATGATCTCCGAGATCGGGAACCGCGACTCCCGGCGCACCGCCATGAAGATCCTCGGCATCAGCGGGAAGTGGAACGCCATGTGGCACTCGTCGCCGCCGGCCGCCGGGTCGCCGAAATACTCGACCACATCCGCCGGCCA
>JAHZIT010000019.1 GCA_022601275.1 Actinomycetes bacterium
ACGTCGATCTCGTTGTTGGACAACGCCAGCGGGCCAACGGTCTCTGCTGCGACGTCCTCGACGCTGATACCTGCCGGTGCGCACGACTTCGCGATCGCACCCACCGTAGCGGCGAGCCGGGCGTTCGGCGTCTGATAGCCGATCCGCACGGTCAGGGGCTGGTCGTCGAGGGCTGCGCGAGAAGCATCAGGGTCGGCGACGGCGAATTGTCCGGCCTCCGGAGTGATCTCGGCAGCTCCGTAGGCGTCTTCGGTTGCCGGGTTGAGCCTCGAGTTGAAAATCGGCGCTTCCGCATTTCGGGCGATAACATCACGCGGGGTGCACAATGCCAGCGCCCGACGTGCGGGTACCTCTGCCAGCGGACCCGCCGGGGCAAAGATCAGCTGCTCGACACCCGCCGACGGCGCATCGGTCCGCACATAGCCTTCGGGCAGGTTTAGCGTGCCCAGCGATCCGGACGCGATGTCGACGACGTCATAGTCGCCTTCGTTCACCCGGTCCTGCATGTCGGAGCTGCGGGGCCACACGGTCACCTTGCCGGTGACCGGTTTGGTGCCCCACCACTGCTCGTTGGCCACCAGGACCACCGCGCCCTCAGTCGTCACCGAATCAAGCTTGTAGGGACCCGAGGACGGGAACCGCTTGATGTCCAGGTCCGGCTTCAGGTTCCAGGTGGTATTCCAGACCATGGCTATGCGGTCGACGATCGGCCCGTCGTTCTCGAGCAGCGCCTTCGTCACTCCGCCATCGCCGAGGCCGAGTACGTCGGCGATGACGTGTGCGGGCATCATCGAGGTCGCGACGAATAGTTGCCCATAGTCGGTGAACGCGCGGTCCGGCGCGAAGGACACGCGTGCCCTTTTTTGCCCCGGCTCGCATTCGATGTCAGCGATGTCGGCATAGCCGGCCCGATTAGCTGCGTCGAAGCGCGGGAATCTGCCCGACTGCGACGCCCACGCCAGCACCATGTCGTCGCAAGTAATCGGCTTGCCGTCGGAATACACAGCGCTGGAATTGATCTCGTAATCCAGGACCAGCGGTGTCCGGCCCACCACCGAGATGCTGCCGAAATCACGGTCACCCACGATTTGACCTTGCGGACCGTGGTAGCTGAAGCCCGTAAGCGCCCGCGCGAAGGCCTGAGGGCCACCGGACGCGGCACCGGCCACCGTATTGGTGTTGTAGCTGATGAGGGTGCCGTCGACGGCGAAATCGATGGAGTCTGCCACGCCATCCGAACACGCGGTCAGCCCCAACGAGCCGACCAGAGCGAGCACCGCCGACAGCAGGGCGGTGCGACGGAACAAGCTTCGGCGATGGGTCATCGGACCTACCGCTCCTAACGCTTTCCTGGGCGTCGCTTACCCGACGGTCGTCCAGTCCTGCTGGAGGACGGCCGGACGGGACGGGCCCCCGGCGCAGGCTTGTCCGGGGGCGGGGCTGCCGGTGCTGGGTTTGACGAAGGCGGCGCTGCCACTGAAGCTGGCTCAGGTTCGCCGCGGTCGTCCTCATCGCCAGTCAGCGCCGCGGCGTCGACCGTCTTGGCCGCCGCCGTCTTGCGGCGGCTCATTACTCGATTGGTGTGCTTGCTCACCAATTCGGTACGTTCGCGCATGCTCACCAGAAACGGAGTGGCGAAGAAGATCGACGAGTACGTTCCCACGATCACGCCGACGAGCTGAACCAACGCGAGGTCCATCAGGGTGCCGACGCCCAGCAACCACACCGCGATCACCATCAGCGCGACGATCGGCAGCACCGAGATCAGACTGGTGTTGATAGAGCGCATGAACGTCTGGTTCACGGCCAGGTTGGCATGCTCTGCGAAGGTGCGCCGGGTAGTGTGCTCGAACCCCTCGGTGTTCTCCTCAACCTTGTCGAACACGATGACGGTGTCGTAGAGCGAGAAACCCAAGATTGTCAGCAACCCGATCACCGTGGCGGGAGTGACTTCGAATCCGACGAGCGCGTACACACCCGCGGTGACCACGAGGTCGAACACGAGCGTCGTCAGTGCCGCGATCGCCATGTATCGCTCGTAGCGCAGTGTGATGTAGATAGCCGCCAGCACGAGGAAGACGACCAGCGCGATGACCGCCTTCTTGGTGATCTGGCCACCCCAGGTCTCCGATACCGCCGAGTCGCTGATCGCCTGCTTGCTGGGCTGCCCGTCGGCACCGCGTGGCTGGAACTCTTCGAACAGCGCGATGCGCAGCTGTTCGGTTTCCTCGTTACTCAGCGTCTCCGACCGGATCTGGAACGTCGCGGAGTCACCGCTGCCGACGATGACCACCGACTCCGGAGCCTCGCCGATCGTGTCGCCGAAAACCGTCTCCACCTGTTCGGCGGTGATCTGCCCAGAGTCGCCGCGCGGGAACGAAACCTTCGTGCCGCCCTCGAAGTCGATACCGAAGGTGAAGCCCCGCAACAGGATCGCCCCGATTGCTACGGCCACGATGATTGCGCTGGCCGTGTACCAGGCTCTGCGCTTGCCCATGACCTGGAAGGCGCCGGTACCGGTGTAGAGCCGGACGAAGAAGCCGTGCCTTGGCGCATCCACACCCGTGGATTCGAGTTCGGGCGCCTCCACGGCGCGCGACGTGGCCGCCCGGTCTTGCTGATGCCGTGCCGACATGTGCTAGCCCCGTCCCACCGTTTGTGCGGCCACTCGGCGCTCGCGCGCAATCTGCTGGACCGCTCCCAAGCCGTTGAGTACCGGCTTGGCCATAGTCGTTGACTTCGATGCCAGGTAGGCCAGCGGCCAGGTCACCAGGAACACGACGACGACATCGAGAATGGTGGTGAGTCCCAGGGTGAATGCGAAGCCCTTTACCTGGCCGACCGCCAAAAAGTACAAAACTGCGGCGGCCAGGAACGTCACGGCGTTGCCGGAAAGGATGGTCTTTCGTGCCCTGGACCAACCGCGTGGCACCGCCGACCGGAAAGAACGACCTTCGCGAATCTCGTCCTTGATGCGTTCGAAAAACACCACGAACGAGTCCGCCGTCATTCCGATACCGATGATCAGACCGGCGATGCCGGCCAGATCAAGGGTGTAGTTGATGGATCTGCCGAGCAGTACCAGGATCGAGAAGACCATCGCGCCCGAGGCGACCAGGGACAACGCGACCAGCAAGCCGAGCACCCGGTAGTAGAGCAGGGAATACAGCAGCACCGCCACCAGCCCCACTGCGCCGGCGATGAGCCCCGCCCGCAGCGATGACAAGCCCAGGGTCGCGGAGACCGTCTCGGCCTCCGAGGACTCGAAAGACAGTGGCAGCGACCCGTACTTCAGCACGTTGGCCAGCTCCCGCGCCGAGTCGGCGGTGAAACGCCCGGTGATCTGCGTTCGACCGCCTGGAATAGCCTCCTGAATCTGGGGTGCGCTGACCACTTGCGAGTCGAGAACGAAGGCGGTTTGGACGCCTACGTTGGCCGCGGTGAAGTCCGCCCAGACCTTGCTGGCATCACTCTTGAACTCCACGTCGACGACGTTCTCGCCACGCTGCTGATCAAGCCCACTTGTGGCGTTGGCAATCTCCTCACCGCTGATGATCGAACTGTCCAGCAAATAGACTTCCTGCCCGTCAGTGGAGCAGGTGACCAAAGGCAGGTTCGGGTCGTCGTTGCCCGCCAGCACGTCTTCCTCGCCACAGCGGGCGGCCTGAATCTGCATCGCCAGGATCTGGATTGCCTGTTCGGAGCTTTGGCGTAGCTGCTTCTCGTCCTGGATGCGGGCCGCCAGGGGCTTGTCCTGGTCGTCGGCTCCCGGTGCAGGGCTCGGGCCGGGTGGTGGGCTAGGGCTGGGGCTGGGTGATGGGCTGGGGGCGGGCTGCTCCGGGAAGGGCCGCGGTTGCGGCGTGGGGGGCGCGCCCGGCGGCGAACCTGGGACCTCGCCCGGCGGAGAACCTGGCGGCAACCCCGGGACCGCACCCGGCGGCAACCCCGGAATCGCGCCCGGCGGCAACCCCGGGACCGCACCCGGCGGACCTCCGGGCTGAGGCCCTTCCTGCGGCGGCTCAACGCCGGCAGGAATAGCGTGAATCACCGGCCGGATGTATAGCCTTGCTGTCTGGCCGAGATTGCGGGCCTCACTGCTGTCGTCGCCCGGCACGGTGATCACGAGGTTCTGACCGTCGATGATGACCTCAGAACCCGACACACCGAGACCGTCGACACGGGCGCTGATGATCTGCTGGGCCTGGTTCAGCGCCTCCCGGGTGGGCGCGGTGCCGTCCGGAGTGCGCGCAGTCAAGGTGACGCGGGTGCCGCCCTGCAGGTCAATCCCGAGCTTGGGGTCGGGCTGCTTGTCGCCGGTAAGGAACACCAGCAGGTAAGAGCCGATGAGCAGCACCAGGAACAGGGTCAGGTAGCGGGCAGGGTGCACCGGCGCCGAAGACGATGCCACGTGTCAGGGTCTCCTCGAGATCAGGTCGTCAGGTACCGCACAGGGGCGCGAAGACTCGCAAAGATTACGTGCTGGTGCTGAGAACTCAGCTATCCGTCTTGGTGTTCGGGCTTTCGGTGATCTCCACGGCCTTCGAACGCGCCTCGGCATGCAGCTCGGTCTCCGCCGTGTCATCGGCAGACTCGTCGTCAAAATCCTCGACCTCGTCGACGACCCGGTCCCGAATCGCCAGCTTCATCCACGTGGTGACTACCCCGGGCGCAATCTCCAATTCCACGTATTCGTCGCCGATGCTGGTGATCATCGCCTGCAACCCCGACGTGGTGTGGACCTGATCGCCGACCTCCAGCGAATTATGCAGGTCAATGGTGGCCTGCATCGATTTCTTCTGACGTCGGGACGCGAAGTACATGAACGCACCCATGACGATGAGCAGTGGAAGGAAGATGACCAGATCCATGGCAGCAGTTCTCTCTTAAATCTTTCGTGTCGGTCTCGCGGTCACGGTCGCCAACCGGGGGTCGGGGCCGCATCGTTGAAGAAGTTGTCGACCAGTGTGCCGACCAGTGTGCCATTGCGGCCAACCGCACCCCGGGTCGGCTACCGCGGCCCGGTGACCGTAGCCAGGGTTGCGCCGCCGGCCATCTTGGTCCCTCGGCAACGGAATTTGTCGCCGCTGGGAGCTCTCGTCGACGATCCCGCCATGAGCTGGCATTGTTTTCGATGGATCGGCGCACCGAGCGACTAGGCTCAAATTGCACCGCTGCAGTCGTTTTCTCCGTTTCCCTGAGGCCATCTAGGAGATCTCCAGTTGAGCACCCTCGAGCAGAGCCGCCACCTCGCCACCGAGATTCCCGGCCCACGGTCATCAGAGCTGTTCAAGCGCAAGACTGCGGCGGTCGCCCATGGTGTCGGCAACACGATGCCGGTCTATGCCGCCCGGGCGTTCGGCGGCATCGTCGAGGACGTCGACGGCAACCGCCTGATCGACCTGAGGTCAGGCATCGCGGTCACCACAATCGGCAACTCCTCACCCCGAGTCGTCGAGGCGGTCGCCGAGCAGGCAGGCAAGTTCACCCACACCTGTTTCATGGTCACCCCCTACGAGAAATACGTCGCTGTCGCCGAGGCGCTCAACAGGCTCACGCCCGGCACCGGCGACAAGCGGTCGGCGCTGTTCAACTCGGGCTCGGAAGCCGTCGAGAACGCCGTCAAGATCTCCAGGACGTTCACGCGGAAGCAGGCGGTCGTCTCCTTCGACCACGCCTACCACGGTCGCACGAACTTGACGATGGCGCTGACGGCCAAGTCAATGCCCTACAAGCACGGTTTCGGCCCCTTCGCCCCCGAGATCTACCGCGCACCGTTGTCCTATCCATACCGCGACGCGGAGTTCGGCAAGGAGCTGGCCACCGACGGTGAACTAGCCGCCAGACGGGCCCTAACCGTGATCGACAAACAGGTGGGCGCCGACAATCTCGCCGCGCTGATCATCGAACCGATCCAGGGCGAGGGCGGCTTTATTGTCCCCGCAGAAGGCTTCCTGCCCACGCTGGTGGACTGGTGCCGCGCCAACAACGTCGTCTTCATCGCCGACGAGGTGCAAACCGGGTTCGCTCGCACCGGCGCCATGTTCGCCTGCGAACACGAAGGGATCGTGCCGGACCTGATCGTTACCGCCAAAGGCATCGCCGACGGGATGCCACTCTCGGGTGTGACCGGCCGGGCCGACATCATGGATGCCCCGCATGTCGGCGGGTTGGGCGGGACCTACGGCGGCAACCCGGTAGCGTGCGCCGCCGCGCTGGCGGCCATCGAGACGATCGAGGCCGACGGTCTGGTGCAGCGGGCGGCTCACATCGAATCGCTGATGAAGGACAAGCTGTGCCGGATTCAGGCCGAAGACGACCGTGTCGGCGACGTACGCGGGCGCGGCGCCATGATCGCCGTTGAGCTGGTGAAGTCCGGCACCATCGAACCCGACGCGGAGCTGACCAGGAAGCTGTGTGCCGCCGCGCACCAGGCGGGGGTGATCGTCTTGTCGTGCGGAACGTTCGGCAACGTTCTGCGTTTCCTGCCGCCTTTGAGCATCAGCGATGAGCTTCTGCTCGAAGGCCTGGATGTGTTGGCACTCATTCTCGCTGACCTCTGATCCCAAAACCGACCGACCAGGAAGCTGGGTGACATGACCACCGTTCAGAACTTCATCGGCGGCGAGCTCGTCGACTCGGTGAGCGGGGCGACCATGCCGCTGGTAGACCCAAGCACCGGCGAGCGCTACGGCACCGCGCCGGTCTCGAATGAAGAGGACATCGACAACGCCTACCGGGCCGCGGCAACGGCGTTCAAGGAATGGAAGCGCACAACTCCGTCAGAACGCCAGAAGGCGCTGCTCGACTTTGCCGACGACGTCGAGAAAGCTGCCGAGGATCTCGTGGCCGCAGAGGGCCGCAACACCGGCAAGCCGCTGCACATGACCAGGGTCGAGGAAGTCCCCCCGATGGTCGATCAGATCCGCTTCTTCGCCGGCGCGGCAAGAATCCTCGAGGGCAGATCGGCTGGTGAGTACCTGGCCGACCATACGTCTTGGATCCGTCGTGAGCCCGTCGGTGTGATCGGACAGGTGGCACCGTGGAATTACCCGATGCTGATGGCCATCTGGAAGTTCTGCCCCGCCGTCGCAGCGGGCAACACCGTGGTGATCAAGCCCAGCGACACCACGCCGGTGACGACGGTGATGCTCGCCGAGTTGGCGGCCAAGCACTTCCCACCGGGGGTGCTCAACGTCGTCACCGGCGACCGTGTCACCGGCGCCAACCTGGTCGCTCACCCCACCCCGGAAATGGTGTCGATCACCGGATCGGTCGCGGCGGGCAAGGCCGTGGCGGTCAGCGCCGGCGGTAACCTCAAACGCACCCACCTCGAGTTGGGTGGCAAGGCGCCGGTGATCGTGTTCGACGACGCCGACCTCGGCGCTGCCGCCGAAGGCATCGCTGCCGCGGGATACTTCAACGCAGGCCAGGACTGTACGGCCGCCACCCGGGTGCTCGCGCATACCTCGATCGCCGCGGAACTGACCGCCGCGCTGGCCCAGCAGGCCGAAGGCGCGACGACGACGTTCGGCCGGGCCGCCGACGATGAGGACGCCTGGGTGCCGCCGGTCAACAATGTCAACCAGATGAAGCAGGTGCTGTCCTTCTTCTCCGACGTCCCGTTGCATGCCACGATCGCCGCCGGCGGCAATAGGCAGGGCGATTCCGGCTTTTACGTGACGCCTACGGTGATCAGCGGCCTTCAGCAGGCCGATCGGCTGATCCAGCAGGAGATCTTCGGCCCGGTGATCACCGTGCAATCGTTCACAGATGAGGCCGACGCGCTGGAGAAGGCCAACGGCGTGGAGTTCGCGCTGGCCTCGTCGGTCTGGACCCGGGACGTGTCACGCGCGCTGCGCGTTTCCAACGCTCTCGACTTTGGCTGCGTGTGGATCAACACGCACATTCCGCTCGTCGCCGAGATGCCCCACGGCGGCTACAAGTCCTCAGGGCACGGCAAGGATTTGTCGATGTACGGATTCGAGGACTACACCCGCATCAAGCACGTCATGGCCTATACGGGCTAGTCGCCCAATGTGCTGCCGCAAATGTGCTGCCGCAAATTCGGAGACGCTACAGCGTCAGGCCCACGATCAGCAGAACGATCCCGATGAGCGGTAAAAACCCCTGGATGACCGCCGCACGCGCCTTGTCCGGCGCGGACGCGAGCAACACCACGGCCGCCGCCAGCATCGACCCCGCCCCGGCGAATACCAGCGCGGCACCGACCGCCGTCGCGCCGCTGAACACGACCGCCACGCCAATCGCGGTCACGACCGCCAGGAACAGGTTGTAGAAGCCCTGGTTGAAGGCCATCAACCGGGTGGTCTCAGCCTCATCTCTGGTAGTGCCGAAGACAGCGCGGGTCCGCTCCGAGGTCCAGGTAATTGACTCCATGACGAAGATGCGGACATGTAGCAACGCGGCTAGCGCCGCCACGATCAAACCGGCGGTGACCATCCTGACCCCTTACTCGTTAACTGGTACCCGTTATTCGAACAACCCGGATTGGCCCATGCCGCCGACCCCGGTGGGCGGGGTCATGCCCAGGTGCGTCCAGGCTGTCGCGGTGGCGACGCGTCCGCGCGGAGTTCGCGCGATCATTCCGGCGCGCACCAAGAAGGGCTCGCACACCTCCTCGACGGTGGTGGCTTCCTCCCCCACCGCGACAGCAAGGGTGGACACTCCGACCGGGCCTCCGGCGAAGCTTCGGGTCAGCGCTGAGAGCACGCCGCGGTCGAGCCGGTCCAAGCCGAGTTCGTCAACGTCGTAGACCGCCAACGCGGCCTTGGCGATGTCGCGGGTGATGACGCCGTCGGCGCGGACCTCGGCGTAGTCGCGAACCCTGCGCAACAAGCGGTTGGCGATACGCGGTGTGCCCCGCGAGCGGCGGGCGATCTCGGCTCCGGCGTCGCCGCCCAACTCGATACCGAGGATTCCCGCCGAACGGGCCAGCACCCGCTCCAGTTCGGCGGGTTCGTAGAAGTCCATGTGCGCGGTGAAACCGAAGCGGTCGCGCAGCGGGCCGGTCAGGGCCCCAGACCGGGTGGTTGCCCCAACCAGTGTGAACGGCGCAACCTCCAACGGAATCGAGGTAGCGCCTGGACCTTTACCGACGACGACGTCTACGCGAAAATCCTCCATGGCCAGATAGAGCATCTCCTCGGCCGGCCGCGCGATCCGATGGATCTCATCGATGAACAGGACATCGTGCTCGACGAGGTTGGACAGCATCGCGGCCAGGTCTCCCGCGCGCTCCAACGCAGGGCCGGAGGTAACCCGCAGCGAGGTACCCAACTCGGCGGCGATGATCATCGCCAGCGAGGTCTTGCCCAGTCCAGGCGGTCCGGACAGCAGGATGTGGTCGGGGGTGCCGCCACGGTTCTTGGCTCCCTCGAGTACCAGCTGCAGCTGCTCACGCACGCGGGGCTGGCCGATGAACTCGCCGAGCGACCGTGGCCGCAGGCTCGCGTCGATGTCGCCCTCACCCACTGTCAGCGCGGGCGTGACTGCACGCTGCTCGCCCTCATCCTCCTCGGGCTCGTCGAATCGACCCATTACTTCCTTCCGAGCATGGACAGCGCAGCACGCAGTGCGCTCGACTGGCCGGCATCGGGGTCATTGGCAAGCACTTTCTCGGTGGCCTCCTCGGCCTGCTTGAGGGCGAACCCGAGCCCAACCAGTGCTTCTACCACCGGCCCGCGCACGCTGTGCCCGCCGGCCGACACCGCCCCCGGCGAGGCCGCCGTCCCAACTTTGTCCCGCAATGTCAGCACCAACAGTTCCGCGGTCTTCTTTCCCACCTTGGGTATGCGGGTCAGAGCGGTCAAATCGCCATCACTGATCGCCTGCCGCAGTGTGGGTCCGTCGTACATCGCGAGCGCGCCGAGGGCGATACTCGGCCCGATCCCGGAGACTCCGATCAGCGTGAGAAACAGGTTCCGCGCGTCGGCATCGGCGAAGCCGTACAACGTCATTGCGTCCTCACGGACGATCATCGCGGTGATCAGCCGGGCTTCCTCACCGCGACGCAAGGCGGCCAATGTCGCCGGGGTCGCCATCACCTTGTAACCGACACCGGCCGCATCGATGACCACGTGGTCCAACGCGATGTCGAGGACTTCGCCCCGGACGGCAGCGATCATGTCGCGCTCCGAGACATCCCGCCTCGCCGCGAGTTGGACCCTGAGTTGGACCCCGAGTTGGACCCCGCCTTCGCCGCCTTGAGGGTGGCCTGATACTTGCGTCGCTGCTCGGTCGCCATGGCCTCCGCCGCGGCCATTCTGGCGATCATCGGGGCGCGCCAGCAGTGGCAGATCGCCAATGCGAGGGCGTCCGCGGCGTCAGCGGGCGTCGGCTTCTGTTGCAGCGTAAGGATTCTGGTGACCATTTCGGTGACCTGGGACTTGGCGGCCCGCCCGTTACCTGTGACAGCGGCCTTGACCTCGCTCGGGGTGTGGAAGTGGACGTCGATGGCGCGCCGGGCCGCCGACAGCGCGATAACGCCGGCGGCCTGGGCGGTGCCCATCGCGGTGGATGCATTCTGGTGTGAGAAAACCCGCTCGATAGCGATCACGTCGGGTTGGTGCGTGTCCATCCAGTGCTCCACGGCGTCGCTGATGGCCAGTAGTCGGAGCGCGAGGGGTTGCTCGGCCGGGGTGCGCACCACGTCGACGTCCAGGGCGATGACCTGGCGGCCCTGACCGTTCTGGATGACCGACAGACCGCACCTCGTCAGCCCGGGATCGACTCCCATCACCCGCACGCCAGCCCCCTCGTCAGAACATTTGTTCGATAGCCTAGCGTCTGCCACCGGCCAGGGAGGGCAGGGACACGCGGCCGGTTCAAGTCGCGGGGAGACCAAGGTCATCGTCGGTGTGTGCGAATTTCGCCGAGGAGCTCGCGATCGCCGATTTGCCGCGCAGCTGAACTAGTCGTCTAGCTGTGCGGCGACATCATCGGGGATGTCGATGTTGGTGTACACGTCCTGGACGTCGTCGCTGTCCTCGAGCGCATCGATGAGCTTGAGTACCTTCCGGGCGCCGTCGAGGTCCACCGGCACCGTCACCGACGGCTGGAAGCTGGCATCCGCAGAGTCGTAATCGATACTGGCGTCCTGGAGCGCCGAGCGCACCGCCACCAGATCGGTGGGCTCGGAGATGACCTCGAACATCTCGCCGAGATCGTTGACGTCCTCGGCGCCGGCATCGAGCACCGCGGCCAGCAGGTCGTCCTCGGTGAGGCCGTTCTTCTCCAGCGTCACCACGCCCTTGCGGCTAAACAGGTAGGAGACCGAGCCGGGGTCAGCCATGTTGCCGCCGTTGCGCGTCATGGCGATGCGGACCTCGCTGGCGGCCCGATTGCGGTTGTCGGTGAGGCACTCGATCAGCACTGCGACACCATTGGGCCCATAACCCTCATAGGTGATGTTCTGCCAGTCGGCGCCGCCGGCTTCCTCACCTGCGCCGCGTTTGCGGGCGCGCTCGATGTTGTCGTTGGGCACCGAAGTCTTCTTGGCCTTCTGGATCGCGTCGTACAGCGTCGGGTTGCCCGCCGGATCGCCGCCGCCTGTTCGCGCTGCCACCTCGATGTTCTTGATCAGCCGGGCGAACTCCTTGCCGCGGCGCGCGTCTTTGACGGCCTTCTGGTGCTTGGTGGTGGCCCACTTGGAATGGCCGCTCATACCGGACTACCTCGCTCTTCTGATTCGGTCGCAACCCGACGAGTCTACGTGCAGGGCACGGCACACCCGTCACGTCGGCACCGAGATGTTGCCCCGGAACACCCGACCCGCTGAGCCTGAGAGCGATTTCGGCGTGCTCGTCGTCGCTGAGCGTCGATAAACACGCCGAAATCATGCGCGGCCGGCAACGATGTCGACGAATAGCGCATGCACCCGACGGTCGCCGGTCATCTCGGGATGAAACGCCGTCGCAAGATTGCGCCCCTGGCGCACGGCCACGACGTGATCGGCGGCGCGCGCCAAGACCTCAACGCCGGGCCCCACTCGCTCCACCCATGGCGCCCGGATGAACACAGCGTGCACCGGTCGGTCGAGTCCCTCGAACACAACATCATTCTCGAACGAATCAACTTGACGACCAAACGCGTTGCGGCGCACGGTTATATCGATCGCCATCAGCGGGATCGCAGCTCGTCCGGCAGCGCCGGCATCCAGGATTTCGGTGGCCAGAAGGATCATCCCCGCGCAGGACCCGTATGCAGGCATGCCATCGGCCAGCCGCGCACGCAACGGCTCCAGGAGTTCGAATTCCCGCAGCAGGTGGCTCATCGCGGTCGACTCACCGCCCGGAATCACCAGGGCATCCACGGCATCGAGTTCGCTGACGCGCCGCACGGTGACCGCCTTGGCCCCCGCGGCGGCGAGGGCCGCGAGGTGCTCGCGAGTGTCGCCCTGCAACGCGAGAACACCGATACGCGGGCTCACCTGCGACCGGGGTTGAAGTCGCGAGCGAAACGGGTGAGACCCTCCTGCATCACCGCCGCGACCATGTCGCCGCTTCGATTGAAGATCTTGCCCTGCGTCAGCGCGCGCCCTCCGGTGGCAGACGGCGAGGATTGGTCATAGAGCAGCCACTCGTCAGCCCGGAATCTCCGCATGAACCACATCGCGTGGTCCAGCGAAGCCACTGTCAGGTGCTGTCGCACCTCGGTGTGGTTGACCTGCGCCGACCCCAATAGCGTCAGATCGCTCATATAGGCCAGCGCGCAGATGTGCAGCACGTGGTCGTCGGGCAGCGGATCCCGGTGCCGGAACCACACCTGCTGCTGAGACGCCTTGCCCTCACGCATACCAAGTCGGTCCCGCGGGATGATCCTGACGTCCCACTCGTCGAACTGCCGGAAGCTGGCATCGTCGAACACCCGGCTGGCCGCCTTGAAGTCCGGAATGTCATCGGGCGGCGGCGAAACCGGCATCGGGTCCTGATGCTCGATGCCGCGCTGGTCGAGCTGGAAGGACGCCGACATCGAGAAGATCGTCTCGCCGTGCTGGATCGCCGCCACCCTGCGCGTGCAGAACGAACCGCCGTCACGGATGCGCTCCACCGTGTAGACCGACGGTGACCTGGCGTCGCCGGCACGCAGGAAGTACCCGTGCAGTGAATGCACTTGGAACTTCGGATCAACGGTTCGCACCGCAGAAACCAGGGACTGGCCTGCCACATGCCCTCCGAATGTGCGCTGCAGGAAACCGGATTCAGGGCTGAATACGCCGCCACGATAGATGTTGGCGTCGATCTGCTCCAGGTTGAGGATCTCTTCGATCGCCATCCGATTATCGGCGTTCTTCGCTCGAACCGTTCATCGAATAGGCCTACCAGCCGCGTTCGGCGAGGCGGTGCGGGGCGGGGACATCCTCCACGTTGATGCCGACCATCGCCTCTCCGAGCCCGCGCGACACCTTCGCCAGCACGTCGGGGTCGTCGTAGAAGGTTGCGGCTTTGACGATCGCGGCGGCCCTCTGGGCGGGGTCGCCGGACTTGAAGATGCCCGAGCCGACGAACACGCCCTCCGCTCCCAGCTGCATCATCATCGCCGCGTCGGCCGGTGTGGCGATTCCGCCCGCGGTGAACAGCGTCACCGGTAACTTGCCAGCCCGCGCAACCTCGACAACCAGCTCATAGGGAGCCTGTAATTCTTTTGCGGCAACGAATAATTCGTCCTCCGACAGCGATGTGAGCCGGCGAATCTCACCACCGATCTTGCGCATGTGAGTGGTGGCGTTGGAAACGTCTCCGGTGCCGGCTTCGCCCTTGGAGCGAATCATCGCAGCTCCCTCGGTAATCCGACGCAATGCCTCACCCAGGTTGGTGGCCCCGCAGACGAACGGGACGGTGAACTTCCATTTGTCGATGTGGTGGGCGTAGTCGGCCGGCGTCAGCACTTCGGACTCGTCGACATAGTCGACGCCGAGGCTCTGCAGGATCTGCGCCTCCACAAAGTGGCCGATCCGCGCTTTGGCCATTACCGGGATCGTCACCGCATCGATGATGCCCTCGATCATGTCGGGATCGCTCATGCGCGATACCCCACCCTGCGCCCGGATGTCGGCGGGCACGCGTTCGAGTGCCATCACCGCTACCGCGCCCGCCGCTTCGGCCAGACGCGCCTGCTCGGGGGTGACGACGTCCATGATGACGCCACCCTTGAGCATCTCGGCCATGCCGCGTTTGACCCGCGCGGTCCCGCGTGCGGGTGGCGCCCCCGGGCCCTGCCCAGACGTTTCGGATTCCACCGTAATCTCCTTCAAACTCTGCTGATCAGTCTAGATGCGACGGCAAACCTCATCGACCCGACGCTGTCCAGTAGTACGAAACAACCATCACCTGATCGATTCCAATGGCCGCGGCAGGGCCGTATCAGGAGCATCGGCCAGCACGTTCGCCTCGTCGAGAAGTTCACCCAATTGCAGCGGGTACACGGTCTCGCCGTCGGCGACCAGCTCCTCGATCGTGGTCGCATCGCACCAGCGATAATCATGAATGTAGGCCCGCTCCAGGCCTGTGCGGCCCAGCCCCGAGGGTTCGAACCGCCGCACCCGATGTATGAAGTAGATCTCCTCACTGCGGATCACCGACCCGTTGAAGTCGATGACGGCGTCACGACACCAGACCGGGCCGACGATATCCTCGGGCGGCACCCGCAGGCCGGTCTCCTCCTCGAGCTCGCGCACCGCCGTCTGCGCCAGCGACTCACCCACCTGGGCTGCGCCGCCCACGGTGAACCACCACCGCGGGGCGGGCGTGGCTCCGCCCGCGTGTGCCGGATCCGTACCACACAACAAGAGCACGGCGCCGTCGTGATCGAGCAGAAGGACCCGCGCCGATGTGCGCCTGTTGACCGGGACTTCCTCCCGTGTCGAGACCTCACCTCCCTCGGAGATCTCGAAATAGCTTGGCAGCGATGCCGTTCCGCCTAGCCGCAGGATGCGAACCGCGGGCCGTTCACGCAGAGCGAGTGTGTCACGAACCGCGTCATTGTGGAATCGTCGAGCAAGCAGTACCCGTGCTTCTGCGTCGGCCAGCTCAGCGACCAAGGCCACCGGCAACAACGCCGGATCCACCCTCGCCAGCGAACCGGACAGCTCGTTCTCTGCCGCCTCGCGGCCCGACCGTGGGGCCCGCTCAGCAGCGTCGGCCAACGTGGCCAGCCGTTTGCCTTCCGGCCCTCCGCCGTAGGCATCCACCGCCACCGCGCGCGCCACCACCGCCCGCCGGGCCAGGGCCCCGTCCAGCGCCTGCCACGACAGGTCGTAGCGCACGTGCAACCGGTCCAGCCGGTTCGCAGTCTGGTAGGCCCAGGCGCCCACCAGCAGTAGCCCTGTCAACAGCACTGCGACCACGACCGCGGTGACCCACGGAATCACGTCACACCCCCGGTCGCTTCGCTCCTGCCCGCCGAGCCCGCGACCTGCACCGTCACCCCGGCACCCGCGACCGTCTCGTAGACCCGCATGATCTGCTCGGCGACAACCGACCAGTCATAGCGCTGGACCGACTCCGCCGCAAAATTGACAAAGCGGTCCCGCACGGCATCGTCGCTGAGCACTTCAATCAAGCCCTCAGCCAGTGCCGCTGAGTCGTCGACAGTTGTCAAACGTCCGGCCCGGCCGTCGACCAGAACCCGCCGAAAGGCGTCCAGGTCACTGGCCACCACCGCGGTGCCCGCAGCCATCGCTTCCACCAGGACGATGCCAAAGCTCTCGCCACCGGTGTTGGGAGCGCAGTACACGTCCGCGCTGCGCATGGCCGAGGCCTTCTCGGCATCGTCGACCTGGCCCAGAAAATGCAGATGCCCGGCTAACGCGCCTGCGCGGGAACGCAACTCGCCTTCATCTCCGCGGCCCACGATCAGGATCTCGACATCGGGAAACCGCTCGACCAGCGCGGGCAGCGAAGCGAGCAGCACGGCCATCCCCTTGCGCGGCTCGTCGAAGCGTCCGAGGAACAACACCGTCCTACCGGGGCGCGGATACCCGTCAAGTCGCGGGGCCGATCCGAACGACCCGACGTCCACGCCGTTCGGGATCTCCACGGCGTCGCTGCCAAGCGCCTCCATCTGCCAGCGCCTGGCCAGGTCCGACACCGCGATGCGGCCGACAATCTTCTCGTGCATCGGACGAAGGATGGGCTCGAACACCGACAAGGTCAGCGACTTCGTCGTCGAGGTGTGAAAAGTTGCGACGATGGGACCTTCGGCGATCTTGAGCGCCAGCATGGACAGGCTCGGAGCATTTGGTTCGTGCAGATGCAGCACATCGAATTCACCCGCCACCAACCACTTCTTCACCCTCCGATGGGTGGCCGGACCGAATCGCAGCCTGGCCACCGAGCCGTTGTAGGGAATCGGCACGGCCTTGCCGCCGGAGACCACGTAGTCAGGCAGGGAAACATGCGCCTCGGCGGAGGCCGGCGCGAGCACACTGACCTCGTGCCCGCGCTGGTGCATCACCTCGGCCAGCTGCAGAACGTGTGACTGCACACCACCGGGCACATCGAACGAATACGGGCAGACCATACCGATGCGCATCAGGACCGCCTTTGCGGCAAGTGGCTACCCATCAGGCTCCCGCCAGACGAGCTCTGCGCTCGTCGGACAGGTCGGCCAGCCATTGCGGCTGCAGCATGTGCCAATCAGCCGGGTGTGCCGCGATATTCTCGGCGAAACGATCCGCCAATGCCTG
>JAHZIT010000020.1 GCA_022601275.1 Actinomycetes bacterium
GACACGCCGACCTGACGGCCGGCTTCACGAAGTGACTCTCCCGAACACACTCGATCGAAGAAGTCTCGCCGCATCGAATGCGGATATGCCACCTGCAACCTCCCTCACAATGGAAATTGCGTTGACCATATGAATCTGCCGGGCCTGGAATCTCCGTGGCGTAACGCAGTTCAGTCGGTGGGCGAAGGTTCACCGGCATTCGGCTGGGCGCTCAGCGGGATGAACCGCCGCAGCTTGCCGCTCGTCTGCTGGCGCGCGAGGCGCTGCACCAACTGGACATCGACCTCCGGATCGCTCATACCGCGTTCGCGGAGTGCGTCGGCGATCAAAGCCGTCAGCTGATCAACATCGGGACTACCTACGGCAAGGACTTTGGCACCGCCGGCCATCTGCATGACCTGGTACTCGGACACTCGAGCGTCAGTGCCGAGAATGTGTCGGAAGACGCTGGCGGGAATCGTTGCGGTCGGATAGCGGAAATCGTCGTCGCGGCGCCCGCCGATGTCGGCCACCCGGGCGAATGCGCTGCCACATGCGCAGTCGCCATCCAGTGTGCGCACCTGGTCGCCCAAGTCGTACCGGATGAACGGAAACGTCCGGTTGGCCAGGCCGGTAGCCAGGGTGCGCGCGGCCGGGGCATCGGAGGCGACAGGAGTCCCGTTCTCATCGACCCGCTCGAGGATGACCTCGTCCTCGCAGACGTGCAGTCCTTCGCCGAGTCCACATCCGACTGCCTGGACCCCGATCTCGGTCGACCCCCACAGGTTGTGCAGCTGCGCATTCCACGCTTGTCCAATCGCCCGGCGGTCCTCGTCGACCAGCGGCTCGGAGTTCGTACTGACGCGGATGGGGTTGATCTCCAAGTCGCCTGCCAAAGTGGCGCGGGCGAGCTTGCCGATCACCGTCGCGTAACCGACCAAATGGCTGGGTCGGGCGGCTGCCACAGCTGCACGGACGTCCTCGAACGGATCGCCGGCCGGTATCACCGTCGTCGCCATCTGCGGCGTGGTCGGAACGTCGAACAGTGGTGTGCTCGCGTGCGGCGGCCTGCCCGCCGCCAGAACGGCCAGCAGCGTCGGGGAATGCGATGAGGACCGGCGCTCCTGGGCCGCCTGCATCCGCCAGGCAAGGCAACTCACCGATGCGGCGAACTCCCAATCCCAAACGTAGACACCGCGCACACCGCTGGATCCGCCCGAACTGAAGATCTGCTGGCTGCCCGGCGTGTAACCAAACCACTGCTGCTCAGCAAGAATGTTCTCCGCATGGTCGCGGTCGAGGTCGCCGGTGGTGACGATATCGTCCCAATTCTCCTGGGCATCTTGCTTTGTCATCACCGGTAGCCGCTCCAGGTCGGCGACCGAAGCCGTGGAAGTATCAAGACCATGCAGGCGCCGGGCATGAAACGGTGACCGCTCGCGTGCGTATCCGAGCAGGGCGCGCAACCGCCGCTCTTGATAGCTTTCGATCTGCTGGCGCGACCAGCTCAAACGTGCGATGTGATCTTCAAGGGACGCCGCGACGGTGTTCAGGTGTGCCGCGCGCAGCCGGGAGTAGGTCTGTCGGGGACCGTCGATGGACTCCGCCATTCGCCATCCTCCCTGCGACTTTTCTCAGGTGTCCATAGTGGCAGCTCAGCGTGCCGGCCGCGCCAGATCGTGAGCACGCCTGAGGAGCGGAACTCGGAAGGGATAGCCTGGGGGCCATCAATCTGAGTTCCCGAGAGGTGATGACATGCCCGCACCGCCAGCCGAGGTATTCGATCGCTTGCGCAATCTTGCCGCTATCGATGACCTCAGTGCTCGTCCGAGCCGGACGATAGACGAGGTATTCACCGGCAATCCGTTGACGACGATCCTGGTCGGCGTCGCGGCTGACGTCGAGGTGGCGTTCGCCAAAGCCCGGGCAGCACAGGTTGATTGGGCGAGCCGTCCGGTCAAGGAGCGGATCGAGGTCATCCGCGGCTATCGCGACCTGGTCATAAAGAACCGCGGCTTCCTGATGGATTTGCTACAGGCGGAGGCAGGAAAGGCCCGCTGGGCCGCCCAGGAAGAGGTCGTCGACCTGATCGCGAATGCGAACTACTACGCTCGCGTGTCCGAGGATCTGCTGAAGCCGCGCACTGTCCAGGCATTGCTGCCGGGGATCGGCAAGACCACGGTCGGCTACCAGCCCAAAGGCGTGGTGGGTGTGATATCGCCGTGGAACTACCCGATGACGCTTACGGCGTCGGACTCGGTGCCCGCTTTGATTGCAGGCAACGCGGTGGTCGTCAAGCCTGACAGCCAGACCCCGTATTGCGCGCTCGCGTGCGCCGAACTCTTGTACGAGGCGGGCCTGCCGCGGCCGCTGTACGCGATTGTGCCGGGCCCGGGCTCGGTAGTCGGAACTGCGATCGCGGACAACTGCGACTACCTCATGTTCACCGGATCGTCCGAAACGGGCAGCAAGCTCGCCGAACACGCCGGCCGTCGACTCGTCGGGTTCTCGGCCGAACTCGGCGGGAAGAACGCGATGATCGTCGCGCGCGGTGCCAATTTGGCAAAGGCCGCGAAAGCGGCCACCCGCGCCTGCTTTTCGAATGCCGGCCAGCTGTGCATCTCCATCGAGCGGATATACGTCGAAAAGGACATCGCCGACGAGTTCACCCAGAAGTTCGGCGAGGAAGTGCGGAAGATGACGCTCGGCACCGCCTACGACTTCTCGGTCGGTATGGGCAGCCTGATCTCCGAAGGTCAGGTCAAGTCGGTGTCAAGTCACGTCGACGATGCGACGGCCAAGGGCGCCAAGGTGATTGCGGGCGGCAAGGCCCGCCCCGACATCGGGCCATTGTTCTATGAGCCGACAGTGTTGACCGACGTCACACCCGAGATGGACTGCGCCGCAAAAGAGACATTCGGGCCGCTCGTCTCCATCTATCCGGTCTCTGACGTCGACGAGGCGGTCGAGAAAGCCAACGACACCGAGTACGGACTCAACGCCAGCGTGTGGGCGGGTTCGACCGCGGAGGGCGAGGAGATCGCCGCGCGTTTGCGATCGGGCACCGTGAACGTCGATGAAGGCTACGCGTTCGCCTGGGGTAGCCTCAGCGCCCCGATGGGTGGGATGGGAATATCTGGCGTCGGCCGTCGGCACGGTCCCGAGGGGCTGCTGAAATACACTGAGGAGCAGACGATCGCGACGGCTCGAGTGCTGAATCTCGATGCGCCGTTCGGTATGCCGGACGCGTTGTGGCAGAAGTCGCTCCTGCCGATCGTACGACTGGTGATGAAACTGCCCGGGCGGAACTGAGACGATCGCTATTTGGCAGCGGCTTCGAGGTCGGCGAGGAATCCGGCGAATCCCTTGGCGAGTTGGCGGTCGAGGAGGGGGCCGACGAATCGGCCGAGGGGGCCTCCCTTGGGGGCATACCGGTATTCCACGGTGGTAGGGGTCACCTTGTCACCCGAAGTATCCAGGAGAAAGGTGATTTCGCCTCGCGATATGGGCACCACGGTGGCCTTGTTGATGGCAATCGTGAGCCGGCGGCCTTCCTCCCAGCCGGTGATGGTCTCATCTAGGGTTCCGGCTGGGGCGAGGTCGCAATGTCGACTTGCGCCGACCCCTATCGTCTGGGTTCCGGTGGATCGTGAGGTCCGGACGCCGGTATTCCAGTCGGCGATATTCGGAAAATCTGCCAACACCTTCCATACCTCGGAAGGTGTTGCGGCGATGTCACGTTCGATGACAACAGTTCGCTCTGTCATGGCTGGCCTTTCGGTGTGAGTCGGTGATCAATTGCGGTGCGGGCGTATTCGATTGCAGCGTCCTCGCCGAGGATTCGCTTTGCCCAATTGGCCTCCTGCAGGTAGGCGTGTAGTTCGAACACCACCTGCTCGGCGGGGGTCTGGTCGGAGATCTCGCCAAGGCGCTGTGCGAGACGGGTTTGTTCGAGTATCAACTCCAGGCCAGCGCGAGCGGCGTCTGCGAGAACATCCCGCAGCCGACCGGGCCGTGCACCGTATTCGACCGTTGTGGTGCCGAAGAAGCAGCCACCATCAAAGGGTGGGTCGGCCAGGTAGTCCAGCCACGCATCCAGAATGACCCGCAGGCGGGGCAGACCCGGCTCGGCGCCGCGGGCGCGATCGGCGATAGCGGCGTGAACGATCGCCCCGGCCTCGTCGATGGTCCGCAGCTGGAGTTGTTCTGCGGTAGGGAAGTGGTTGGCCACCGCCCCCTTGGAGACCCCGATATCGTCCGCGACCCTGCCGAAGCTGATCGCGTCGAGCCCGTCCGATGACGCGATGTGGGTAGCGCTGCGAAGGATTCGTCGCTTGGTGTCGTGTCCGTCTCGAGGCACCCGACGATGATAGCATACGCCCGTGTTTTATAAAACACACGGAGGAATCGTTAATAAGATACATACGTTCTTGGTACGTGTGCTGCCAGGGATTCTGGCACCGTCCGGTATCTGTTGCCGGGTCCGGTCCCGTACCGTACTGTCCTGAACAGTGCAGCCTGCGCCAGTCGCGGGCCGCCGTTTTTCAAACCGCACTCGAAAGGCCCAGGGGTGAAGGGGATTTCGATAGGGAAGTTGGTAACCCGATCGTGGATGGTGCTGGTCACCGTGCTGGTTGTCGCGGCCGCAGGGTTCAGCGTCTATCGGCTGCACGGCATCTTCGGGTCCGATCCGAATGCATCCGCGGGCGGTGCCGTCATCGATGACATCGTCGCGTTCAACCCAAAGGAGGTCGTCCTCGAGGTGTTCGGCCCGCCCGGCACGGTGGCAACTGTCAACTACATGGACGTCGACGCCCAGCCGCAGTCGGTCGTCGGCACGACACTGCCCTGGTCCCACACGATCACCACAACCGATCCGTCGGTCTTCGCCAACGTGAACGCCCAGGGTGACAGCAATTCCATCGGTTGCCGCATCGTTGTCGACGGTGTCGTCACCGATGAGCGGGTGTCCGACAACGTCAATGCGTTCACCTTCTGTCTCGACAAGTCCTCGTGAGCCGCAACCGCATAGGGCAGCGCACCCGGGTGGCGGGGATCGTTCGCCGGCTTTCGGCGCTCATCATCCTGGTGTGGATCGGCCTGGCCGCGATGACCAACATCGGGGTACCGCAGCTGGAGGTGGTCGGCAAGGAACAGAACGTCGCGCAGAGCCCCACCGACGCGCCCTCGATGAAGGCGATGAAACGGATCGGCGAAGTCTTCGAGGAATTCGATTCCGACAGCGGCGCGATGATCGTCCTGGAGGGGGACGAGCCCCTGGGCGACGAAGCGCACAGGTACTACGACACCCTCGTTCAGCGCCTGGTCGAGGACACCAAGCACGTCGAACACGTTCAGGACTTCTGGGGAGATCCGCTGACGGCGGCGGGCTCGCAGAGTTCCGACGGTAAGGCTGCCTACACTCAGATCTACCTGCGGGGAAACCAAGGGGAGGCGCTGTCGATCGAGTCGGTCGACGCGGTTCGCGAGATCGTGGCCGGATTGCCGCCACCAGAGGGTGTCTCCACCTATGTAACCGGTGCGACGCCGCTGGTTGCCGACCAATTCGAGGTCGGCAGCGAGAGTACTGACCGGGTCACGGCGATCACCATGCTGGTCATCGCCGCGATGTTGTTCCTGATCTATCGCTCGGTTGGTACGACGATCCTGGTACTACTCACGGTGGTTGTGCAGCTGAGCGCGGCGCGGGGCATCGTCGCGGCGCTGGCGCACTTCGGGTTCATCGGGCTCTCGACGTACTCGACCAACCTGCTCACCCTGCTGGTCATCGCCGCCGGCACTGATTACGCGATCTTCTTTCTCGGCAGATACCACGAGGCTCGACAGTCCGGCCAGGATCGGGAGACTGCGTACTACACGATGTACGCGGGAACCGCGCACGTGGTGATGGGATCGGGCCTGACCATCGCCGGCGCTGTCTTCTGCTTGAGCTTCACCCGACTGCCCTACTTTCAGACTCTCGGGGTGCCGGCGGCACTGGGTGTATTGGTCGCATTGGCCGCGGCAGTCACCCTGACGCCCGCCGTGATCACCGCGGGTAGTCACTTCGGCTTCCTTGAGCCCAAACGCCAACTGCGAAGTTTCCGATGGCGCCGGATCGGAACCGCCATCGTGCGCTGGCCCGGGCCGATTCTGGTCGCGACGGTCGTGGTCACCTCGCTCGGTCTGCTGGCGCTGCCCGGCTATAAGACAAGCTACGACGTGCGCCCTTATCTACCGGCAGATTCGCCGGCGAATATCGGCTATGCGGCGGCTGAACGCCACTTCTCTTCGGCGCTCCTCAGTCCCGAACTGCTGATGATCGAGTCCGATCGAGACATGCGCAACCCTGCCGACTTCATCATCCTGGAGAAGGTGGCCAAGAGCGTCCTGCATACTCCCGGGATCGCGAAAGTGCAGTCGATCACCCGTCCGTTGGGAACGCCGATCAAGCACAGCTCGATCCCGTTTCAGATCAGCGCCCAAAGCGCGGGCCAGATAATGAATCTGAATCACCAGAAAGACCGGACCGACGAACTGCTGACCCAGGCCGGCGAAATATCGAAGTCGATCGCCCTGCTGCAGCAGCAATACGCGCTACAGGAACAGGCCGCCGCTGCTACCGACGAACAAGCAGCGGCGTTCCACGTAACGGTGGCAACTGTCGAAGATCTCCGGGACAAGATCGCCAACTTTGACGACTTCCTTCGTCCGCTGCGCAACTACTTTTACTGGGAGCCGCACTGTTTCAACATCCCGGTCTGCTGGGCTCTCAGGTCGATCTTCGACGCAATCGACGGAATCAACTCCCTGACCGAACAGTTCGGCGAGATCACCGCCAGCCTGGACAAATTGACCGAGCTGCAGCCAAAACTCCTGGCACTCATACCTGACCAGATCGCCAGTCAAGAAGTCAACCGAGAGTTGGTGCTGTCGAACTACGCCACCCAATCCGGGATCCTGGCTCAGACCGAAGCTTTGACCGATAACGCCACCGCTCTGGGGCAGGCCTTCGACGACGCCAAGGACGACGGCTCCTTCTACCTCCCCCCTGAGGCATTCGACAATCCGGACTTCAAGCGCGGCCTGAAGTTGTTCATGTCGCCAGATGGCCGGGCGGCGCGGATGATCGTCTCCCACGAGGGAGAACCTGCTACCCCTGAGGGGATCTCGCACATCGACGCGATCAGACAGGCCGCTACGCAGGCGCTGAAAGCCACCCCGCTGGCCGGATCCGATGTCTACATCGCCGGAACAGCGGCAACCTTCAAGGATATTCAGGATGGCGCGCGCTACGACATGTTGATCGCCGCGATCGCCGCGTTGAGCCTGGTCCTGCTCATCATGATGTTCATCACGAGAAGCCTCGTTGCGGCTCTGGTGATCGTGGGCACGGTGGCAGTCTCCCTCGGGTCCGCATTCGGCTTGTCGGTCCTGGTGTGGCAGTACATGTTCGGCATCCAGTTGTATTGGGTCATATTGCCGTTGGCCATCATCCTGCTGCTCGCCGTGGGATCCGACTACAACCTGCTGCTGGTGTCACGCTTCAAGGAGGAACTCGATGCGGGCCTCAAGACGGGCATCATTCGCGCGATGGGCAATACCGGTCGTGTGGTGACGTCCGCGGGCGTGGTGTTCGCCGTCACCATGGCGGCGTTCCTGCTCAGCGACCTGCGGGTGCTCGGCCAACTGGGGACCACAATCGCGATTGGTTTGCTGTTGGACACGCTGATCATTCGGGCCTTCATGACGCCGTCGATCGCTACCCTGCTGGGTCGCTGGTTCTGGTGGCCGCTGCGCGTGCGTCCGCGCCCGGCCAGCAGCATGCTGCGACCGTACGGGCCGCGTCCCCTGGTTCGCGCGTTACTTCAAAAGGAGTCGAAGGGCCATGGGTGAGGACGCACACACGCCATGCGGTCGCGGAGCCCCTAGACCGTCCAGCCCGTTGTCGGAGCGGGAGAGTGAATTCTTGGCGATCACCCTGAACCTGTTGCAAGAACACGGCTATGACCGGCTCACCGTGGACGCGGTGGCCGCCAGCGCCAGAGCCAGCAAGGCCACCGTGTACCGGAGGTGGCCCTCCAAAGCCGAGCTGGTCTTGGCCGCGTTCACCGAAGGGGTACGGCAGGTTGTCGTCCCACCGGACACCGGATCGTTGCGGCGGGATCTGTTAGGCCTGGGGACGCTCATCCGCGCGCAGGCCGAGGTGCACGCGAGTACGATCAGTGCAGTGCTTTCCGAGCTGCCACGCAACCCGGCCCTTAGCGAGGTCTTGCAGCAGGAGTTCATCCAGCAACGCCGCGAGGTCATCAATCGCGTGTTCAACCAGGCCGTCGATCGCGGCGAAATCGACTCGGCGGCGATCAGCAACGACATCTGGGATGTGTTGCCCGGCTACCTCGTTTTCCGTTTCCTCATGCCGGGACGCCCACCTACCGACGATACGGTGCGGGAACTGGTTGACGACGTCATCATCCCCGGTTTGACCCGACCGCTTGGTCCATCGTGACGAGGCCTGCTCCGCAGGAGCTCCACACGTTGAATTCAGGTGCGGCAGGCGATTTGGCGGCCGCCAGCGCTGGGCGAGGCCTGCGTTCGGTTTTCCAGCCGATCGTTTCCCTGCCCGACGAGCGCGTCGTCGGATACGAAGCCCTCTCGCGCTGGCCCGGCATGAATGTCGGCGCCCCGACCGACGTTTTCGAACACGCGGCGCGGACCGGCGCCGCAGACAGGCTCGACCAGCTGTGCATCGATTCGGCGATCGACACGGCCCGGCGCGGCTCCCTTGGACGCGGAGCGTTGCTCTGCATCAACTGCGAAGCATCGACCAGCTACCGCGGGCCCCCGGTCGGTGAGGTTCCCGATCGTCGTACCGAGGGGCTCCAGGTGGTCTTCGAGCTGACGGAGCGGGGCCTGCTGACGCACCCTCATGCTCTGCTGCGTAAAGTCGCGGCGCTGCGGAAACACGGTTTCCGGATCGCCCTCGATGATATTGGCGCGCACCCGGATTCGCTGGCGCTTCTCTGCGTCGTCTGTCCCGACGTGATCAAGCTCGACATGGAGCTGGTGCAAGACCAGCCGCAGTACGGACAAGCCCGTATGTTGGCGGCCGTGCTGGCTTACCAAGAGCGGACCAGCGCCGTCATCATTGCCGAAGGCATAGAGACCGATGAGCACCTGGAGCAGGCCTTGGCCTTGGGCGCAACCCTTGGCCAGGGTTACAAATTCGGCCGCCCCGCAGCTTCGAACAGCGCAATGAGCTCGGCGTGGTCGCCGCCACTGTTGCAGCAGGCAACCCCTGTGGTGGCGGGCTCGCCATTCGACCTTGTGTCGGCCGAAATGCCCGTCCGCACCGCGCGAAAGGCGACGTTGATGGCGTTCTCGCGCCAGATCGAGAGCCAAGCGGGGTACGGAGCGGAGACATCGATTGTGTTGACGGCACTTCAGCACGACAAGCACTTCACCGGCGCGACGCTGCGTAACTATCAAGAGCTGTCCGACCGATGTCCACTCATCGCCGTCTTCGGCAAGAACCTGCCCAACGAGTTGGGGCGCGGAGTCCGTGGTGTCGCCCTGGACCCCAACGATCCCCTGTGCAGAGAATGGACGGTCGTCGTACTGGGCGCGAACACCGCTGCCGCTTTGATCGCTCGAGAGCAGGAACCCAGCGCGGTCACCGGGGCGGACTGCGATCGGCGATTCGACTTTGTGATGTCCTACGACCGGAGTCTGGTGACCGCTGCCGCGCGCAATCTCCTGGACCGAATGGGGTAGCGGATCATGCAGGTATGACCAACGCAGGGGACGTGAAACTGTCGGTGGCGACTCCAGTGGTCACGATGATGGCTGGCGCCGGCGGTTGGGAACGGGACGGATCGATCGAGGATCTCGCTCGGGTTGCCGAGTCGGCCGATCGGTTGGGTTACCACCACCTCACCTGCAGCGAACACGTCGCACTGCCAGTTGCCGAAGTAGAACGCCGGGGCGCCCGATACTGGGACCCGCTGGCCACCTTCGGGTATCTCGCAGCGCGCACCCAGCGGATCCGCTTCGCGACCAACGTTCTGGTGCTGGCTTACCACCATCCGCTCGAGATCGCCAAGCGGTACGGCACATTGGACAAGGTCAGCGGCGGACGGGTGATCCTCGGTGTCGGCGTCGGGACACTCAGGGAGGAATTCGATCTCATCGGGGCGCCGTTCGACGATCGCGGCCCGCGGGCAGAGGATGCGTTGAAGGCGTTGCGGGCCGCACTGTCGACACCGGAGCCCGAGTATCACGGCGCGCTGTACTCGTTCGGGGGAGTGGTCGTTGACCCGTGCGCTGTGCAGGAGCGGGTACCGATCTGGGTCGGTGGTCGCACCCTTCGCTCCTTGCGGCGTGCCGCCGCCTTCGGTGACGGCTGGTGCCCGTTCAACGTGGCACCGGCGCAGGCCGAAGGATGGTTGCAACGAGTGGATGTGCCCAAGGGTTTCGAAGTCGTGCTGCCCCCAGTTCAAAGACTCGACCCGATCAACGAGCCTGGCCGGACTCAAGACTCCATTCACCAGACCGCCGCCCGCGGTGCCACCATCGTTGCGAGCTCCTTCGCCCACGCCTCTGTCGAGGAGTATCTCGACAACCTGCAGGCGCTCGCCGAACTGCACCCCGCGATGGGTGAATCGTGAGTTGACGCCGTTCCTGGCTCATGAGCGCCGATTGATGTGCGGCTTCGGCGACGACACCGGCACGGCGGCAAACATGCACGGCGGCCGGAGAAGGCATGTGGTAGTCAAACGTAGTGCTGTTGATTACCGGACCAACGGGAAACGTGGGTGATGAACTGGTCGACCTTCTGAGTCGCGGGTCGGCCGAACTGCAGTGGCGGATCGCCAGCCGCAACCCCGACACCTTGAGGGACCGCAAGGCCGACATAGCGGCGGAAGTGGTTCGGTTGGACTTCTTCGATCGATCGACCTGGGGTGCCGCCTTGGACGGAGTGCAGGCGCTGTTTCTGTTGTTTCCGTTACCCGGGAACCGGGCGGCGAGGGAGGCGATCGTTCCGTTTGTGCAGCGGGCTCAGGAAGCGGGATGCCGCCACGTTGTGTATGTGTCGGTGTTCGGGGCCGACCGGGTCCGGTTCATCCCGCATTACACGGTGGAGGCCGCGCTGCGGGACAGCACGATGACCTGGACGGCGCTGCGCTGCAGTTTCTTCATGCAGAACCTGCACCGGCATATCTCGACCCACGGCGAGGACATCGCCGAGCGCGGGGAACTGTTCATTCCAGCGGGCCGCGGCCGCACTACCTTCCTCGACGCCCGGGACGCAGCCGCGGTGGCGGCGCTGGCGCTATTGCACCCCGAGGAGCATCGCAACGTGGTGCATCACCTGACCGGTCCGGCCGCGCTCAGCATGACCGAGGTGGCCGCGGCGTTGACCGCCGAGCTGGGCTACCCGGTGACGTACACGAGTCCCGGCCTCATCCGGTTCGCCCGCCGGCTGCGGCGGCGCGGTGTCGGTTGGGACAGCATCGGATTCATGTCGGCGGTCTACACGTTGACCCGGCTGAGGCAGAACCAGCCGATCACCGATGAGGTGGAGCGCCTCCTGCATCGACCGCCGCGGACGTTGGCCGAGTTCCTCCATGACAGCGCGTGGCGCTGGCGTGACCGGGCCTGGACCTGACAGGGTTGTTGGGGCAAATCCCTTTTCATGCCGGTCAAACTGGGTCATGCGGGGTCATATGCGGGCGCTTTCCAGCAGGGGGCGGATCTCTTCCGGTATCGGCACGGGTCGGCGTCGGTCACGGTCGACGTATACGTGCACCCAATGCCCGATGGCGGCGACCGGCTGATCAGCGGCATCGCCGCAATTTTGGGTTGTCTGGAACACCCCGAGCCGGTAGGTGACGCTGGTACGGCCCAGGCGCTCGACCGCCAAACCCACCGCCAGCGGATCGGGGAAGGTCAGCTCGGAGAAGTACCGGCAGCCCGACTCCGCCACCACCGCGAGCCACGCCGCGGTCAGCGGGTCGGTGCCCGTGGTGGTGTTGATCCACGCGTTGATCGCCGTGTCGAACAGCGCGTAATACACCGCGTTGTTGAGGTGGCCGAACATGTCGTTGTCGGTCCACCGAGTCAGTACCGGCCAGTGCACCGGAAAGTCACCGCTGCGCGGCGGGTGCTCCGTATTCGTCATGGCCGTATTGTGGCAGTCGGGACCGAGGCAGTCGGACGGAAGTACATCTCCTGCCGCACGGTGCACACCAAAGCGCCCGCTCGGTTGAACATCGTCCCGCTTGCCAACGCAAGCGATTCGGCGCTGCTTGGTGAAGACTGTTCGTAGAGAAGCCAATCCGACAGTACCGCCGGTGTGTGGAACCACACCGAGTGGTCGCGTTGAGCCGATCCGCGGGTGCTGCCGCGAGCGGCGTAGACCGGCTCGGTCAAGGTCACCGCAGACAGGTAGGCCACCAGCGTCGCCGTCAATGCCGGGTCGCCGGGAACGTCACCATCGGGTCTCCACCAGATCCGCGACTGCGCGGGCGGTGACTGCTCAGCATCGACGATCCTTCGCTCAAACCAGCGCAGGCTCGCCCAATGCTCTTCGGTAGCATCCGCGGACTCCGCGAAATGTGATGGAACCCAGGGCAATGACTCCGGTGGAGGCACTTCGGGGAACGGTGGTTGGTACTCGACCTGAGCGGATCCGGCGTCGGCGCTCTTGAACGAAGACATTGCCTCGAGCAATAACTTGCCGTTCTGGCGGGCGCTGACCCGGCGCGCCGAGAACGCCCGGCCCTCTTGGAGTTCGGTCACCTCGAACTCGACCGGCAGGCGGGAATCGCCGGGCTTGAGGAAATACGTGTGAGCGCTGTGCGGTGCGCGGCCCGGTGTTGTTTGGCTGGCCGCCAGCAAGGCCTGAGCGGCGATGTGACCGCCCAGGATGTGGTTGGCCGGCGCAGGGAGTTGTCGGCCGACGAACACCGTCGGGGCTACCCGTTGGAGCTGCAGGGTGGCGAGCACGTCGCCGAGCGAGGATGACATTGGCAGGTATCTTGCCCGACGGCAGCGCTTTCCACTCGGCGCGCTGGCTGAACCCCTTTCGGCTGTGCGGAGTCGGGACCGGTTGCGCGCACCATCGGTGAAACCAGCTGTCCAAACGCCAAAGGGTGGGCATTCCCTCGCCGTGGCGCTGCTAAACGGACCGCCGTAGCAGAATGATCCCGCAGAACTCCAGGCACCACTCCCGCACAGACAGGTAAACCGCTTGCGAAAGCCAGGTACAGCGGCGGTCAGCCCTCGCGGCGTGCTGGCTGCAACCGTGACTCCGCTGGCCTCCATCCTGGGGTCGGGGCTGCTGATCGTCGTCCCGGTGCTGGAGCGGACTCTCGGTGCGCTGGCAGTGTTGGGAGCCATCGCCGTGTCCGCCGTGGCCTGGTCGGTCGGCACCGCGGTCCGGCATGGGGTCCGGGTGGTGGAGCCGCTCGAAGACGCCGGCGAACTGGACCCCGTCACAGCCCGTCTCGGGTGGCTCGCCGACGGGGTCATCGCTGTCGCCTACGTGATTTCGGTGGCGCTGTACCTGCGCATCATGGCTGTGTATCTCGTCAGCTACCTGTTGGGCAGTGGGTCGGTGGTCGCCGAACGAGTCGTCGCGTGCGGGGCGGTGGTCTTGATCGTGGCCATCGGGATTGTGCGGGGATTCTCCGGGCTCGACAAGCTCGATCGGGTCACCCTCGTCGCCGTACTCGGCTTGACCACGGTGCTGGGCGCGACGCTGTTCCTGCATAACAGACACGTACTGCTCGGGGATGCCGAGTTGACCCTCCCGCCGATTCCCGACCAGGGCATCGTGGCGACGTTGCTGGTGCTCGGGGGAATCGTCATCACCGTGCAGGGTTTTGAGACCGTGCGCTACCTCGCCGACGAGTACAACGCCGAAACTCGGGTCTGGGCCTCGCGGTTGGCGCAGGGCATCGCCGCGTCGATATACGTGGGCTTCGTTTTGGTGGCGACACCCGTGATGGGTTTGGGTACTGATGCCGGCGCCGACGAAACCCTGCTGGACATCACGGCTCGGGTCGCCCCGTTCCTCGCGTTTCCGCTCGTCGCATCTGCGGTCCTGAGCCAGTTCAGCGCCGCCGTCGCCGACACCGCCGCAGCCGACGGGGACCTGCGTCGACTGTCCCCTTGGATGCGTGGCCCCAGGCCGTTCCTCGTCGGTGGGTTCGCCGCGATCGCGCTGGCCGCGACCGTGGACACCTACCTCATCGTGGCTCTCGCGTCGCGCGCCTTCGCCGCCTACTACGCGATCCAAGCGGTCGTTGCGCTGCGTACCACCGAATCGCTGCCGAAGAAGATCGGTTTCGGCGTGCTTGCCGCGCTCATGTGTTCCATCACGTTGTTCGCGCAACCGGTCGACTGAAGGC
>JAHZIT010000152.1 GCA_022601275.1 Actinomycetes bacterium
CGACGGTGTCGCGGTAAACATTCCCGCGCCCCATCTCGCCGTCGTTGGATGCCAGCGCCTCGGCGCGCTCGGGCGTCATCAGCTTGGTGAAGTACGCACGCAGTTCGCGGCGCAGCTCCTCCTGCTCGGTGGTGTAGCCGATTCGCATCGCGCTGTCCTCACTTCTCCGCGTCCCCTAATCTGGGCACGTAGGGGTAAATCCGGGAACCTAGGGATACCTCAGGCCCTTCCCGGTTGTAACACGTTCTAGTCTTGGGGTCCAGAGTGGTGTCACACTACGGGCAGGAGGATTTCATGCGAGTGCAAGTGGATCACGACCGTTGCGAGGGCAACGCGGTCTGTGTGGGAATAGCCCCGGACCTGTTCGACCTCGATGATGAGGACTATGCAGTGGTGAAGGCCGACCCGGTCCCCGCTGACGAGGAGGCGGTGGCCGAACAAGCCATCGCCGAATGTCCGCGCGCCGCTCTGATCCGCCGCGACTAGAGGTATTCGTATCTTGACCGAGTTGGATTTATCCGGGCACGTTGCCGTCGTCACCGGAGCCGCCGCAGGACTGGGCCGCGCGGAGGCCATCGGGCTGGCCCGCGCCGGAGCAGTGGTCGTCGTCAACGACATCGCCCCGGCACTGGACAGATCCGACGTTCTCGACGAGATCGCGGCGGCCGGTTCCAGGGCCGTCGCGGTGGCCGGGGACATCGGCGAACGGTCCACCGCCGATGAGTTGGTCGGGACCGCTGATCGGCTCGGCGGCCTCAACATCGTCGTCAACAACGCGGGGATCACGCGCGACCGGATCCTGTTCAATATGACCGACGAAGAGTGGGACGCGGTCATCGCAGTACACCTTCGGGGTCACTTTCTGCTGACGCGCAATGCCGCCACCTACTGGCGGGCGAAAGCCAAACAGGCCGGCGTCGGTGGGGCGAACGGCACGGTGTACGGCCGGATCATCAACACGTCCTCGGAGGCGGGCCTGTCCGGTCCCGTCGGGCAGCCCAACTACGGCGCGGCCAAGGCAGGTATCACTGCCTTGACGCTGTCTGCAGCCCGCGCGCTCGGACGTTTCGGTGTGCGTGCCAATGCGATCGCACCGCGCGCCCGCACCGCGATGACGGCCGGGGTGTTCGGCGACGCGCCCGAACTGCCCGAGGGTGCAGTGGATCCGTTGTCACCCGAGCACGTCGTCAAACTGGTCTGTTTCCTGGCATCACCTGCCGCCGACGGGGTCAACGGGCAGCTGTTCATCGTCTACGGTCCGACCGTCACGCTCATCGCGGCACCCACTGCCGAGGCGCAGTTCAGTGCCGACAGCGATGAGTGGGATTCAGCCGAGCTAGCCAACACGATGCAGAACTATTTTGCCGGGCGGGACCCGGAGAAGAGCTTCTCGGCCTCGATGAGTCTGGGCGACCGAGAATGAACTCATGGACGGTCTCACGCCGCGCGAGTGGTCAGGCCGGCTGAGACAAGGCGTCGAGAAATGATCGTGCCCAGCGGTCGACATCGTGAGCCAGGACCTGTCGGCGCAGTGCTCGCATGCGTCGCCGGCCCTCTTCGGGGGTCTGGTCGAGTGCGGCCTCGATCGCGTCCTTGACACCTTGCGGGTGGTGCGGGTTGGTCAGGTAGGCCTGGCGGAGCTCGGCCGCAGCGCCGGTGAACTCGCTGAGCACCAGGGCGCCGCCCAGGTCACTGCGGCAGGCGACGTACTCCTTGGCGACGAGATTCATGCCATCGCGCAACGGGGTGACCAGCATGACGTCGGCAGCGACGAAGAATGCGATGAGGTCCTCTCGGGGCATCGGCCGGTGCAGGTAGTGGACAACCGGATGGCCTACCTCTCCGTACTCGCCGTTGATATGCCCGACCTGTCGCTCGATATCCTCGCGCATGGCCTGGTAGCTCTCGACACGTTCGCGGCTGGGGGTGGCGAGCTGCACCAGCACGGTGTCCACGGGGTTTACTCGCCGCTCGGCGAGAAGTTCGGAGAACGCCCGCAGTCGCACATCGATGCCCTTGGTGTAGTCCAGCCGGTCCACGCCGAGCAGAATCTTGCGCGGATTACCGAGCTCATTGCGGATTTCACGGGCACGTTGCCGGATTCCCTTGGTACGCGCCAGTTGATCGAGCGCGCCCGAGTCGATGGATATTGGGAAGGCGCCGACTTTCACCGTGCGGAACCCGACGTGCACCCGGCCGAGGCGGGACCGCACCCCCACCGAGGCGCGGGAGGCGTTCGCGCCCGCCAGGCGGCGCGCCAGGATCAGGAAGTTCTGTGCGCCGCCGGGCAGATGGAATCCGACCAGGTCGGCGCCCAGGAGGCCGTCGATGATCTCCGAACGCCACGGCATCTGCAGGAACAGCTCCACCGGGGGAAAGGGGATGTGCAAGAAGAACCCAATGGTCAGATCCGGTCGTAGCATTCGCAGCATCTTCGGCACCAGTTGCAGCTGGTAGTCCTGGACCCACACCGTGGCGCCGTGGGCGGCGGTGTTGGCGGTCGCCTCGGCGAATCGCCTGTTGACCTCGACGTAGCTCTCCCACCAGTGGCGGTGATAGATCGGCTTGACGATCACGTCGTGGTAGAGCGGCCACAGCGTGGCGTTGGAGAACCCCTCGTAGTACCGCGCGATGTCGTCTGCGCTCAGCCGTACCGGCACGAGGTACATGCCGTCCTGCTCTATCGGATCGTCAGCAGGTGTCTCATCGTCAGGATCGGGATGCTCTTCGGGAACTCCGGGCCAGCCGATCCACGCGCCCCGGCGACGCCGCAGAAGCGGTTCCAGCGCCGTGACCAGGCCGCCCGGACTTCGTTTCCACTCAGTGGTGCCGTCGGGCAGTCGCACCATGTCGATGGGCAGCCGGTTGGCCACCACGACGAAGTCGGCGTTCCCAGAGCGGGCCCCGGGGCCGCCCTCGGACGCCATTACGCGTCGGCGAGCTTTGCCGGTCCGATGCCGAGCATCGAGAGGAAGATCCGGCACTCATCGGCGTCGGTGGCGTACGCGGCGACAACGCGGCGGGCCTGGCGTTCGGTGTTGTCGGCGATCGGCTCAACATCGCCGAGCTCGGCTGGATCAGATTTAGCGGGCATGTGACAACTGTAGCCAACTGCCGGGTGACTGTGCGGGCAGCCGGTCTCTGGCGTATAACGAGAACCTGTTCTAGCTACACGCGAAGGAGTCGAGGGTGCTGCTCAAGGGGTCTCTGCTGGCGGATCGAACATTCTTGGTCACAGGCGGTGGCAGCGGCATCGGAAAAGGAGTGGCCGCCGCCGTGGTTGCGGCGGGCGGCAACGCGATGCTCGCCGGCCGCAACTCCGACCGTCTGTCCGCCGCGGCTGACGAGATCCGGGCGCAGGCCGGTACCGACGGTGGGCAGGTCCTCTTCGAACCCGCGAATGTGACGGACGAGGACGAGACGGCGCGGTTGGTGGCGGCCACGACCGCCTGGCACGGCCGACTCGACGGCGTCGTACACAGCGCCGGTGGTTCCGAAACGATCGGTCCGTTGACCCAGATCGACTCCGCGGCATGGCGGAATACGGTCGATCTCAACGTCAACGGCACCATGTACGTTCTCAAACACGCTGCGCGGGAGATGGTCCGCGGCGGGGGCGGCTCGTTCGTCGGCATCTCGTCGATCGCGTCGAGCAACACCCATCGTTGGTTCGGCGCCTACGGTCCGAGCAAGGCGGCACTCGATCACCTGATGATGGTGGCGGCCGACGAGCTCGGTGCCTCCTCGGTGCGGGTCAATGGCATCCGGCCGGGCCTCACCCGCACCGATATGGTCGCCCCGATCATGGAATCCCCGGCGATCAGCGAGGACTACCGCGCCTGCACACCGTTACCCAGGGTTGGCGAGGTCGAGGACGTGGCCAACCTGGCGGTCTTCCTGCTCAGCGACGCGGCCGGCTTCATCACCGGGCAGATCATCAACGTCGATGGCGGGCACGGGCTGCGGAGGGGCCCCGACCTATCCGGCATGCTCGAGCCGATATTCGGGGCGGATGGGCTGCGCGGCGTCGTCCCCGGCTGAGAGTTGTCGGCCTGCGGGGGCCGTCTACAGTGCACTCATGGGAGCGGGCCCCCGGATTGTCGCACTGTGCTGCTTGGTTATTGGTGCCGCCGTAGCGACGAGCACGTCGGCATCGTCCGCACCTGTGCCCCCGGTTTCCGAAGCGGCGCGTGCGGCGGGATTCGTCGATGTCCGCACCGTGGTCCCGGACGCAGTGATCGACCTGCGCTACGCCACGTCGGACAACTTCGTGGGCGCGCAACTCTACCCCGACGGTGCCCGCTGCCTCGTACACGAGTCGCTGGCGCAGGGACTCGTCGTCGCCGCTAACCTGTTGCGGCAGAACGGGGAACGGCTCGTTTTCTGGGACTGCTATCGGCCGCACGACGTGCAGGTGGCGATGTTCGAGGCGGTGCCCAACCCGGCCTGGGTCGCACGGCCCGGGCCATACGCCCGCAGCCACGAGGCAGGCAGGTCGGTGGACGTGACGCTGGCCGGGCCGGACGGACTGGTGGACATGGGGACGGGGTTCGACGACTTCTCTCCCCGCAGCCGAGCCGACGCCACCGACGGGGTGAGCGCCGCGGCTCAGGCCAACAGGGTGCGGCTGCGTGACGCGCTGGCCGCCGGCGGTCTGACGGTCTACGCGGGGGAATGGTGGCACTTCGACGGTCCGGGTGCCGCCGTGAAACGACCGATTCTCGATGTGCCCGTGGACTAGAACACGATTTAGACCTTGGTGAGGTCGGTGCGCATCAGCATGACGTTGTAATCCGACCACAGCGACAGGTTCCAGTAAAGATCGGAGCCGGTGCCCACCGTCGACGGCGACCACGGATGCAACATCGGTGCGTAGATTCCGCCACTTTGCTGGCCCATCAGAACCTCCGCATCTCCCCAGGTGCCTTCGGGGGTGTCGGAAGTGCGCATCACGATGTTGTTGTACTGATCGCCGTGGAGCACAACGTACTTCTCCAGGTAGTCGTTGTACTGAACCGACATCTCGCTGACGGTGTTGCCGGGTTTCGTCGAGCCGCAGGCTCCGCCGGACTTGCCGATGACTACTGAGGCCGAGGACGGGTTGCCCTTGACCCACTTGGCCGGAGAGCTTCCGAACCAACCCGAGGACGCCTTCTTGTAGTACTCGTACTTGGACACATCGAGGATGTCCTCGCTATCGACGCGCGCGACGTAGGCTCCGCCCTGGCGGCCGTTCGGTGTGCCGTAGACATAGACGTTGCCGTCGTCGCCTTTGACGAAGGCCGATTGCTGAAAGTTTTTGTTACCGCTGAAAATCGAGTTGTACCGCACGCTCTCCGGCGCAATGGTGAAGTTCTCCCCGTTGTCCGTCGAGTACGCGATGGCCGAGTAGTTCGTGTTCCAGCGGCCCGCGGAGCCCCATTTCGACACCGACATGAAGCTGACGTACTGCGTCGCGCCGAACTCGGTGTCGGGTGTGGGCAGTGAGACACCTGCGGTCGGGATGAGGGTCACCGAGTTGGGCAGCCACGAGGGGCGATTGATGATGGGCCGCGCGGTCGTCGGACTGGACAGCGGCGCGCCGCCGAACATGTTGCCGTTGAACCATTCACCATTCGGGATCGTCATTCCGTCAGACAGGTCGTCGTCAGAACTGCGGAACAGGGTGTTGTAGCGCCAGTCGCCGGTCATGTTCGGACCGCTGTAGGTGTCACCGACGGCGATGAGCACCTGGTGTTCGTTGGTATCGGGGGTGCTGGGGTCATCGGGAATTCCGTTGTCCCACATGACGCCTACATCGGTGCCGTACACGGCGAAGCGGGCCAGCGTATTGGCCATGAGCTCGTCGCTATAGAGATACTTCCCCGTCACCCAGCTGACGAAATTGGTCGACTCGCTGACCTGGGGGTTGAGCCACGGTGAGTAGGGCACCGCTACCGCCGAGGCGGTGGCCGCCGCGACGGGTTGGTCGACCGCCAGCGCCGAGGCCGTGGCCGCCGCGGCGGGTTGGTCGGGCGCCAGGGCCAGGCTGGTGGGCACCACGTTGGCCGCCTGCGCGGCGCTGACCGTGCTGCGCGACATGAACAGGTTCTCGAGCTCGCGCCGGGCGAACGACATCAGCGCCCACAGGAACGGCTGCTGCGGGGCGCTGCCGGTGGTCGGGTCGGCCTTCTCGCGCGCCCACTCCAGCATGCTGTTCACGACGTTCACCACCGCGGTGACCAGGGTCGGCTTAGGCGCGGGCGGTGTGGACAGCAGAGTCGCCGCCGTTGCTGAAACCGGAGTCGGGCTCGCCGCGGCCAGCGTGGCCGCATTGGCGAACACCGCGACCTTTTTGGGCTCCTGTGGCGCTACCGCGGGGTCAGTCGATGTCTCGGTCGACTCCGCCGTGGACTTCTCCGGTGTGGAGCGCTCCGTAGCGGGTTGCTCCGGTGTGGTTTGCACCGGTGTGGTGTTGGGGGCCCGGTCCGTCGCGGGCGAGTTCGACGGGCGCTCCGGCTCGGCTTCGGATTTGGGTTCGGGATCGGCTTCTGTGTCTGCGTCGGCGTCGGCGTCGGCGTCGGCGCCGGGGTCTGCGTCTGCGTCTGCGTCTGTGTCTGCGTCTGTGTCGGAGGCTGCTTCGGAGTCTGCGTCGGCTTCGGCCGCTGCCTCTGCTTCGGCCGCTGCCTCGGCTTCGGCCGCTGCCTCTGCCTCTGCCTCTGCCTCGGCGTCTGCTTCGGCCTCGGCGTCTGCTTCGGCTTCGGCTAGGGCTTCTGCCTCGGCGTCTGCTTCGGCTTCGGCCTCGGCGTCTGCTTCGGCTTCGGCCTCGGCGTCTGTGTCAGCCCCTAGCTCGTCCTGGCCTCCAGAAATTTCGGATTCTGCGGCCTCGGCGGTGCTGTTCGGGCTGCCTGAGCTATCGCTGTCCGACGTTGCTGAATTGCTCGACTCCGAC
>JAHZIT010000153.1 GCA_022601275.1 Actinomycetes bacterium
AGCACCTCGCCGAGTTCACCACACCCACCACCGCGACCTACCAATCCAGCGCACCACCACTACCCGGACCACCCCTCCGACAAACCATCAGCATCATCGAAGGCCAACTCAGCATCGACCTCATCACCTTCAACGCCGCCTGACAGGTCAGCTTCCACGGATACTGCTGGCCCGGATACTGCTGGCCTGAATACTGCTGGCGCACTACGCCGAGCGCGACATCACTCTGCCGAACTGAAGCAGCCGCTGCATCTGCGCCAGACCACCGTTATCGACTGATTTCACGAAACGAAATGACTCGCAATAGATGTCGGCTTCCGTCGCCGATTTCTGCCGCGACCGGGTGACAAGCTGCGTATACATCCGCAACTTCACCTCCGACAGGCGGCGGTTGCCATCGCTGAGCACCTCGTATTCGGCGCTCAGGATCTGATCGGTGATGCTGGATGCCAGGATCGACCGAACCGAAGCCTTCAGGACGCGGCGCGGCTCGCTGCCGTCCTGCGGTTTGGACATAGCGTCGTCGGCACGCCAGATGATCAGCCGGTGACCGTCGGTGACGAGGACCTCTTGCCAGAGCGCCTCGCCCCACGACTCCGCGGTATGACCCCGCGACATGACGAACGACTTGATCGAGGTTGGCTCCACCACCGAACGCAACTGGTCCAGCGCCAACTCCGGGTCGCGCAGATAAACTCCTGCCGCCTCGTCGACGCTGGAGTACGGAGCCCAGTCCTGCGGCGCGCCCATCTACGTTCCGGAACTGCCTTCGTGGCTGCCCTGCACTGCGGCCGCTGCCGCGCGGATCTGCGGAGTCACCAACATGATCTGCCCTAGAACGCCATTGACGAAGCCCGGTGAATCATCGGTGGACAGCTGCTTGGCCAGTTCGACCGCCTCGTCAACAGCAACCGGCTCGGGCACGTCCTCGCCATGGAGTAATTCCCACACCGCGACGCGCAGGATGGCCCGATCCACGGCAGGCAGTCGGTCCAGCGTCCAGCCCTGCAGGTGGGCCGAGATCAAGTCGTCGAGATGCGCTGAGTGTTCGGTCACGCCGCGTGCGACCGTCACCGTGTATGGGTTGAGAGGAGACACGTCTTCAGACTGATTCTGCGCCAGTGCGTTTCGCCAGTCAGCGACCTCGGCGGGGGTGATCCCGCGGGCGTCGGCCTCGAACAGCAGGTCGACGGCGCGTTTGCGGGCCTGGTGACGGCCCCGGTCACCTTTGCGGTCAGGCATTGACCCTTCCCAGGTAGCTGCCGTCGCGGGAATCCACCTTGAGCTTGTCCCCGGTGTTGATGAACAACGGCACCTGGATCTCGGCGCCGGTTTGCATCGTCGCCGGCTTGGTTCCGGCGCTGGACCGGTCACCCTGCAGGCCGGGTTCGGTGTTGGCGACCTCGAGTTCGACGGTCACCGGCATCTCGAGGTACAGAGGTGTTCCGTCGTGGAACGCAATCTGCACCGGCAGACTCTCCAGTAGGAAATCCGCGGAACGGCCGACCAGCGCCTCCGACAACGGGTGCTGCTCGAAATCCTCGGAGTCCATGAACACGAAGTCGGATCCGTCTCGGTAGAGGTAGGTGGCATCGCGGCGGTCCACCGTCGCGACCTCCACTTTCACCCCGGCGTTGTAAGTCTTGTCGACGACCTTGCCGGACAGCACATTCTTCAGCTTCGTCCGCACGAAGGCCGGGCCCTTGCCTGGCTTGACGTGCTGGAATTCGACGATCTGCCAGAGCTGGCCGTCGATCTGCAGGACGAGCCCGTTCTTGAAGTCTGCGGTCGATGCCACGGTCGGTTGTTCTCCTAGCTTCTAGAGGATGACCAGTTATCTGGGAATAGGTGCAACCCGCTAAAGTGTGTTTACCTGCGATTTCATTGTAGATTTTGAAGATATCACACTTGCACAGCGCTCTATGTCAAGATAACGGGTATGCCCAGGAAACCGGCCCAACCCCCGGAACCGCCCGATCTGGCGGCCCTGATGGTGTCGTGGGAGATCATCCTGCGCTCGGAGAACAAATCCCCCACCACCATCACCAGCTACCTGCGCGGCGTACGGCTCTACCTGGAATGGCTGCAACGCAATGGACATTCCGCGGAGCTTACCCGCGCCCTGGTGCAGCGATACATCGCCGACCTGATCACCGAAGGCAAGGAAGCCAACACCGCACGGCTACGGCTGGCATCTCTACGCGCCTTCACCCGCTGGCTCCTCGATGAAGGCGAACTCGACGACGACCCCCTCGTCGGGCTGCGGCCGCCGTCGATCCCCGCCAAGGTGGTCGAGGCGCTGACCGACGACCAGCTACGCGCCATGATCAAGGCGTGCCGGGGTAAGACGTTCAAGGACCGCCGCGACGAAGCGCTGATCCGGTTGATGGCCGAGACGGGCTTGCGGTCCAGCGAAGTCATCGCGCTCTCAGTGACCGACGTGGACCTTAAGCGGGGTTTGGCGGTTATCCGCAAGGGCAAGGGCGGCAAGGGGCGGGTGGCGCCGTTCGGCCCCCAGACCGCCGCATCCCTGGACCGCTACATCCGAGCGCGCCGGACCCACAAACGCGCCGACACCGAGGCACTCTGGCTCGGCGTGGGCGGTAAAGCGTTCGCCTACTTCGGGTTGAACGACGCGCTGCGCGGCCGAGCTAAGGACGCCGGCATCGACGGCTTCCATCTCCACCTTCTTCGGCACACCGCCGCCACCCGCTGGCTGCGCGCCGGTGGCTCCGAGCAGGGTTTGATGAGTGTGGCGGGCTGGTCCACCCGATCTATGATCGACCGCTACACCGGGGCCAGCGCAGCCGAACGGGCGGCTGCCGAGGCCCGCGCTCTCGGGTTGGGCGACCTGTGAACGGCGACCCCGAGGCGCGGGTGACCTACGGGTTGTCTGACGCCGACTCCGATCATGGTGACCTGTCGGCTGCGGTGGACGGTGCCCGCAGGCGTCCGGTGGGTGATGCCGGTGGTTATGCGTGGGATCGGCGGGACGGCTTGGTGGCGGTGTCGCCGTTGGTGGCGGCGAGTTTGGTGCATTGGGGTGCCGCCGCGCACGGGCGCCGACCGCGGACTCAACAGCGGATCGTTGTGCTGGGCTAGCTGTGTTTGGTACGTGCGTACCATAATATGTGGGATGCTATCCACGGTGTCGATACCAGATGTTGCGGACGGGCCGCTGGCGTTGAGTCAGCAGCGGCTCGACGACGCGGTGCACGCGCTGGCTGATCCGATCCCGGTATGGGGCGGCGGCACGTGCCGCTGGTCGGATTCGCTGTACTTCAGGTTGCGGGCTGCGTTGCGGTGGGGCGGGTATCCGGGTGGTGGCGGGTTCGCGGGCGCCGTGCTCCATGCGCGCGCTTGAGCTTCTGGTCGCTGTCGACACCTGTGTGGAGTCCTGGGAACCCGGTAAGGGTGACACGGTGGACAGGTTGCATCGGTTGGCGGGTCGGGGTTGGCGCCCGCAGGACACCGCCGTCATGGACGGCATGTGTGACCAGTTGGAACGCTGGACGGTCGCTATGTCTGAGCTTGTCGGCGACGCCGCGGTGGTGCTGCTGCTGCAGTTGCCGTGCCCGTCGTGCAATCAGCGGTATGTCTATCGGCGCAGCAGGTTTGAGGAAACGGTGCGCAGCGATGCGTTGCGCGTGTCGGAGTCCGGTGCGGAGTGTTTGGGGTGCCGTGCGGAGTGGGCGCCGGATCAGTTTGAGTGGTTGGCGCGGTTGTTGGGGTGTCCTGCGCTGCCGGTGTGACCCTGTACGCAGACCGTACGCAGGACAGCTAGCGGCAGCTGGAACTAGCCAACATAACCAACGCTGCTACCTGCTGGTCTACAACAGTGCCAACGCAGCTTGAGTCAGCAAACGCCATATATATAACGGATTCAAAATAGGTGGGCGACGGCGCTACCGTCCGCGACCCGGCTTGCCGACGTGTCCCGGGTTGACTTTGACGTTGGGTAGGTTGACGTTCGGCACGGAGACGTTCGGTACGACCTTCTTTACGTCGTTGATGCTGGGCACGTCGGCGCTCCCACAGACCTCCACTCCGGCCGTGTTCACACAGCCCGTCACGTCGGCTTTGGCCTGGGGTGGGTCCGCGACGGAGGCGCCGAGCATCGCTACTGCGGCGATGGGAGCAGCTGCGAGTATCGCCTTGCGACTGATCTGTCTGTTCATGCCAGTCATCCTTTCGATGGGCCTGGATGGATCCAAGACTTTTTGACCACGCGCTGAGCGCGGACCTACTGGCAGCGTTCCTTGAAATCGCGCACCGGCTGGCGGATGCCTGAAAGCTCGTCTTTGATCTGCGGGTTGTCGTCGAGGTAGTTCTGTACGTTGTCTTTCATCACCTCGCGGTCCTGGCCCTTAAGTCCGGTGAAGAACTCGTTGACCTCGCTGTTGGCCGTCAAGTAATCGGCGGTGGCAGTGGAGACGCCGGCTTGAACACGGGCCAGGTCGGCGGCGCTGCAGTTGGGCGGCGGCTGGGCCATGGCTATTGCCGCGCTACCGAACAGCATTGCGCCGCTGAACACGCTGGCGGCTATCGCGCGGCACACGGCAGGGGCTGAGGGTGACATGGCTTCCTCCCGGGGGCTGACTTCCTGGCCAATGTCGATTGGCGTATTTGACCCTAATCGGACCGGACAGGGAGTTTCGTGGGATTGCTGATAATCATCGTCGCGTTGTCGCTTCGAGTTTGGTGATTTGTTCGGGTGTGAGTTGGTCGGCGATGTCGCGCCGGGTGTGGGCGGCGGCCGGGGTCATTCAATCCCCAAGATAAATAGGCCCATAGCGCTGGTCTGCGAACAGGTTTTACCAGTTCAAAGCACAGTGTTAACTAGTCCAAAATGACCAGTTCTTTGGGGAACCGGGTAAGTAGTTCGGGGCTGTCAGCCCCGATGTTCCTGCCTGCGCCGCTGTCACCGCCAACCACCAGCGTGTCCTCGATGCGGACCCCGCCGCGGTCGGGCAGATAGACGCCGGGCTCGACCGTCACCGCGGAGCCAGCAAGGAGTGTACCGGCGGCCGCAGCGTTGATTCCCGGCGCTTCGTGGATCTGCAAGCCGACGCCATGGCCAAGGCCGTGGCCAAAGTTGTCGGCATACCCGGCATTACTGATTACCTGGCGTGATGCCGCATCGATGTCGCTCAACGCAACCCCGGCCGCGAGCGCCTCCCGGCCGGCGCGCTGGGCCGTGGCCACCAGATCGTAGATGTCGCGTTGCCACTGAGCTATCGGGGCGAGCACGAACGTGCGGGTCATGTCCGAGTGGTAGCCGCTAACCAGCGCGCCGAAGTCGATCTTGACGAAGTCGCCGGCCGCCAGGACCGCGTCAGTGGGCCGGTGATGAGGGATCGCCGAGTTCGGCCCGGTCGCGACGATGGTCTCGAACGACGCCCCGTCGGCGCCGTGGTCGAGCATCAAATCCTCCAGCTCGCGCCTGACCTCCTTCTCGGTTCGGCCCGGACGCAGACCGCCACCTTCCACCAGGTCCTTCAGCGCCTCGTCAGCCGCCTCGCAGGCCAACCGCAGCAGTGCGATCTCCCCGGCGTCCTTGACCTCGCGAAGACCCTCCACCATTCCGGCGGCGTGCACCAATTCGCAATGCACACCGGCCGAGCGTGCCAGCGCAGCGAGCCCGTCAACGGTCACCACGTGGTTTTCGAATCCCAGTTTGCCGACGCCGGCCTCGGCCGCTCGACTGACCAGATGTGGACCACACGCCCGCTCGATGACGATCTCAGCACCGAGTGCCTGCTCTGCGGCCTGGGCGCGGTAGCGCCCGTCGGTGGCGAGCACCGGAGTTTCGCTCCCGGCGAGGATCAGCAGTGCAGCATTCGAGCCGGTGAATCCGGACAGATAACGGACGTTGACCAGGTCTGATACCAGCAGAGCATCTAGTGCCGCCGCAGCGAGGCGTTGGCGCAACCGGTCGCGGCGCTGAGAAATCGTCACAGCGGGTGACGCTACTCGCTAGGGTGTGCCCTCATGAGCAAGTGGCTGGTGCGCGGGCTGGTGTTTGCCGCGCTGATGGTGATCGTCCGGCTGCTACAGGGGGCGTTGGTCAACGTCTGGGAGACCAAGTCGGGATTGATCAGCGCCCTGGTGATCGGTGCGTACGCGATAGTTGGGCCCGTGTGGGGCTACGTGGACGGCCGCAACGATGCGCGCGCCAACCCCGATCCGGACCGGCGCCCCGACCTGGCGATGGTGTGGCTGCTGGCCGGACTGTTCGCCGGAGTGGTCAGCGGCGTGGTGTCCTGGTTCATCGGGTTGATCTACGAGAACATGTACGTCGAGACCCTCATGAACGAGGTGACCACGTTCGCGGCCTTCACCGCCCTGCTGGTGTTCTTCCCCTCGGTCGTTGGTGTCGCGCTGGGCCGCTGGCTGGTCGATCGCAAGACTCCTGCCCAACCGCGTCGCCGTGAAGGCGACGACGACCGCGCCGATACCGACGTATTCGCCGCGGTGCCCGACGACCGCGACGTTTCTGACCATCGCCCAGAGCCCGCCGGTCAGCCCGAACAGCAGGCATCATCGGTTGCGCTCGCCGACGATGACCAAACCAGGCCGGTCGACAAGCCGGACTAGCTCGGTTTCCGGGCAACCTCGGCGTAGGCGGCGGCCAGCAACGACGGATCGGGCCCTTCCAGCCGGCCCGGCCTGGCCAACCCGTCCAGTACCACGAAGCGCAGCACGCCGGCACGAGTCTTCTTGTCACCGGCCATCGTTTCGAGCAATTGCGGCAGCGCATCGGCGTCATAGGTGACCGGCAGCCCCAGCGAGCTCAGAATCGCCCGGTGCCGCTCGGCGGTGTCATCATCCAGGCGCCCGGACACCCGGCCCAATTCGGCGGCGAAAACTAGCCCGACAGACACCGCGGCGCCGTGTCGCCACTGGTAGCGCTCGCGGCGTTCGATGGCATGCGCCAGGGTGTGCCCGTAGTTGAGGACCTCGCGCAGCTGCGATTCCTTCTCGTCGGCGGCGACCACTTCAGCCTTGACCGCCACCGCGCGTCTGATCAGCTCTGGCAGCACCGCTCCGGAGGGGTCGAGCGCGAGCTCAGGGTCGGTTTCGATGATGTCGAGGATCACCGGGTCGGCGATGAAACCGGCCTTCACGACCTCGGCCATACCCGCGACGATCTCATTGCGAGGCAATGATTCCAGGGTGGCGAGGTCCACCAGCACCGCAGCGGGCTGGTGGAAGGCACCTACGAGATTCTTGCCTGCGTCGGTGTTGATCCCGGTCTTTCCGCCCACCGCCGCATCGACCATGCCGAGCAGCGTGGTCGGGACGTGCACGATGTCCACCCCGCGCAGCCACGTGGCCGCGATGAAGCCGGCGACATCGGTGGCCGCTCCCCCACCCAAGCTGACGATCGCGTCCTTGCGGCCGATGCCGATCCGGCCCAGAACTTCCCAAACGAACCCTACGACTGGGAGCTCTTTCCCCGCCTCGGCATCGGGAATTTCGATCCGATGTGCATCGATTCCCTTGTCTGACAGATGGTTCCGTATCGCCTCAGCTGTCTGCGCCAAAGTCGGCTGGTGCAGGATCGCCACCCTGTGTCTGTTGTCGAGGAGGCGCGCCAAGTCACTGAGCAGACCTGTGCCGATGATCACCGGGTAGGCGGGATCGGTGCGCACGGTGACTGTTACGGGGTCTGCCACCGGCCCGGTCACGGTGTTTCCTTGCGCAGACCGGGTGATCCACTGGTCTTTCTGGCCGCCACTACGGCGGGGCTTGGAGGCGCCTCCGTGGACGGGGGTGTTGTCAGAGACATCGGGGCGCGCCGCCACGGCGGCCGTCGGCGGCGGCGATCGGGCCTGGCGCCCTCCGGGCTATCCAGGCGGGAAGCGATGTAGCGGACGACCGAGCCCGGGTTGCGGTGATTGGTACTGACCCGCAGAGTGGCTACCTGGCGGTACAACGGAACCCGTTCTGCCATCAACGCTTTGAATCTCTCAGCGCGATCCGGTCCGGCCAGCAGCGGCCGCACCGTGGACCCCCCAGTGCGGCGAACCCCTTCGGCCGCGTTGATCTCCAGGTAGATCACCGTGTGCCCGCGCAGCGCCTCGCGCACAGCGGCGGTGGTCACCGCGCCACCACCGAGTGACAGCACGCCGTCGTGGTTCGCGAGCGCGTCGCGGACGACGTCCGCCTCGATTCGACGGAACTCCGCTTCACCATCGGTGGCGAAGATTTCGGCTATGGTGCGGCCCGTGGTCTTCTCGATCGCCGCGTCGGTGTCGAGCAAACCGAGGTCCAACGTCTTGGCGAGCCGCCGGCCGATCGTCGACTTGCCCGATCCGGGTAGCCCGATGAGAACCGCTTTGGGAACCATCAGCTCGATGCCTGCACGATGCCGGACGGTTCGCGGTCAGCAATCGCGCGCAGATAGGAGTCGATGTTGGCTCGGGTCTCGGCCAGGGAGTCGCCGCCGAACTTCTGCAGTGCGGCCCGCGCGAGCACCAGAGCGACCATCGTCTCGACCACGACAGCGGCAGCGGGCACCGCGCACACATCAGAACGCTGGTGAATGGCCACCGCTTCCTCGCCGGTGGCCATGTCCACCGTGGCCAGCGCACGCGGCACGGTGGAAATCGGCTTCATCGCGGCGCGCACCCGCACCGGTAGCCCGTTGGTCATTCCGCCTTCGAGTCCGCCGGCTCGGTTGGTCGACCGCACGACTCCGCCGGGCCCCGGATACATCTCGTCATGTGCCCCGCTGCCGCGCCGGCGGGCGGTCTCGAAGCCATCACCGATCTCCACACCCTTGATCGCCTGAATCCCCATCACCGCGCCGGCCAACTGGCTGTCCAGCCGCTCCGCACCGCTGGTGAACGAGCCGAGTCCGATAGGCAGGCCGTGGGCGACGGCCTCGACGACACCGCCCAATGTGTCGCCGTCGCGTTTCGCGTCCTCGATCTCGGCGATCATCAGCGCTTCAGCTGCCTCATCGAAAGCGCGTACCGGGCTGGCGTCGATCGCGGCCAGGTCTGTGGCCTGCGGCGGAGGTCCGTCGTAGGCCTTGGACGCCCCGACTGAAATGACGTGAGAGATGACTTCCACCCCGAGTGCCTGCTGCAGGAAGGCACGCGCGACGGTGCCCGCGGCGACCCGGGCCGCGGTTTCGCGGGCGCTGGCGCGTTCCAGTACCGGGCGGGCGTCGTCGAAGCCGTATTTGAGCATCCCGGCATAGTCAGCATGACCGGGCCGCGGCCGGGTCAGCGGCGCGTTACGGGCTGCCCCGTCAGCCGACGCGGCCGGATCGACGGGATCTGGGGACATCACCGTCTCCCATTTCGGCCATTCGGTATTGGCGATCTCGATGGCGATCGGACCGCCCAGAGTCACGCCGTGGCGCAACCCTGCGAGCAGGGTGATCTCGTCCTGCTCGAACTTCATTCGCGCTCCCCGGCCGTAACCGAGCCGCCGCCGGGCCAACTGCCCCGCGATGTCGCCCGAGGTGACGTGGACGCCGGCAACCATGCCTTCGACCATGGCTACCAACCCGCGGCCGTGGGATTCACCTGCTGTCGTCCATCGCAACACGAGTTCCATTTTCGCACGGCACCGGAACCACGCTGACCAGGCGGCTCTAGATCAGCACCACAGCCACCGCTCCCACCGCGGCCACACACATCGATGGACCGTGCGGCAAGGGCGATCGATCACCGCCGATGAGCCGGGCCAAACCCAGCAGCAAGGTGAGGGCCGACGCGCCGAGCGCGGCCAACAGCCAGACCTCGGGTCCGAATGCCCCGGTGAGGGCACCGAGACCAATGGCGAGCTTGATGTCGCCGGCACCCATCGCCCGTGGAGCAACGATGTGCACGACCGCGTAAACCGCGAACATCGCCGCCGCCCCCGCGGCAGCCTTCACGCCGTGACCAGTCAGCGCGGCACCAGCGAGCAACAGGGCCGCTCCGGGCAAGGTCAGCACATTGGGGAGGCGATGCTGCCGAATATCGATGTAACTCAAGGCAACCAGCCAACAGGCCACGCCCACGGCGGCCAATTTCGGCCAGAGCTCCCCCATCTCCCCAGGCTAAGCCCGCTACCGGAGTGTCCTGCGCAGCAATTTCACCCAGTCAGCGGTCCACCCCGATCGCGGCGCTCATCACTTCTTTTGGCGCCGGCCGCCCAGTGAACTGCTCGACCTGCGTGCAAGCTTGATTCAGCAGCATCTGCAGGCCGCTGATCACCGTCCCACCGGCAGCCCGGACCGCCGAGGCCAGTGGTGTGGGCCACGGGTCGTAGATGGCGTCGAGCAGCACCGGCGTCGTCGCCAGCATCGGCGCGTACGGGGTCACCGCTTGGGCGGGCACCGTGTTCACCACCACGTCCACACCGGCCACCTCCCGGGCCAGCTTTGCGTCGACCAGATCGCACCAGTGCGATCGAGCGCCGCAGCGGATCGCAAGTTGAACCAGATTTTCCGCCTTCTCGCCATTCCGCGCGGCGACCGCGATGTGTTGCGCGCCAAGCTGAACCAGGCCGACGACCACCGCGGGAGCGGTGCCGCCGGAGCCCACCACCATTGCCCGGCCGGGCACACCGATACCTGCCAGCGCGCCAACCACTCCGTCGATGTCGGTGTTGTCGGCATGCCAGCCCGCCGTCGAACGGACCAGCGTATTGGCCGACCCGACCAACGTCGCCCGCGCGGTGGCGCTATCGGCGAACCGCAGCGCGGCGAACTTGCCCGGCATCGTCACCGACGCCCCCACCCACTCGGGCCCGAATCCACTCACCACCCCGGGTAGCTGCTCACCGGTGCACTCGATCCGATCGTAGGTCCAATCGCTAAGGCCAAGAGCGCGATAGGCCGCCAGGTGCAGCTGCGGAGACCGCGAGTGCGCAATCGGAGAACCGAGAACCGCGGCCCGCCGGGGGCTACCGCTCATCGCGCTCAATTGCTCTTCGCGCAAGCGATCATCGCGCGGAATCGAGCACGCCGTTGCGCTTGGCGACTTCGATGTTGGCGAGGTGCTCCCCGTATTCGCGGGTGAACAGCGTCTTGCCCTGCATGTCCACGGTCACGAAATACAACCAGTCGCCCGGTTCCGGCCACTCGGCTGCGGCGAGGGCGGGCTGGCCCGGCGAACAGATCGGCGTGGCCGGAAGTCCGGGCCGTACATAGGTGTTCCACGGCGTCTCACGCCCCCGGTCAGCATCGGTGGTCGCCACTTCGATGCGGTCCAGCGGGTAGTTCACTGTCGAGTCGAACTGCAGGGTCCGCTCCTCGGCCAGCCGGTTGAAGATCACCCGGGCCACCTTCGAGAAATCCTGCGGCTTGGCTTCGCGCTGCACCAGCGAAGCCACAATCAGAATCTCGTACGGCGACATATCCAATTCGGCAGCGGTTTCGATCAGTCCGCCCTGCCCGTACTGCATCGCGCTGGCCGAGATCAGCGTGGCCAAGATTTCCAGCGGCTCTGCCGATGGGTCGACGTTCCAGGTGCCCGGCGCGATCAGCCCCTCCAGCCGGCGATGGTCGTTACCCAGCGCCTGTACGGGCCCCGTCGCCCACTGCGGGACGGCCAGCAGATCCGGTGGCGCGGAGCCGGCGATATTGCGGAGATCCCTTGCAGAGACGCAACGCCGTTCACCATCGAGATCCACACACGACGCGTTGGAGATCAGCGTGAAGATGCCGTCGGTGACCGCGTGGGTCCGGACGTCCTGGATGTCGTCGAGCTGGCGACCCTCGGGAATCACCAACCTGCCGACTCGGTTGGCCGGATCGGCCAACCGGACGACCACGCTGGCTGCGGGAATCTCGGTGCGAACCTTGTAGAAACCCGGCTGAATGGCCGAGATGGCCGGATTACCCGAGGCCGCATCAACGAAAGCCTGGGATGTCGCCACCACATTCTGTTCCTGTAGCGTCCTGCCGATCGCGGTGGTCGAGTCGCCCGCGTGGACCTGGATAACCACGTCGTTGACGCCGTCGCCGGAGTAGTCGCCGGCAGTAGTGTCGAACAGCGAATTCCACATCTTGGAACCCAGGAACACCGCGCCGACCACCACCACGACGAGAAGGCCCAGCGCCATCACCAAGGCGAACCGGCGTTTCCGCTTGAGTCGGGCTTCCCGGGCGCGATCACGACGGGCCATCCGACGTCGGGGAGGTCCTACCTCCAAAGGTTCGGCGCGTTCACTGGGCCAATCGTCAGCCATCCCCGGCCTCTCCGTGCGCCGTCAGCGCAACCCGCCGCTGGTTCAGCCAGTTCTGCAGAATCCCCACCGCGGCGGCCTGATCGATCATCGAGCGTTGCCCCTTAGCCCGCACCCCGGCCTCACGCAGCGAGCGCTGCGCGGTGACGGTGGTGAGCCGTTCGTCGACCAGTCGTACCGGCACCGGCGAGATCTGACCCGCCAGCAGGTCGGCCATCTCGATGGCATCCCGGGCCGACGACCCGGCGCGATCACCCAGCGTGCGCGGCAGCCCGACCACGACCTCGACGGCTTGGTGTTCGTCGACAAGCCGCGCGAGCCGACGGAGGTGCTTGCCCGGTCGACGGTCTCTGGCGACCGTCTCGACCGGCGTCGCGAGAATGCCGTCGGGGTCGCTGACGGCAACCCCGATACGGACGCTACCGACATCGATACCAAGTCGCCGCCCGCGACCCGGGTCCGGAGCCGAGTTCGGGTCCCCGGGCCGGTCCGGCAGGCGGTCCTGCCATCCGGGTTCCTCGACGTGGGCCATCCGGTTATCTCCGGCCGATCTCTGCGCGCACCGCTGCCAATGCGGCGTCGATACCGGCCGCATTCTTACCGGATCCCTGCGCCAGGTCAGCCTTACCCCCACCGCGGCCGTCGACCGCGTTACCAAGCTGCTTGATCAGGTCGTCGGCACGCAGACCGAGATCCTGGGCCGACTGGTTTACCGCCACCACATAGGGGACCGAAAGGCTCCCGCCCGCGCCTTTCCCATCGCCTGGCTCACCCGGGGCGCCGATCAGTGCCACCACGGCCGGGCCGCTGCCCAGCTTGCCGCGAATATCGCCGACCAGTGAACGCAGGTCACCTGCCGCCATTCCGCCGGCCATCCGCTGAGCCACGACCCGGACCTTACCGACCTCCTCGGCGCCGGCCGCTGCATTTGCCGCCGCGGCGCGCGCGTTCACCAGCCGGAGACGGTCCAGCTCTTTCTCGGCCGCACGTAAACGTTCGACCAGGCCGGCGACGCGCGCGGGCACCTCATCCGAGGGGACCTTCAGCGAAGACGCCAGACCCGCCATGAGCGCACGCTCCTTCGCCAGGTGCCGGAAAGAATCCAGCCCGACATAGGCTTCAACGCGCCGAATGCCCGACCCGACCGATGACTCGCCAAGGATCGTGACCGGACCGATCTTGGCCGAATTGCTGACATGCGTGCCACCGCACAACTCCAACGAGAACGGCCCGCCGATCTCAACGACCCGAACCTCGTCGGGGTAGGCCTCGCCGAAGAGCGCCATCGCGCCCATCGCCTTGGCCCGGTCCAGATCGGTGACGAAGCTGTGTACCTCGAAATCAGCCTCGACCGCTTCGTTGGTCACCTCTTCGATTTGCGTGCGCTGGTCCTCGCTGAGCGCACCCTGCCAATTGAAGTCGAACCGCAGGTAGCCGGGACGATTCAGGGAGCCTGCCTGAACAGCGTTGGGGCCCAGTACCTGTCGCAGAGCAGCATGCACCATGTGCGTTCCGGAATGGCCCTGGGTGGCACCCTGCCGCCAGCGGGGGTCGACAGCCGCCATGACGGTGTCACCTTCGACGAACTCGCCCGACTCCACCGTGACGCGATGCGCCCAAAGGGTTTTCACAATCTTCTGCACGTCGGTCACGGCCGCCCGCGCCGTCTCCGAGGCCCCCGTACCGTTAACGGTGCCCTCGTCGGCGATCTGCCCGCCCGATTCAGCGTAGAACGGGGTGCGATCGAGGATCAATTCGACGCGCGACTCTGCAGTAGGGTCGTGAGCTACCACCGGGACCCGCTTGCCATCCACGAAGATACCGAGAATTCTTGCCTCGGTAGATAATTCATCGAAACCGGTGAACTGAGTGGGGCCGGCATCGACAAGGTCGCGATATGCCGAAAGATCTGCGTGTGCCTGTTTGCGCGCGGCGGCGTCTGCTTTTGCTCGGCGGCGCTGCTCGGCCATCAGGCCGCGGAAACCTTCCTCATCGACCCGGAGATCGGCCTCCGCGGCCATTTCGAGGGTCAATTCGATCGGAAAACCATAGGTGTCGTGCAGCGTGAAGGCTTCGGCCCCGGACAGCACATCGGTGCCGGAGGCCTTTGTCGCGCGCGCCGCATCGTCGAACAGCCGGGATCCCGACGCCAGCGTGCGGTTGAACGCAGTCTCCTCGGCCACCGCGATACGCTGAATGCGATCGAAGTCGCTGACAAGTTCTGGATATGACGGGCCCATAGCGTCGCGCACCGTGGCCATCAGGTCGGCCATGATCGGCTGTTCGACGCCCAGCAATTTCGCGGCGCGGATGATGCGGCGCAACAACCGTCGAAGGACGTAGCCGCGGCCCTCGTTGCCGGGACTTACGCCGTCGGCGATGATGATCGCGGCGGTCCGGCTGTGGTCGGCGATGATCCGGTAACGCACGTCGTCTTCGTGCCACCCCTGTCCGTACCCGCGTGGGGCGACGCCGGCCACCAGGTCGATCGCCGGACGCATCAGGTCGGTTTCGTAGACGTTGTCGACTTCCTGCAGCAGGCAGGCCACCCGTTCGATACCCATGCCGGTGTCGATGTTCTTGCGCGGCAGCGGGCCCAGGATCTCGAAGCTCTCCTTGGACGTGCCCTCACCGCGCTCGTTCTGCATGAACACGAGATTCCAGATCTCGATATAGCGGTCCTCGTTGGCCGCGGGCCCCCCCTCGACGCCGTATGCCGGGCCGCGGTCGTAGTAGATCTCCGAGGACGGACCGCACGGCCCGGGAATTCCCATGGACCAATAGTTGTCCGCCATCCCGCGCCGCTGAATACGACCCGGCGGCAATCCGGCGAGGTCCTGCCATAATTGAGCCGCCTCGTCGTCATCCAGATAGACTGTGGCCCAGAGCTTTTCGGGATCGAAGCCGTAGCCGCCCTGATCCACCGGATTGGTCAGCAGCGTCCACGCCAACTCGATAGCCCCGGCCTTGAAATAGTCGCCGAACGAAAAGTTGCCGGCCATCTGGAAGAACGTGTTGTGCCGGGTGGTGATGCCCACTTCCTCGATATCCGGGGTACGAATGCACTTCTGGATACTGGTGGCGCGCTCCCACGGCGGCGTGCGCTGGCCGAGGAAGAATGGGACGAATTGCACCATCCCGGCATTGACGAACAACAGATTGGGGTCATCGAGGATCACCGAGGCGCTGGGCACGTCGGCATGGCCCGCCTTCACGAAATGATCAAGGAACCGCTTCCTGATCTCGTGTGTCTGCACGTCCTGCTGTCCTCGGTTCTAGTCAATGGCACCGGTCACCTGATCGGCCATTACCTGCGAATAGTCGACGCCCCACAGTACCGGTCGCCGCTGCTACGCCTGCACGAAGCTCAACCGGACCGAACGACGGGGGTTATCGCTGTTCAGATCGACGAGCAGCACACTCTGCCAGACACCCAGCAACGGCTCGCCGTCCACCACGGGCAAGGTCACCGAAGGCGACACCAGAGCTGGGAGCACGTGGTCGGCCCCGTGACCGGGAGACCCGTGCGCGTGGCGATAGCGGCCGTCGCGAGGCAGCAACCTGTCCAGAGCTTCGACGAGGTCGTCGTCGGATCCGGCTCCGGCCTCGATCACGGCAAGGCCCGCCGTCGCATGCGGGACGAAGACGTTGCACAGCCCTGCCCCCTCAGGCCTGCAGAACATCCGCACTGAGACCGTAAGGTCCACGATCCGGCATCGCGAGGTATCCACGTCGAGCAATTCGGTCTTCATCCCGGTACAGCCTACGAGCCGGCCGGCCCGCCCGTGTTCCTCATTTTCGCCGAATGATGGCGCGCAGCTTGTCGAGCCTGGCCGAGATCTCACGTTCGGCGCCGCGCGCGGTGGGCCGGTAGTAATCGGCTCCCACCAACTCATCAGGCGGATACTGTTGCGCCACCACCCCGCCGGGGTCGTCATGCGAGTAGCGGTAGCCGATGGCGTTGCCGAGCCCGGACGCGCCCGAATAATGTCCGTCACGAAGATGGGCAGGCACCTGCCCGGCTTTACCGGCCTTGATGTCGGCCATCGCAGCACCCAGCGCCGCGGTGACGGAGTTGGACTTGGGCGCTGTAGCCAGGTGCACCGTCGCGTGTGCCAAGGTCAGCTGCGCCTCCGGCATTCCGATCAGCTGGACAGTCTGCGCCGCGGCGACTGCGGTCGGCAATGCGGACGGATCGGCCATCCCGATGTCCTCGCTGGCGAGGATCATGAGTCGCCGAGCCACGAATCGCGGGTCCTCCCCCGCCAACAGCATCCGGGCCAGATAGTGCAGCGCGGCATCGACGTCAGAGCCACGGATGGACTTGATGAATGCACTGACGACGTCGTAGTGCTGATCGCCGTCGCGGTCGTAGCGCACCGCTGCCCGGTCGAGTGACTGTTCGATGACCTCAACTGTCACGGCGTCACCGGTCTCGGCCGCCACCTCCAGTGCGGTCAGTGCCCGCCGCGCATCGCCCGCGGAGAGCTGCACCACCAGGTCGATCGCCTCGGAGCAGACCCGCACCCGGCCGCCCAACCCGCGCTCGTCTTCGATCGCCCGCTGAACAACGGTGCGGACCGCGGCGGACGTCAGCGGTTGCAGCTGCAGGATCAGCGAGCGACTGAGCAGTGGCGCCACCACGGAGAAGGATGGGTTTTCCGTGGTGGCCGCGACCAGCAGCACGATGCGGTTTTCCACCGCCGCCAGCAGCGAATCTTGCTGCGTCTTGGAGAACCGGTGCACCTCGTCGATGAACAGCACCGTCTGCTCACCGCGGATGGCCGCCGACCGTGCGGTTTCTATCACGGCGCGCACTTCCTTGACGCCCGCAGACAGGGCCGACAGCGCCTCGAACCGGCGACCGGTGGCCTGCGAGATCAACAGGGCCAAGGTGGTCTTTCCGGTTCCCGGGGGGCCGTAGAGGATGACCGAGGCGGCCCCGGACCCTTCGACCAGCCGGCGCAGCGGCGAGTTGGGCTTGAGCAGACTTTCCTGGCCGACGACCTCGTCGAGGGACGACGGGCGCATCCGCACCGCCAGGGGCAGCGACCGCCCACCGCCCAGCACATCACCGGCGGCGCGGTCAGCCGCTGAACCGGGCACGTCGAACAGGCTGTCGGACACGCTCCCTGCTTACCACTGCCTCCCGCCGCGACGGCGGTGCCGTCAGAAAGGCGCCGTCAGAAAGGCGCCGTCACGAATCTGTGGGCTGCGTGACAAAGTCGATCAACTCCTCGACACGACCGATCAGCGCGGGCTCCAGGTCTGTCCAGTCCCGAACGCGTCCCCGGATCTTCTGCCAGGCGGCGGCGATATCGGCCTGGTCGCGATGCTTCCAACCCAGCGCGCCGCATACGCCGTGTTTCCAGTCCTGCCCCTTTGGGATGGTCGGCCATGCCCGTATCCCCAGGCGCGCGGGTTTCACGGCCTCCCAGATGTCGACAAAGGGATGCCCGACGACCAGCGTGTGGCCACCGCCGGGTCCGCGGCGAACTGCCTCGGCGATGCGGGCCTCCTTGGATCCTGCCACCAGGTGGTCAACCAGCACCCCCAGGCGACGCCCAGGGCTCGGCCCGAAGTCCGACACGATCGCGGCCAGATCGTCGATACCACCCAGGTACTCGACCACCACACCCTCGATGCGCAGGTCCTCGCCCCACACCTGCTCGACCAGCTCGGCGTCGTGACGGCCCTCCACGTAGATCCGGCTGGCCAGCGCGACCTTGGCGCGGGCACCGATGACCGCGACGGAGCCCGAAGCAGTCCGCGTCCGCTCCGCCGCGGCTACTTTCTTTGGCGCGGTGAGAATCACCGGCTTGCCATCGATCAGGTATCCCGGCCCCACCGGGAACGGTTTGGTCCGGCCACCCCGATCCTCGAGTTCCATTCGCCCGTACTCGACGCGCACGACGGCTCCGACGAAACCGGTCTGTGCGTCCTCGACGACCATGCCGATCTCGACCGGCTGTTGGGTGGATCGGGGCCGACGGTTGCGATGGGGGTTGTCGGCCAGAATATCGGTGCCATAGCGGTCAGCCACGTCGATGATCGTAGGGAGGATCGCGGCGATCATGACCCAGCGCCGCCCGTGTGTTGCTCGATAAGTCTGTGCCGGCGGGAATCAGCCGGTGAGCTCCTCGATGACAGTGTGCACGAACCGTATCTTCTCCAGCACCGCCGGAGGCAACACGAACGGGTAGAGGTCGTCCTTGCCCATTGACCGATTCACCATGTTCAGAGCCCAAGCCAGTGGCAGCCACGTTTCGATCATTGTATCGAATCCACTGGGCCCCAGCACTTTACGCTCCAGCGTTGCCCCCGCGCGGACCATCCCGAATGCGGCTGCGGTGTCGAGGGTGTCGCGAATGTGCAGATAGTGGGCGAACGTCTCGGCCCAGTCTTCGGCCGAATGCATGGTGGCGTAGGACGACACATAGTCGCGCTGCCAGCCGTCGGGAGCGCCCTGACTGTAGTGGTGTTCCAGCGCAGCCTGGTAGTCGGAGTTGGGGTCCCCGAACAACTCGATGAAGCGTTGCCAGAAGCCGGTTGAGGTTCCGACCAGCCGATAGAAGTAATAGTGGCCGATCTCATGGCGGAAATGGCCCAGCAGCGTGCGGTAGGGCTCATCCATCGAGATGCGGAGTTGCTCGCGATGCACATCGTCGCCCTCGGCGAGATCCAACGTGATGACGCCGTTGTGGTGGCCGGTATACACCGTCTCCACCTGGCTGGAGAGCAGGTCGAAGGCCAGACCGTACACGGGGTCCTCGTCGCGCCCGACGATCGGTAGCTTCATCTCGTGCAGTTCGGCGATCAGTCGCCTCTTGGCCTTCTCGGCCGCCGCAAATCTCCCCAGGGCGACGGCATCAGCGTCATTGGGCCGGGTACGGGTCAGCTCACAAGACACACACCGCCTGGCGATCGGGCTCTTCTCGACCAACCAATTGCATTCGGCCAGATGCAGGTTCGCGCAAAGCTGATAGTGACTTTCATCGACTGCGCCTCCGTGATCACTCTGCGCAGGCGGCGCGATCACCAGCAGGGCCATGTCGTCGAGCGAGAATCCCAGAGCACTCTTGCAGCTGAGGCAGATCGAGTTCTCGAACGACAACCGCTGTCCACAGTTGGGACAATGGAAGTCACGCACGGCGCACTTCCCCTACATGCGGGGCCACGTCAACGGAGACGTCGATGACGCTGCTCTCCGAGTCCGTGTAGATGATGCCGCGAAGTGGCGGGACGTCGGCGTAATCGCGACCGAAACCCACGGTGACATAGCGCTCGTCCACCATCTGGTCGTTTGTCGGGTCCAGCCCCAGCCAGATGTGCTGCGGCGTCCATACCGATGCCCAGGCGTGCGTGGCGTCGACGCCCACCATGCGTTCCTTTCCCGGCGGAGGGTCGGTGGCCAGATAGCCGGAGACATAGCTGGCGGCCAGACCGTTGGCGCGCAGACAGGCGATCGCGAGCCGAGCGAAGTCCTGACAGACCCCTTCTCGGGCCGCCAGAACCTCGCCCACTCGAGTAGATACCGTCGTCGACCCGGACCTGTAGGTGAAGTCGGAATAGATCCGCGATGTCAATTCGCGCACTACCTCGATCAGCGGCCGGCCCGGAGTGAAGCTGGGGGCTGCGTAGGCACGCACCTCCTCGGTGATTTCGGGAGGCTCCAGGTCCAGGGTGAATTCGGTGGCCAACGCGCCGTCTGGGCCCACGGGCCGCGCGATCTCCCACGGCGCCCGCGCTGACGGCCCCTGGTAGATGTCCGGGGGCGGCGGGTCGACCTCGACGACCGACCGGCTGGTGATGGCAAGTCTTCGGTGTCGTTTGGTGACATGGAAGTAAGAGCTCAGATTGCCGTAGGCGTCTCGACTGGTAGAGCTGTCCGACGCTTCCGGTTCGATCACCAGCTCGTGGGAAAGACAGCGCTGGCGCGCCGAGTCCCTGGGTGTCAGGAAGCCCCGTCCGTAGGAGCTGGTGACCACATCGGAGTACCGGTACACCGTGCGATGGGTGATCTGATAGGAACGGCTGGTCTTCGAGGCGGTGAGACCATCGGGGAACGCCGTCACGGGACGACCAACCGTGCATCACGTCCCCACAGCGGCTGCATGCCGCCGGGCAGCGAGAGGTGAGTCGCGGTGATCACGCCGGAGAGCTCACGCAGGTCGTGGTGGATGCCGGCGAGTAGCCCGTCGAATTCTTCTCGTTCGCCGGCCGCAGTGGCCACCTCCAGCTCGGCGGGTTCGATGCGGCGCAATCGCATGGCGATCTCGTCGACCATGCGCTCGGGTCGCGACGACCCCGATGCCCCGGGCAGGGAATTGAGGTTGGTCCGCAATCGATCCAGCTGGTAGAGCAGCGAACGCGGGTTCTCCGCATCGAACAACAACAGCTCCGCCACGCCTGTCAAACTAACCACGCCTGGATTGCGTCTGCGGTAGACGACCACGGATTCGCAGGCGATCAAAGTCGACTCCGTGATGGTCGCTTCGGCATCCGGCAGCCGAGCCGTGGTCAGGGTGGCCCGCAACAGTGCCGTGAGCGCCAGTCCGCGTTCGATACGTTTGCCGATGTCCATCATCGTCCAGCCGACGTCGTGCACCATCGATTCGCCGGCCACCCCGGAGAGCGCGAGCATGCCCGCGAGGGTGAGGGTGTTCGTCGATGCCAGGAACGCGTCGCCCTCGGCCCGGGACTCCGGCGGAGTTTCCGGCCCGTGCAGCAGGGCCCGCTCGAGCGCGGACAGCACCATCCAGGTGTCGTTGGACATCTGGTCACGAACCGACCTGGCGGCCAGGCCGAGCCGCTCAACGGACTGCGCGAGCGAGCCTGAACGGTACCGGTCCGCGGTCAGAGACCACAGGGTGGTCGGGGCGGTGGCCACCATTTCGACGTAGTCGCTACCTGCACCCGTGTCAGTTCCGGTGATCGCACCCAGCGCTGTCAGGAGCACCGGAACGCACTCGCTGCCCGGCATCGTGCGGCGGTAGCGGTACTCGTGATACCTCTCGCGGGTGACCGTCAACAACCGGGCCATGTTCTCGGTACGTTCGGCATACCGGCCGATCCAATACAGGTCGGACAGCACTCGCGGTGAACTGATGTCGCGTGTCGGGCTCGAGGTGATCACGGCGGGAGGCAAACCGGTGGCATCGTCCGGCGTCGACGGCGCCGATGCGACCACCGAGACCTTCTCGGCCATCACCCGAGTCGGCGTTCGAACCCAAATATCCTTGGCTGCAACAGTATTAAGGCGATAGCCCGCTGTTCCCGGTGCCACCAGATAGCCCAGGCCACCGGTCATCGGGGCATAGCCACTGTGCTGAGCCACCGTGAACAAGCGCATGCCGACACTCGATGATGACAGCCCCCCGGGCAGGAAATCAGAAGGTGCCGAGGAGAACTGAGGCAGCTCCTGTCCCACCCACTGCCACGGAATGGCTTCGATGCGCGAGGCGAGTACCTCCAGCTGCGCGGTCGACAGTTCCGGACCGACGATCGGTTCACCGCCGGTGACCGGCTTGATCAGCAGCGACGACAGATGGGCCAGCAGATGTGAACGCTCGACGTCGATGCCCCCCCAATACATCTGCGGGGTCGCCAGCAGCGGCGTCTCATCGAGCAGTTCCTCGGCGAGCTCTGGCAAAAACCGAAGCAGCCCAGGGCTTTCCATCACCCCGCTGCCGAGTGTGTTGACCACCGTCACCGCACCGCGGCGCAGTACCTCGACCAGACCCACCACCCCCAGCCGTGAGTCTGTCCTGAGCTCGAGCGGGTCGGCATAGGCGGCATCAACCCGACGCAGCACCACATCCACCCGTTGGAGGGTGCCCATCGATCGCATCCACAGCTTGCCGTCGCGCACGACCAGATCGGCACTCTCGACCAGCGGAAGCCCCAGCGCGCCGGCCAGATAGGCCTGGTCGAAGGCCGTCTCGGAATAGATGCCCGGGCTCAGCACGACCACGACCGGTGTCTCTGCCGATTCCGGCGCGGCGTCGACCAGCGCCAATCGCAAGGCCTGCGCCCACGGCGAGGCGGGACTGGGCCCGATCTCCTCGTAAAGGTCCGGGATCGCGTTCGCGACCACACGGCGGTCCGCCAGCGCGTAGCCGGCACCGGAGGGCGCCTGGGTCCAATCGGCGTTGACCTGAAATTCCCCGGACGAGCTTCTGCTGATATCGCATCCATGCATGAACAACTGGTGGCGCCCCGGCACCTCGATGCCGCGGGCCGCCCGAACGTAGCCGGGGTGCGCGAACAGCAGCTGCGGCGGCAGCACGCCGCTGGTGATCGTGCGCCGCGCGCCGTAGACATCGGTCAGGACAGCATCCAGCAGCCTCGAGCGTTGCACCAGACCGGATTCCAGGGTGTCCCAGTCGGCAGCCGAGACCACCAGCGGGATCGCGTCGAGTTGCCACGGCCCCGGCACCATAGCGCCGTCCCCGGTGGTGATCGCATCGCCGTTGTGATCGACCTGGATGTAGGTGATGCCGTCGTTGTCGATGAGGCTGCGCACGACCGCCCGCAGCTGATCCAGGCCGCTGCGGCCTCGTTCGCGCGCAAACTCGGCCAGTTCCACCCATCCCGGCCGAACGTCGCCGGCCGCATCTACGAACTCGTCGTAGCCGGCGGCCGCCGCGTGCAGTGGGGGCTGGACATCGAACAGCGCCTGCTGGGGCCGTACGGTGGAATCGGACGC
>JAHZIT010000154.1 GCA_022601275.1 Actinomycetes bacterium
GGCCGCGATCGGGGCGCCGCTGGGGTCGAGAGCCACGATCTCTGCCAGCCCGGGCGGCTTTAGCTGGTCGAAACCGAGCGCGGTCCGGTCGATCACGTCATTCCAGTCCAGCAGTGACACCGTGATCTCGTCGGTCACGCGGGGTTTGAGCTTCAGTGTTTCGGTGCCTTCGGTGAGTCGGCGCACCTGCGGACCTTCTCCGAGATCGACGGCGAGCAGCGTGGGATGTGCGGGCAGCGCAGACGAACTCGGCGTCACCCTCAGCGCAGCCACGGTGTGCGGTGCGGGCAGCTTCAGAGTCAGAGTCGCGGGAGTGCGCGGCTGCACGACACGCTGAGGTGCGGTCCACGCTGTGCGTGGATCGCCGTCGGTGGCCGCGTAGGCGGATCCGAGTACGTCGATCGGGTCGGAATCACCTTCGGCCCTGACCGTGCCGGGGGCTGCGATGAGATCGGCGAGGTTCGGGCCCTGGCGGGCACGCAGCCATACGGTCGCTGCCACCTCCGTCTGCTGCGGCACGGTCAGGGTCCTGCTCAGGTTGACCGGCTCCTCGGAGGCCAATGCCATTGCGGCCGCGCACCGGATGCCGGTGGGGCTGTCGGCGCAGCCGGAGCGGCCCAACAGCTCGGAGCCTAGATCCCACTGGGCGACAACCGAACCCGGCGGCGGACCGGGCACCTCTACGGTGTGGCGAAGGTTGACGGGGTGGGCGAATCCGTTCGCGTCGTACTGGGTGACGGTGAAGTCGGTGATACCGAACTGCACGCCGGGGGAGCCGTCGTCGGTGGCTACGGCGGTGATGCGCACCCACGGCGACTCGCCATAGGGCAGCGCGACGGTCACCGGTTTGCCTGGCTCTTCGAACCGCACTGTGCTGGTTCCGTTGACGGTCGCCACCTCCAGCCTTCGCACCTGGGCTCCGACGGCGGTGGCACTCGGTGTGATCGTGACGGTGGCGTTGGTGACCGGGTGATCGAAATCGACCTGTAGCCACTGTCCGACTGCGGTCTGCAACGCATTGGAGACCCAGCTCGTCGACGGATCCCCATCGATGGCGGCCGCAGGTGCGGAGGCGGGCGACACATTGGGCAGGGCCGTGGAGTCCGAGGCCGAACTGGAGACCGAGATTCGGCCACCGTCCCACCGCGCGTAGACGAGCTCCGCGTCACCGGCTGGGTAGTCGGGCACCCTGTTGAAGGTGTTGCGCGGATCGTCGGTGGTGCGGATCGCCGAGGAGTGGTCATCGACGCGGCCGTAGTCGGTCTCGCGCGCCAATGGCGTGTCGGTCACCGTGACGACGGGTGCGGGCAGCCCTGCGCGGAGTGAGTCCGCGGTCAGCAGCATCGGCCCCAGGGGCGGCAGGCCGGATAGCCGCCGTCGCTCGTCGAGGCGCAGCAACGCCTCGGGCCCGCCGTCCACCCGGGCCATCGTGTCGGCATCGGCCAGGTAGGGGGCAGACGCGGTGGAACCGCCCGGCACCGCGCGTTGCACCGCGAAGACTTCGACGGCCGGGTAACGCGGTCGCAGCCCGCTGTCGGTGACGAACCCGTCCAGGCTGCCCGGGCCGACCGGGTCGCCGAACTCGGCGACCTTCCTCAAGCCCGGCGAACCCTCGATTGCCCGGTGAACCAGGATGGGGCGCGCCGATCTGGACATGTCGGGGTCCAGGTCGTTGCGCACCACCACATACGAAATACCCTGTCGGGCAAGGGTGTCGGCCAGGCCTGCGGACGGCCGTCCGGCAGCCAGCAGCCGCTGCACGGAATCCAGGGCGCGGATCGTCTCCGGCGGCGTCAGCGGAATGGAGTCGCGGACCCCCCAGGGGCTGCTGCCCAGCACCTGGAGCGGCTCGTCGTGGCTGTTTCCCCACACCTGGGTGGCGAACGGAGCGCCTGGCACCACCAGAACCCGCCCGGCCTGTGGTGATCCCGTGTTGTTGGCATCAAGCCAGTCCGCAGCGTCGTGCCAGTACTGCGGGATCGCGTCGAACGCTCCCGGCGGGCTCAGCCGGCCGGTCCAGGCCAGTGATGTCGCGGCGGTAAGCGCAGTGAGCAGCACGATCCCCACGGCGACCCGCTTGTCCTTCTCCGGGTGGGCGAACGCATCCCGCCACGTTGCCCGAGGCACGCTGCCCGGCAATGGAATACGGCCAAGCAGGTGGGCCAGCCCCAGCGCCAGCGGCAGCCGCAGCAACGGTTCCAGCTTGTGCAGGTTGCGCAGGGGAGTGCCGTCCGCGTCGAGGAAGTCCTGAACGTGGTGCGCGATCGGCGAACCCAATCCGCCGCCATAGCCTGCGGCCAGCAGCACGATACCCAGCATCAGGATCGTGATCAGCCTGCCTTTGGCGGGCATCGTCGGCAGCGCGAGTCCGGCCAGGCCCCCCGCCGCGACCAGCGTGGTCGCCAGCACCGCCACCGAACCGGTGACCAGCGGAGCACCTGCAGTGGCGGCCGGAGCCACATACGGTGTCCACGCGCCGGTGCCGCGAAGCATCTCGGTCAGCGACATCCATTGGGTGGTGACGCCGGAGGACTCGATGAAGTCCAGGAACGGCGGGCTGATCCGGCCCAGGTGCACCAGCGCAACGACCCACCACGCCATGGCCAGCACCGCGCACAACAGCCACCACGCGGTGAAGCGCCGCCACACCTTGCTGGGGCGATGGCAGGCCAACCACACGAGCGCGACCAGACACGCTGCCAGCGTTGCAACGGCGTTGACCGCCCCCATGAGCGCGATGGCCAGGCCCGAACGTGCGGCCAGCGTCCTCAGCCCCGGTCCGGTCGCGCCGTTCTCCGCGCCCTCCTTCCCGCCGCGCAGAGCCATGGTCACTGGTAGCAGCACCCACGGCGCCAACATCATCGGCAGCGTCTCCGATGAGATCGCGCCGATGGTGGTGAGCACCCGAGGCGAGAGCGCGTACGCGACAGCGCCGAGCGCCCGGGAGGTGGGGCTGCCGATGCCCAGCGCTTCGGCCACCCGCAGCATGCCCCAGAAACCGATGGTGAGCAGCAGCGCCCACCACAACCTTTGCGTCACCCAGTCGGGCACGCCCAGTAGATCACCGGCGAGGAAGAAAGTGCCGTGCGGGAACAGGTAGCCATAGGCCTGGTTCTGGGCCTGGCCGAAAGGCAGGTCGCTGTTCCACAGGCTGAAGGCGCGGGTCAGAAATCGCAGCGGGTTAGCGGTGAGATCGAGCTTGGTGTCGGGCGCGATCTGTCCAGGCGACTGGGCGAAACTGAGGACCAGTGCCGCCGCGGCGGCCACCCAAAGCCAGCGTCGGGGAAGTGGTTCGGCCGCTACTGGGCGGGAACGGCTAACGGCGGAGGGCAGGAGCGTAGCGACCCGGAATCTAGCTTCTGTCGCCGTACTCGACCCTGTTGAGCACCGATGACGCCGGGTCGCCCGCCTGCAGCGGAGGTTTGGTGTCCTGCTGCACCATCAACGTCACCCCGAAGACGGCAGCCGCGCCCAAGAGCAGGCCGACGACGATGCTGGCCGCGGCGGGCACGAGAAACCGATCCATGGGGCAAAACTAGCATGTGCGGCACGCCGGAGGCGGTGCGATCAGTCCATGGCGCGGCCGGTAGCGGACCAGGGTTTCGAACGCGGCCGCTGCTGCCGTTAGTGTCGTGGGTTATGCCCCGAGCTCTAGTGAAAGCCCCCGGTGCCCTGCTCGCGGTGATGGCGGTGCTGCCGACGGCTGCGTTCACCCTGGGATGCACGTCAACCACCGAATCGCCCCGTTCGTCGGCAACCAGCCTGCCATTGTCGATGGCTGCCGGCCCGGCCCAGGGCATTGCGGCCGCGCCGGCCGCTCCCGCTCCCGTGCCGGCCGCGCCGGTGTGCGGCGATCCGGCCGCGATGCCGACGCGGGCCAAACTCGCGCAGCTCCTCATGGTCGGGGTTTCCGGCGCTGCGGATGCCCGCGCGGTCGTCGACACGCACCAGGTGGGCGGCATCATGATCGGCAGCTGGACCGATCTGTCGATGCTGTCGGACGGTTCGCTGGCCGACGTGGCGGCCGCGGCCGGACCACTGTCTCTGGCGGTCAGCGTGGACGAGGAAGGCGGCCGTGTCTCGCGGCTGTCGGGCCTGATCGGTTCACAGCCTGCGCCCCGCGTGCTGGCCCAGACTAGGACTCCCGAAGAGGTCTACGCCATCGCCCTCGACCGCGGTCGGCAGATGCGCGGCCTCGGCATCACCGTCGATTTCGCACCCGTGGTCGACGTCACCGACGCGCCGGCCAGCACAGTCATCGGCGACCGGTCCTTCGGTTCGGATCCGACCACGGTCACCGATTACGCCGGCGCTTACGCCCGCGGACTCCGTGACGCGGGGGTGCTGCCGGTGCTCAAGCACTTCCCGGGGCACGGAAATGCGTCGGGAGATTCGCACGCCGGCAGCGTCGTCACGCCCCCACTGGCCGATCTGCAGGCCAGCGACCTGGTGCCGTACCGGACGCTGACCACCCAGGCGCCGGTGGCCGTCATGGTGGGACACATGGAGATCCCGGGGTTGACCGGCAGCGAACCGGCCAGCTTGAGCCCGGCGGCCTATGGACTGCTGCGATCCGGCAACTACGGTGGTCCGCCGTTCAATGGGCCGGTGTTCACCGACGACCTTTCCGGCATGCGGGCCATCACCGACAGGTTCGGGGTCGCCGACGCGGTGCTGCGCTCACTGCAGGCCGGAGCCGACGTCGCGTTGTGGGTGACGAGCACCGAGGTGCCTGCGGTGCTGGACCGATTGGAGCAGGCGGTGGAGGCCGGCGAGCTGTCGATGGCGGGCGTGGACGCTGCGGTGATGCGGATCGCCGCGTTCAAGGGCCCCTCGCCAAGCTGTGGCGGCTGATTCACCGGCCATTGCCTACCCTGTGGGGTAGGAAGACATCCCCTGTGGGGTCGGAAGACGTCGCGTATCGGCGGGGAAGGCGCAGCGCATGCCAGGTGGAACCAAGCGGTTGCCGCGTGCCGTCCGTGAGCAGCAGATGCTCGATGCCGCTGTCCAGATATTCTCGGTGAACGGTTACCACGAGACCTCGATGGATGCGATCGCGGCCGAGGCGCAGATCAGCAAGCCGATGCTCTACCTGTATTACGGCTCGAAAGAGGAGTTGTTCGGCGCCTGCCTGGATCGGGAGTTGACTCGGTTCGTCGACGAGGTCCGTACCGAAATTGATTTCGACGACCCGCCAAAAGAGTTGTTGCGCAGCGCTGTTCTATTGTTTCTGCAGTACATCGATGCCCACCGCACCTCCTGGATGGTCCTCTACACCCAGGCGACGAGCTCTCAGCGGTTTGCCCATACCGTGCGGGAGGGCCGCGAACGCATCATCGAACTCGTCGGACGTCTGCTGCGTTCCGGTACCCGGTTTCCGGAACCGGACGCCGACTTCGACCTCATGGCCATCGCGCTGGTGGGCGCCGGTGAGGCGGTGGCCTCGCGCGTCAGCACCGGCGATGCCGACGCTGACGAGGCGGCCCAGTTGCTGATCAACCTATTCTGGCTGGGTCTGAAGGGTAAGCCTGCTGACGCGGCCGGCGCCGGGCCCGCGGACGCCGAGGCAACATCGAACGCACCGACATCGAATGCACCGACATCGAACGCAGCGAAGTAGCCGGGCCGACGTAGCCGCCGCGTCAGGCCGGTGTCACCGAGCCGGTCAGGTGTGGGTATCCCTTGGACAGGTGGCGCAGCGTTAGCTGCCAGCCGTCGCCCGCGCGGTCAACGTAGAGGCCCGCGCGGGCGGGCAGCACCACAGGTTTGGCGAACCGTACCGAGTACTTCACCGCATCGGGCAGTTGGCCTTCGATATTGGCCAGAACAGCAGCGGCGCTGTACATTCCGTGTGCTATCACGGTTGGGAATCCAAACATTTTCGCCGCAATCGCATTGGTGTGTATGGGGTTGTGGTCCCCGCCGACCGATGCATAGCGGCGGATCTCTGCGGGCGTGATGCGCAGCACCGCGTTGGGCGGGCCCAACTTCGGCGGCTTCTCCTGCGGCGGCTTTGGCTCATCAGAGAGGCTGGTCCGCTGCTGATGAAGGAATGTCGTCACCTGGTGCCAGGCGGTGTCATTTCCGACGTTGACGTCGGTCACGATGTCCACGAGCAGGCCCTTGCGATGCTCCCGCAGATTCTCGGCATGGACAGCCAGGTCCACCGTGTCGGTGACCGCGATCGGGCGGTACTGGGTGATGTGGTTCTCCAGGTGCACCGAACCCATTGCGGCGAAGGGGAAGTCGAAACCGGTCACCAGCGACATCACCGTCGGGAACGTCAGCGCGAAGGGATAGGTCAGTGGCACCGTGTCGTCGAACCGCAGGCCGGTGACGTTGGCGTAAGCAGCCACGTTGGCCGGATCGATCCTCAGCTCCTGGGCGCTCAGCGTGCGGTCGGGCAGGGTGTCGCCGCGAGGTACCAAGGGCAAAGCGCCGGCGGCAGCGCGAAAAAGGTTCTTCAGATTCATGGTTGGTCGATTCGTCCCGTGAACTCCACTCATGCCCCCAGCATCGCCTGGCCGCACACCCGGATGGTGTTGCCGGTGACGGCGTTGGACGCCGGGCTGGCGAAGTAGGCGATGGCCTCGGCGACGTCCACTGGCTGACCGCCTTGGAACAACGAGTTCAGCCGCCTGCCGACCTCGCGGGTGGCGAGCGGGATGGCGTCGGTCATCTTGGTCTCGATGAAACCCGGTGCGATCGCGTTGATGGTGATGTTCTTCTCGGCGAACTGCGGTGCCAGGGCGTCGGTGAGTCCGATCATTGCGGCCTTGGTCGTGGCGTAGTTCGTCTGGCCGCGGTTGCCCGCGATGCCTGCCATCGACGACAGCCCGACGATTCGGCCGCCTTCGGCGATGGTGCCGTTGCCGACCAGGCCCTCAGCAAGCCGCAGCGGTGCAAGCAGGTTGACCGCGATGACGGAGTCCCAGCGACTTTCGTCCATATTGGCCAGCAGCTTGTCGCGGGTGATGCCGGCGTTGTTGACCAGGATGTCCAGCCGGCCCCCGGTGTCCCCGTAGTGCTGCTTGAGGTGTTCGGTAATGCGCTCCACCGCGTCATCGGCCGTGACGTCCAGCGTCAATGCGGTGCCGCCGACCTTGGTGGCAAGTTCAGAGAGCGCGTCGGGCGCGTCTGCTGGGCCCTTCATGTCCACCGCGATCACCCTGGCGCCGTCGCGCGCGAACACTTCGGCGATGGTCGCGCCGATGCCTCGTGCGGCTCCGGTCACGACCGCGACCTTGCCCTCCAGCGGCTTGTCCCAGTCTGCCGGCGCGGTGGAGTCGGCTGCGCCCACCCGGAACACCTGGCCGTCCACATAGGCCGACTTTGCCGACAGCAGGAATCGCAGGGTGGATTCCAGCCCCGTCGCGGCCGGCGCCGCGGCCGCCGCGAGGTAGACCAGCGCCGCGGTTGCGCCGTCGCGCAGCTCCTTGGCCAATGAGCGGGTGAAACCCTCCAACGCGCGCTGCGCCGTGCGTTCTGCGACGCTGCCGGTTTCCTCGGGTGTTGTGCCGACGACGACGACGCGGCCCGAGTGCCCGAGGTTGCGCAGTACCGGCGTGAAGAACTCGTAGAGCGCCTTGAGGCCCTCGGGTTCGGTGATTCCGGTGGCGTCGAACACCAGCCCGCCGAACGAGTCTGCCCAACGGCCTCCGAGGTTGTTGGCGACTACCTCGTAGTCTTCGGCCAGCGCGATGCGCATCGGCTCCACGATGCGACCGTCGCCGCCGATCAGCAGCGAGCCGGCCAGCGGCGGCCGGCCCGGCTGGTGGCGGCGCAGCGGCTCGGGCTGCGGGACGCCCAGTTGCTTGGCCAGGAACGACCCCGGCCCGGAGTTGACCACTTGTGAGAGCAGGTCGGAAGCCACGGTGCTACCTTTCGAAATCTGAAGTAAACCATCGCGCAACGGGTGCCCATCGCGATCGAGCTGTCGTGCTTACCATGAACTTACTCCAGAGTAAGAACGGTGGGTAGTATGACGCTCGACACCCTAATGATCCTCGCGACGCCGGGAGGCACACGTGGCTGACAACAACACGACCCGCCGGGTAGCCATCCTCGGGGGCAACCGGATACCGTTCGCGCGCTCCGACGGCGCCTATGCCAACGCTTCCAACCAGGACATGTTCACCGCGGTGCTGGACGGGCTGGCCGATCGCTTCAGCCTCGGGGGGGAGAAGCTCGACGCAGTCATCGGCGGTGCCGTGCTCAAGCACTCACGCGACTTCAACCTGATGCGCGAATGCGTGCTGGGTAGCTCGCTGTCTTCGTATACGCCGGCCTTCGACCTGCAGCAGGCTTGCGGGACGGGGCTGCAGTCGGCGATCGCCGCCGCCGATGGGATCGCCCGGGGTCGCTACGAGGTGGCCGCTGCCGGGGGCGTGGACACCGCATCGGATGCGCCCATCGCTTTCGGTGACGATCTGCGCCGCGCCCTGCTGGGTCTGCGGCGCGCCAGGTCCAACGTCGATCGGCTCAAGCTGGTTGGCAAGTTGCCCGCGTCGGTAGGCGTGGAGATTCCGGTCAACAGTGAGCC
>JAHZIT010000155.1 GCA_022601275.1 Actinomycetes bacterium
GGATGTCGATACCTGGATGTCGGTACCTGGATGTCGGCACCTGGATGTCGGTACCTGCTGTCAGGATTCCGGCCATGGACGAGCTTGCAGCGGAACTGCGGTTGCCACGTGGATGTGTGGAGTGGTGTCGCGCTCAGGACTACGGACTGGTCGTCGCTGATGACATCTCCCCGATCGACCTAGATTGGTGGAACAAGCGCCTGACCGATCACGGGATCCCCGTTCGGCTGTGGGGTCGGGACGCTGACGGTGGCCCGGTCGGCGCGGGCGAGGCATTCTTGCGCCGCGACGACATCGTCACCGGATCAGTGCCCGACGAGGGGCACAAGAATCTGTGTGTGCTCTATCGGGCCGCGGCCTGGTTGTCGGGCCACCCGGCGCGGCGGCGGCCAAAGCGCTTCATCGATGTCCGAGCTGGAGGCCGGGAAGACAGCCTGGAGACGGTGAGCGATGGGCTCGGGTTGTGCAGCACAGAGAGCATCGCCATCGGCGGCCCCTGCGGTGATTCGTCGCCCTGGCCGAGCACCCCAGGTATCGGGCCGTCGTTGTTGTCGCTGTATTGCTGGGCCGTGCACCCGGGGGCGCCGCGGCGCCCCCAACTTCTCGACCAGGACGGCGTGTCTACGCTGTGCCGCTTCGGCTGGCTGGCGGTGCCGTCGGTGTCCGCGTTTCCCCGGTCCCGCTATCTGAGGTACTCCCACTTGCTGCACCGGGCTGCCGAGCAGTCTGGCGTTCCGGCCGAACTCATCGAGATGTGGCTCGTGAGGAATTGGCAGGAACGCGTTCGCAAAGCGCTGCACCGATCACCCATCTCAGGCAACAGCGTGTGATGGTCGGGACGGGCGCAGGGCGGATCCCAGCCAGAGTCTCGCGATCCAAAAAGTCGAGCAGCTAGAAGCCGTTCCCTGTGGATCCCTGTGGAGCCCCCTATCGGGATTGAACCGATGACCGCTCGCTTACAAGGCGAGTGCTCTACCACTGAGCTAAGGAGGCGTGGAGCCGCAACAGCCTATCGGTTTATTCGTCGACGAGATCGGGGGCATCGACGTCCTCGATCCGGCCCGAGGACACAGCCCGCCGCGCCGAGCGGCGGCGCCGCGGAATACGGTCCGTCAGGCCGCTCAGCGAAGCGGCCAACCTATTGAGGGTGTCGACGGCGTCCTGCAGGGTGTCGGCCGTCGGCGTCAAGGTCTCCACTGCAGGCGCCAGCCGGCTCAGGATTTCGGCAGCCTCGGTCATTTGTTCGAGCGGTCCGTTCTTCGCCGTCAGCTTGTCCACCAGGCCTTCCTCGGCGAACATCCGCTCGACCAGTCCGTCCTCAGCCAGCAGCCGATCGGCGAGCCCACCGGGCGCCAGGGCCCGCTCCAACCCGCTACCCTCCACCGACACCCGATCGATCAGACCTCCCGGCGCAGTCAACATGTCGACGAGCCCACCCGGACGCAGCAGCTGGTCCGCGGGCCCGCCGCGGGCCAGGGCACGCCCCATCGCCCTATCGGATTCGGTCAACTCGGCAACCCGATTAGCGCCGACGAGCGCACCGCGTAGCGGCACTGTCTCGGTAATCTGGTCCACTACCTGCGTGCTCTCCTCGCCCAGAGACTGTTTGACAAAACCATGCACGGTGGCCGCAGCGTTCAGCCCGATTTCGGTTGCCGTAAGACCGACCCGAAGCGGGGCTGTCGCTAGGCTTCCGATGACTTTGGCGAGGTTCATGCGGTCAGTCTATTGACAGCGCAAGCCCAGACTCACAGGAAGTGCACAGCTAGCGGTCAGGAATTCTCCAAGCAAAGTAGTGGACATTAAGGGTTATGGCTATGCCGATACAGGAAAGCGTTCCCGAAGCGCGCGTACTGGTGGTCGATGACGAAGCAAACATCGTCGAACTGCTCTCGGTGAGTCTCAAGTTCCAGGGCTTCGAGGTCTATACGGCCGCCAACGGCAGCGCCGCTCTGGACATGGCACGTGAGTTGCGGCCCGACGCGTTGATTCTCGACGTCATGATGCCCGGTATGGATGGCTTCGGGTTGTTGCGGCGGCTGCGAGCCGACGGTATCGACGCCCCAGCTCTGTTTCTGACCGCCCGCGACGCCCTGCAGGACAAGATCGCCGGTCTTACGCTGGGCGGCGACGACTACGTGACCAAGCCGTTCAGCCTGGAAGAGGTGGTCGCGCGGCTGCGGGTGATCCTGCGCCGGGTCGGTCATGGCCACGAAGAGCCACGCGTTTCACGGCTGCAGTTCGCCGACATCGAACTCGACGAGGACACCCATGAAGTCTGGAAAGCCGGCGAGCCCGTTTCGCTGTCCCCGACAGAGTTCACCCTGTTGCGTTACTTCATCATCAACGCGGGCACCGTTTTGTCCAAGCCGAAGATCCTCGATCATGTGTGGCGCTACGACTTCGGTGGTGACGTGAACGTCGTCGAGTCCTACGTCTCATACCTGCGGCGCAAGATCGACACTGGCGAAAAGCGCCTGCTGCACACGCTGCGCGGGGTCGGTTATGTCCTGCGCGGACCTCGATGAACGGCTACGCGAAGAGCCGACGACAATAGCGGCGTGGCAGGTCTGATCAGGCAACAATTGAGTCGTGGTGTCCCGCTTCGGGTAGGCCTGGTGGCAGCCACGCTGGTATTGGTGGCCTGCGGTCTGCTGGCGTCCGGTTTTGCTGTGACGAAAATCCTGGGGCACACCCTCATGAACCGGGTGGATGACACCTTGCTCGACGCCTCATCGGGCTGGGCGCAGATCCCCAGGCCGCTGCCCAGCATCGCGACCGAAGAACCCAACCCCGCGCGCCCGCCATCAGATTTCTACGTCCGCAGCGTCGATTCGGGCGGGCATATCTGGTTGGCGGTCAACGACGGCGCTGCCGAGCCCGCGCTGCCCGCCAACAACGATGTCGGGCCCGAGCCGGTCACCGTCGGATCCGCCGATCACCCCGACGTGCAGTGGCGCGCGATGACGGTTCGCGGCCCGGGCGGAGACCTCACCACGGTGGCTATCGACCTTTCCGAGGTGAAGTCGACAATGCGGTCGCTGACCTATGCCCAGCTGGGCATCGGATCGGCGGTCCTCCTGGTGCTCGGGGTACTGGGCTATGTCGTCGTCCAACGGAGCCTGCGGCCGCTGGGAGAGGTCGAGCAGACCGCCGCCGCGATCGCCTCGGGCCGACTGGATTGTCGCGTGCCAGAACGTGACCCACGCACTGAAGTCGGCCGATTGTCGTTGGCGCTCAACGGCATGCTCGCGCAGATTCAGCGGGCGATGGCCCTGTCGGAATCATCGGCGAATCAGGCGCGTATGTCCGAGGAACGAATGCGCCGCTTCATCACCGACGCCAGTCATGAGCTGCGGACGCCGTTGACGACAATCCGCGGATTCGCCGAGCTTTATCGACAAGGCGCCGCCCGCGACGTGGAGATGTTGATGGGTCGCATCGAAAGCGAATCTCAACGAATGGGATTGCTTGTCGAGGACCTGCTGCTGTTGGCCCAACTCGACGCACTGCGCCCATTGGAGCAGCATCCGGTCGACCTGCTCGCCCTGGCCACCGATGCGGTAGGTGATGCCCGGTCGATCGCGCCCGAACGCACGATTCGGGTGGAAGTCTTCGATGGGCCCGGCACCCCCGAGGTATTGGGCGACGAGGCCAAGCTGCGTCAAATATTGAGCAACCTGGTGGCCAACGCGCTTCAGCACACTCCGGCGAGCGCAGGCATCACGGTGCGAGTGGGTACCGACGCCGCCGACGCCGTGCTCGAGGTGTGCGACGAGGGGCCGGGGATGCGTCCAGAAGATGCCGAGCGCATTTTCGAGCGCTTTTACCGAACGGATTCGTCGCGGACGCGTGCCAGCGGCGGCACCGGGTTGGGGTTGTCGATCGTCGACTCACTGGTGAATGCGCACGGCGGCAGCGTCGACCTGACCACCGCGCCCGGGCAGGGGTGCCGGTTCCGAGTGACCCTGCCGCGCATCGCAGACGGGGCGGTACCGCTCAGCGCAGCTGCGCCAGTGCGGCCTTGATCTTCGACTGTGCGTCGGCGAGCGACTCCGCGGACGGGTTGCGGTCGACATTGGCGAATCCGAAGTCGGACAGGTCTCGTGCGGGGAACACGTGCACGTGAAGGTGGGGCACCTCGAGGCCGGCGATGATGAGTCCGGCGCGCTCGGCGCCGAAGGCCGTGCACACCGCCTTGCCGATCAACTGCGAAACTTCCATCACTCGGCCGAAGACGGCGGGCTCGAGGTTCTGCCACTCGTCGACCTCGGCCCGCGGTACGACCAACGTGTGGCCCTGGGTCATCGGCTCGATCGTGAGGAAGGCCACGATCTCGTCGTCCTGGTAGACGAATCGGCCGGGTATTTCACCGTTGATGATTTTTGTGAAGACGGTCGCCATGCTCTGAGCATTCCACCTTCTCGATAGTCTTGACACAGGTACGTGGGGTCGAGACGAGATGACGGCGCGTGCGCTCCACCCATCTGGACAGGTAAACCTAAGTGTGAGTAGCCTTACCTAAGGTTCGGGAGGCCGGGCTCACCCCAGACGCATGAGGTCCATCTATGTCGAAGCTGTCCGCCCTGTTGAGCCAGCGCGAGGTCGCGCCTTGCCCGCCGATTGCCGCCGGCCCCGTCATCAGCCTGGCCGAGCTCAAACGTGGTCAACGCGCGGTGATCTGTGACGTGAGCGGCGACATCGATCTCGCCACCGCCCGACGTTTGGTCGACCTCGGTTTCACGCCGGGCACCGAGGTGCAGGCGCTGCGAAAAGCCCCGCTGGCCGATCCGTTGATGTTCCGCATCGCCGGGTACGAGATCGCGCTGCGCCGGGCCCAGGCCCGGTGCATCCACGGAGTCACGACGGCGTGAGCTCCTGCGCCAACCATCCCGACGTCGACGCGAGGACGCCGGACGGTCCGCGGCTGGCCCTGCTCGGCAGTCCGAACTCCGGCAAGACGACGCTGTTCAACGCCCTCACCGGACTGCGGGCCAAGACCGGAAATTACCCGGGCGTCACTGTTGCCCGTTTCGAGGGAGCGGCGCGGGTCGGGGGGCGGTCGCTGATGGTGGAGGACCTCCCTGGCACCTACAGCCTCGATCCCATGAGCCCGGACGAGCAGATTGTCGTTGACGTACTCGAGCACGAAAGCGACTTGACCACGCCTGACGGTCTGGTGGTAACCCTGGACGCGACGACTCTGCGGCGATCTCTGGGTTTGCTCGCGCATATTCTGCAGACCGAGGTCCCGGTGTGTGTGGTGTTGACTTTCACCGACGAGCTCATTCGCCGCCAGGGCGCTGTCGACATCGCTGCGCTGCGTCGCGCGCTGAGCGTACCGGTGGTGGCCGTCGTCGCCGGCCGAGCCCGCGAACTCGGCGAACTGCGCGATCTGCTGCCCGAGCCGACACAGTGGCAGCAGCCCGCCGTGCTGCCGCCCACCGATACCGCCGAAGTCAGCGCCTGGATCGAATCGGTGCTCAGCGCTGCCCACTATGTGCAACCGCAGCACGACGAGCGCACCCGTCGAGTCGACGCCGTGCTGCTGCACCCGGTGTGGGGCACGCTGATCTTCTTCACGACGATGTTCGCGTTCTTCCAGGTCATCTTCACCGTCGCGGCACCATTACAGGAGGGTGTCGAGGGGTTCTTCGGTTATCTCGGCGGCCTGGTCGACCAACATGTTTCCAACCAGATGTTGGGCAGCTTCCTGTCCGGCGCCATGTTGGGCGGGGTCGGCGGTGTGCTGGTCTTCCTGCCCCAGATCGCCTTGCTGTTCCTGATGGTCTCGCTGCTCGAAGGCGTGGGCTACATGTCCCGCGCCGCATTCCTGATGGACCGGGTGATGGCCGGGGCCGGTTTGGAGGGCCGAGCCTTCGTCGCGCTGCTGTCCTCGCTCGCGTGCGCGATCCCGGGGATCATGGCCACCCGCACGCTGCCGTCCGCGCGCGACCGGATCGCCACCATGATGGGCGCACCGCTGATGACGTGCTCAGCGCGCCTACCGGTCTACGTGCTGCTGATCGGGTTGTTGGTCAGCCCGGATATCCGGTGGGGCCCGATCGGAGCGCAGGGCGCGGTGATGTTCGCGCTGTACCTGGTGGGGGCAATATCGGCGATGGCCTCGGCGTGGGTGTTCAGCCGCATCGGGAGAGGTCACGGGCCGCTGCTGCCCTTCTACATGGAGATGCCGCCCTACCGGCTGCCCTCTCTGAGACCGGTGCTGATCTCGGTGTGGGAACCGTCCAAGGGTTTCCTACTCAAGGTCGGCAAGATCATCCTGGTCACCACAATCGTGCTCTGGGTGCTGCTCAACCTCCCGGCCCGCAGCACTGAGGTGATGTCGGCAGCCGGAGTCGACCCCGGCGACAATGCGGCCGCATCGGCATACGTGATCGACAACAGCTATGCCGCGTCGGTCGGCCGCTTCGTCTCGCCGGTGTTCGAACCGCTCGGCTTCGACTGGCGCATCAACGTCGGGGTACTCGCCTCGCTCTCCGCGCGCGAAGTATTTGTGTCCACTCTGGGGCAAGTCGCCGCTGCCGAGGATCCCGACGACCCGGCGCGGGCGCTGGAACAGATGACTGTGCAGGAGGGTCCGCGGGCCGGGGAGAAGCTGTTCACACCCCCGGTGGTCGCGGCGTTGCTGGCCTTCTTCCTCTACGCATTGCAGTGCATGTCCACCGTGGGGGTGATGCGGCGTGAGTCGGGGTCATGGCGTTGGCCGGCCATAGCTTTCGGCTACATGTTCGCCCTCGCCTGGGGGATGGCACTGCTGGCCCACACAATCGTCACGGCGGTGACCTGAGATGGGCAGCAGAGAGGACGTCATGGTGCCGCTGCATCCGGAGCCCGTTCCAGGCGATGATCGGTCGCTGCGCTGGGTGATCCGCCCCGGCACTCTGGGGTTCGTTGGCGCGGCGGCCGAGGTGCCCGCACCGCTACAGGAGCTGATCGACGATGGCACCGTGGAATCGCTGTTCGTCGAACCGGCCGCGGTACGGGTGCGACTGGGCATAGGGCGTGGCTGGCGACCGGAAGGCGGACGGGTTCGGTCCGCGCTGCAAGCGGCGCTGGCCAGCAGCGAGCAGTGGCGAGCACTCGAGGACTGCTTGGCTGACGACGTGCTCCGCATGGCGTTGGCCCAGGTCGTGGACGGCGAGGTCGGCGACTATGTCCGCTCCCATGGCGGTGGGATCACAGTGCTGGGCGTCACCGACGGAGAAGTCGAGGTCGAGCTCACCGGGTCCTGCGCGCATTGCCCGGCCGCTGAACTCACTCTGGCTCGACGTTTCGAGACCGCCGTGCGCGAGCTCTACCCCGCACTGCGCCGGGTTCGGACGCGCGACAACGCGTAATACGGAACCCGTCGAGCTCCACCTGGATAACCTTGCCGAATGCTGGGATTGATGCAGGACCGGCCGCTGATGATCTCGTCGTTGATCGAACACGCGGCGGCGTTTCACGGCGACACCGAGATCGTGTCCCGGCTGCCCGAGGGCCATGTCCGGCGAACCACCTGGTCGCAGATGTGCGAGCAGTCCAAGCAGGTCGCCAACGCACTGGCCGAACTCGGCATCGAGCACGGGGACCGGGTTGCGACACTGGCCTGGAACAGCGACCGCCACCTCGCGCTCTACTTCGGCGTCTCCGGCTCGGGTGCCGTGATGCATACCGTCAACCCGCGGCTGTTCCCCGACCAGCTTGCCTACATCATCAACCATGCCGAGGACCGGATCCTGTTCTTCGACATCACTTTCGCGCAGCTGGTGGGTCAGCTGGCTCCGGAGCTCAGTACCGTCCGCACCTACGTCGTGATGACCGACGCCGAGCACATGCCCGAGGTTCCCGGGGTCCCTTCCGATCGTCTGGTGTGCTGGGATGAATTGATCGGATCGCAGTCCACCCGATTCGACTGGCATGAGTTCGACGAGCGCAGTGCATCGTCGCTGTGCTACACCTCAGGCACTACGGGAAACCCGAAAGGTGTTCTCTACAGCCATCGTTCGACGATCCTGCACACATTGATGACGGCCGCCAGGGACACCAACGACATCCACAGTGGCTCATCGATGCTGCTGGTGGTGCCGATGTTCCACGCCAATGCCTGGGGTACTCCGTATACCGCGGCGATGGTCGGCGCCAAACTTGTGCTGCCTGGACCGCACCTCGACGGCGAGTCCGTCTACCAGCTGATGAAATCCGAAGGCGTCAACCAGAGTCAGGGTGTGCCGACGGTATGGATGATGCTGTTCTCCTATCTCGACGAACACCCCGAGATCGATCCCCACGAGCTGCGGTTGCAGGTGGCCGGGACCGGGGGGGCGGCGTTGCCGCTGTCGATGATCGAGCGTTTCGAGCGCGATTTCGGCACCGAGGCGATGCAGGGTTGGGGGATGACCGAGACCAGTCCGCTGTGCGTGATCGGCCGGTTACTGCCCAAACATGACGGCCTGGATGCCGCCGAGCAGGCTCAGATCAAGTTGAAGCAGGGCCGCGGAGTCTGGGGTGTGAACCTGAAGATCGTCGACGATGACGGAAACAGGTTGCCCTGGGACGGAGAAGCTTTCGGTGAGGTCTGGGTGCGCGGGCCGTGGATCGCCAGTGGCTATTTCAAAGGTGACGGCGGTGACAAACTCGACAGCGAGGGTTTCTTTCCTACCGGAGACGTGGCCACCATCGACCCCGACGGATACTTGCAGTTGGTGGACCGGGCAAAGGACGTCATCAAATCCGGCGGCGAATGGATCAGTTCCATCGACCTGGAGAACGCCGCGATGAGCCACCCGGCGGTGGCCGAGGCCGCTGTCATCGGTATCGCGCATCCGAAATGGCAGGAGCGGCCGCTGCTCGTCGCGGTGCTGCGCAAGGGGCACAGCGCCTCCGCTGAAGATATTCTCAACCACCTGTCCGGTGAGGTCGTCAAGTGGTGGCTGCCAGATGACGTCGTGCTAGTCGAAAAGTTGCCACACACCGCCACCGGCAAAGTGCTCAAGCGCGAACTGCGCGAGAAGTACCGCGATCACCAGCTGCCGAAAGCTAACTGACCGCCTCCGGTTCGGCGAACCGCATCGCATCCATGTTCCAGTAGCCACGCAGGTTGGTTATCAGGCCTGCGCCGTTGACACGGTAGGTGAACACACCGCGGACTGTCGCCGAGAAACCGTTCGGGAACGTGCTCTCAAGGACCAGGATGTAGGCGACCTCGGTCGGGCTGCTGGAAGGGAAGGTCTCTTCGCAGGTGATGCGCAGCTGATTCGGGCCGATGTTGGCGTCGAAGAAAGAGGCCACTGCCGCCTTCCCCCGCACACCGTTGCCGTCGGGGTTGGTGATGGCCTCGCCGATCGGATCCTCGAGGATGACGTCGTCTGCCATCAGCGCGAGCCAGCCCGCCTTATCGCCGGACTGCACGCACCGCCACGAGCTCCGCGACGCCGCAACCACCGGCGTCACCTCCCGGTCGCCCTCGGTCGTCAGTTCCGTCGCCTCGGATCCGCCGCCGGTCATCGCGCGTTACCGATCGCTTTCGGTGAAGCGGATGACACCGCGGATGTTCTTGCCCTCCAACATGTCCCGGTAGCCATCGTTGATCTGCTCGAGCTTGTACTGCCGCGTGACCATGTCATCGAGGTTCAGCTTGCGGGCCTTGTACATCGACAGCATCTGGGGGATATCGTGGTGCGGGTTGCCGCCGCCGAAGATGGTGCCCTGCAGGTTCTTCTGCAGCAGGGTCAGCATCGCCAGGTTCATGGTGACACTCGTTTCCATCATGTTGGCCACCGCCGTCACCACGCAGGTTCCCCCCTTGGCGGTCATGTTGAGGTAGTTGTCGATGTCCTCGCCCTTGAGCTCACCGGTGGTGATGATGGTCTTGTCGGCCATTTGGCCCCCGGTGAGCTCGGCGATACCCATCATCGCCGATTCCAGATCGGGGTAGACGTGCGTCGCGCCGAATTTCAGTGCCTGATCGCGCTTCCACTCGATCGGGTCGATGGCGAAAATCTTGCGTGCGCCGGCGATCACCGCACCCTGCAGGGCGCCCATTCCCACGCCGCCGATGCCGGCGATCGCGACGTCATCGCCCGGTTGGACGTCAGCGCTGCGGATGGCTGAGCCGTACCCGGTGGTCACGCCACAACCGACCAGGCAGGCTACCTCGAACGGGATGGACGGGTCGATCTTCACCACCGAGGTCTTGTGCACGACCATGTAGGGGCTGAACGTGCCGAGCAGCGTCATCGGGAACACCGCCTGGCCCCTGGCATGGATCCGGTGGGTACCGTCGGAAACAGCGGTGCCCGCGAGCAGGCCCGCGCCCAGATCGCACAGGTTGCGCTTGCCGCTCTGACACGTCGGACACTCGCCGCACGACGGAATGAACGACAGCACCACGTGGTCGCCGACGGCGACGTTCTCCACCCCGGGGCCGACTTCGGTCACGATGCCGGCGCCTTCGTGTCCGCCGAGCACCGGGAATCCGGCCATCGCGATATCGCCGGTGACCAGATGGTGGTCGGAGTGGCACATGCCCGACGCTTCCATCTGGATCTTGACCTCGTCCTTGACGGGGTCGCCGATCTCGATCTCCTCGATCGACCATGGCTGGTTGAACTCCCAGATCAGAGCGCCTTTGGTCTTCATGTCTCCTACTTTCGACTAGAGCCTCTAGTTAGAGACTAGAGAATCCAGTTAGCCACATCACAGTGCCCCCAAGCAAGTGCTTGGGCAAGAGCTCCCGGACGGCTACCAGAGCGGGACGGGCGCCTCACCGAGCGGGTAGTAGCCGGGCAGCTTCTCCCCGGCGACCGACCGCTCGATGCGCTTCTGCATGGTCGGGGTGAGGTCGCCGGATTCGATCAGCTTCATGAACCCTTTCTGCACGTGAGCGAAGTCGAAGAAGTCGCGCTGCCACTCGATCATCAGGTTGCCGTCGAGCCGGAACCAACTGCCGCCGATGCCGTAGATCTCGTCGCGGCTGCCGTCGCCCTTGTTGGCGATCTGCTTCCAGAAGCCGACGATCTCGTTCTGTTTCTCGTCGATCAGCACCCTCTGATATTCGTAAACCCAGTTCTCCAGGCCCTCCATCTCCAGCCCGAGGGCCACATCGCGAATCTCGTCGCGACCGATGCACATCACGTCTTCCTTGGGGCCTATGTTCCAGCCGTAGGTGGCACCCTCGGTGTAGAAGTCGGCCATAGGCTTCCAGTCTCCGGCCGCTTCGGCATCCCGATTCGCCCGGAGCCAGCGCTCGACCCACTCTTCGAGCTGGGCGCGCCGCGCGCCGGATTCAGTCATTTCTTTGCCTCCCTCATTCCTTCTGGTGAATCGACAGCGCACGGGTCGGGCACATCTCGACGGCTCGTTCCACATCCTCGCGCAACGCGTCAGGTGGCTCCGCGGTGAGGACTTCAACGATGCCGCGCTTTGGCACCGTGAAGACATCCGGGGCCTCCAGCTCGCACATGGCGTGCCCCTGACACAGGTCATCGTCGAGTTCGACGCGATAACAGCCCATGGGTCAGGCCCTCTCCGGCTCGCCGTTGACTCGCCTGTGGTACCGGACCCTGGCCGGCCGGGCCAGCTGAACCACCATCTTCGAATGGTCGTTCCGGTAGCTCTCGGGCGGCTGCGCCATCTCGAACTCATACTCCCGCAACAACACCGAGAAGATTGCTTTGATCTGCATCTGGGCGAAAGCGGCGCCCACGCAACGATGCTTGCCGGCGCCGAAGGGAATCCACGTCCAGCGATTGATCAGATCCTCCTGCCGTGGCTTTTCGTAGCGTTGCGGATCGAAGGCGTCCGGGTCCGGGAAGTCCTCGGGGAGCCTGTTGGAGATCGCCGGCGAGACGGCCACCATCTGGCCTTTGTGAATCGGGTGGCCCGCCACCTCGAACTCGTCCCGGGCCACACGCATCAAGATGATCAGCGGCGGATGAAGGCGCAGCGTCTCCTTGACCGCGTTGTCCAACCTCGGAATCTGGCGCAGCGCATGAAAACTCACCTCCCGGCCGTCGGCATAGAGGTCGGCAAGCTCCTGGGTGACTTCCCGGTACGCGGCCGGGTTGCGCAGCAGTTCGATCAGTGTCCACGACGATGTTCCCGAGCTGGTGTGATGGCCGGCGAACATCAACGAGATGAACATGCCGGTGATCTCGTTGGCCGAGAAACGAGAATTGCCCTCTTCGTCCTTGATCGAAACCAGCACGTCCAGCATGTCTCGATCGCTCTTGTCCCTGGGCGGGTTGGCCAGTCGGCCGTTGATGACTTCCTGCACCAGTTCGACCAAACTTGCGCGTGCCTCGTCGCGGATGCGGAAGCTCTCGATCGGCAGGTAGGGATCGACGTAGCACAGTGGATCGGTGCCGCGCTCGAGCAGGTGATAGTAGTGGGCGAACCGCGAGTCGAGCTGGTTGCGGAACTTCAACCCGATCAGGCAGGCCGTCGAGGTGTAGATGGTCAGCTCGGCGAAGAAGTCCAGCAGGTCGATTTCGCCGTTGTCGCCCCAGTCGGCGATCATCCGTCTGACCTCGTTCTCGATCGTCGCGGCATGGCCTTTCATCTGTTCGCCGCGCAGCGCCGAGTTGTGCAGCATCTCCTTGCGCCGTTCCGGGTCTGCGTCGAACACGACCCCCTCGCCGAAGATCGGCGTCATGAACGGGTAGGCCTCGGCCTGGTTGAGGTCGTCGTCGGCGGAGCGGAAGAAGAACTCGTTGGCTTCCGCGCCGGACAGCATGACGACCTGCTTGTCGGCGAGCTGGAACCAGCCGACGTCGCCGCATTCCTCTCGAATCCGCTTCATCAGCCCGATCGGATCGGTGCGGAACTCCTCGAGATGGCCGTGTTCCCCTTCACCGCTGGAGACACGGGGCACCGCAGCGGTGGTCGTCACAGATTCTCCTCGTTCAGGATCAGCTTCTGGCGGTCGGCCGGCGCGCTGGACAACGGAGCCTCGGGCTGCAGTTCCATGCTGGCGATGAACCCGCCGCGAGGCGTTTCCGCGACGAAGGTGATAGCTCGCGCGAGGTCGGAGGCCCGCAGGAAGTAGTCGTGCCGGGCCTGACCCCATTTGGCCCAGTCCTCCAGCGCGGGTCCGATCAGCTCGGCCGGCAGGCTCCATCCCATCGCGGTCTTTGTCGGTCCGGGGTGGACGATGGAGGCCCGCACCCCCGTGCCCTCCAACTCCATCTGCAAGTTGTTCACCATCGCCACGAGTGCCGCCTTGGCGGCACCGTAGGCGCCCATATGCGGGCGCTGGCGAAGCGCGACGTCGGAACCCACGAAGATGAGATCGCCTCGCTGACGCTCGATCATGCCCGGGAGTATTGCGGCGGCAACGCGGTTGGCACCGATGAGATGGATCTGCACTTGCGATTCGAATTGCTCGGTGCTGATCGCATCGAGCTTGCCGAAGTAGGTGTCGCCGGCCCCGGCAACCAGTACCTCGATATCTCCGAGTTCCGCCGTGGTCTGCTCGACGCACGCACTCACCGAGTCGGGGTCGGTGACGTCGAGGTGCACCGCGATCGCTTCACCGCCGTCTTCGCCGATCTTGTCGGCGATCTGTCGGCACTTCTCGACCCTGCGGGCACCCAGGGCTACCGGAAACCCGTGAGCGGCCAGGGCGATTGCGGTGGCTTCGCCGATACCGGAGGAGGCGCCCGCGACGAGTGCAGGACGGCGGCCGGGCTGCGGGTCGAATCGAGGCATCAGCGAGTCTCCACGTGGATGGGCAGGTGGGCGAATCCGCGGACATTGCTCGAGTGGACGCGGACGGCATTGGCCTCGTCGAGTTCGTATCCACGGATTCGCTTGAACAACTCGACCAGCGCCACCCGGGCCTCCATCCGCGCCAGATGCGCACCGAGGCAGAAGTGGGCGCCGCTGCCGAAACTCATGAGTTTGGAGCCAATCTCACGCCCGATCAGGTACTCGTCGGGTTTGGCGAAAACGCGCTCATCGCGGTGCGCGGACCCGGGCAATAGCAGCAGTACGTCGCCATCGGGGATCGTGGTGTCGTAGAGGGAGAGCTCGCCGGACACGGTGCGAGCCAGGATCTGGCTGGAGGTGTCATAGCGCAGCGTCTCCTCCACCCACAACGGCACGCGCTCGAGATCCTCGTACACCGGTGCTAGCTGGTCGGGGTTGCGGTGACCCCAGAACGCGGCATTGGCAAGGAGTTTGGTCGTGGTCTCATTGCCCGCGATCACCATGAGGAACATGAAGCCGAGAATCTCGTCGTCGGTGAGCCGGTCGCCGTCGATCTCGGCTTCCAGCAGTGCCGATGTCAGATCGTCGGTGAGACGCTTGCGCCGCTCGGCGACCATGCCCTGGTAGTAGACGACGAGGTTGATCGAGGCCTCGACCGCCGCGGGCGGCACGTCGGTGACGCCCTCGTCGCGGTGCACCACCGCATCGGCCCAACCTCGGATCCGGTCGCGGTCGGCCTGCGGAACGCCCATCAACTCCGAGATGACGTCCATGGGCAGCTTGCCGGCGAATTCGTCGACGTAGTCCACGGTTTCGTTGCCGCGGGCGCGCTCGAGCATGGTGTCGAGATGCTGGATCGCGATGTCGGTCACTCGCGGTTCAAGTTCGCGGATTCGGCGCGGTGTGAAACCTTTCGACACGAGAGTGCGCAGGCGCAGGTGATCGGGGTCGTCCATGGCCAGAAACGACATCGTCTTCCACGCATGTGGAGAGCGTGAGGCCGGGTCCAGGGAGACGCCGAATTTGTTGGACAACGTCGTGCTGTTGCGGAAGCCCTGCAGGACGTCGCGGTGGCGTGACACTGCCCAGAACCCGAGCTCTTCGTTGCGGTACAGCGGTGCCTCGTCGCGCAGCCGCTGGTAGTAGGGATACGGATCCTCGTGGAAGTCGTAGTCGTACGGGTCGAAAACGACATCGCTGACCGCGCCGCCGCTGACTGTCATCGGACCTCTCCGACCAAGAGACCGATTGCATAGCTCAGATGGTCGGCGATCTGCTGATAGGTGAACGGTCCACTGCCGGCGTGGACCAGGGCGCCGAAGAACGTCATCTCCAATGCGCACAGCGTGCGCGGATCTCCGTTGGGACCGAGTGCCGCCCGGATGCGGCGATGAATCTCGGCGCCGATGCGGTCGCGTACTCCGAGCACGGCAGGATCGTTGCCCGACAGCAGCGCGGTGGTGCACGCGGCGGCGACCTCGGGCTCATCGGCGACCATCAGCGCCATGCTGCGCAGCGTCCTATCGACGCGGGTGGCCGTGCTTTCGTTGACGTCGGTGAAGTAGTCGACCTTCTTCACGAGGTCCAGGTAAACCTCGGCGATCAGATGGTTCTTGGAGGAGAAGTAGGTGTAGGCGGTCGCCGGTGCGACTTTGGCCCGGGCGGCGACCGCCCGCACGGTCAGGTCTGAGTAGGAGGATTCGCGCAGCATCTCTAGACCTGCCGCCAGGACCTTGCGGAAGGTCTCTTCCTGACGACGGTTTCGGGGTGGCTTCTGCGATGAATCAACAATCGGCGCAGCGACTTGGCTGGACACATGTCCAAGTTATCGGAACCTCCGGTCTGTAGGCAAGTGGTACTCGATATGACCTGCTCAAAATCGATTATCGGGCTGGCCCAGAGCCCGATGTTGCCTCCCGACCCGGTCTGAAGCTATGGTCCTACCAAGGATTGTCGGACAGTTGTCCAGAAATGGGAGCGGGGACTTGGATGGTTCTTCTGGCCGATCAGGAGAGCAGGCTGCTCATCGACGGCAAGCTCGTCGCCGGTGGCTCGGGCACGTTTCCCACCGTCAACCCCGCCACCGAGGAGACCCTGGGAGTTGCTGCCGACGCATCGGCCGGTGACATGGATGCTGCGATCGGAGCGGCGCGACGCGCCTTCGACGCCACCGGCTGGGCCACCGACGTGGACCTTCGGGTCCGATGCATCCGTCAGCTTCAGCAAGCGATGCGCGATCACGTCGAAGAACTGCGGGACCTGACCATCGCCGAGGCCGGGGCGCCACGCATGCTGACCTCGGCCGCACAACTCGAGGGCCCCGTCGAGGATCTGAGCTTCTGCGCCGACACCGCGGAATCCTTTGGGTGGACCACCGACCTCGGCATCGCATCCCCGATGGGCATGAAAACCCATCGGACGGTCGTCAGGGAGCCGATCGGCGTGGTGGGTGCCATCACGCCGTGGAACTTCCCCCACCAGATCAACCTGGCCAAGATCGGGCCGGCGTTGGCGGCGGGAAACACCTTGGTACTCAAGCCCGCACCCGACACGCCCTGGGCGGCCGCGGTACTCGGCGAGCTGATCAACAAATACACGGATTTTCCGGCCGGCGTGGTCAACATCGTTACCGCCAGCGACCACAAGGTCGGCGCCATGCTATCCAAAGACCCTCGGGTGGACATGGTTTCGTTCACCGGGTCGACGAACACCGGCCGAGCGGTGATGGCTGACGGTGCGGCCACCGTGAAGAAGGTATTTCTTGAACTTGGCGGGAAGTCTGCTTTCCTGGTGCTTGACGACGCGGACCTGGTGGGGGCGTGCTCGATGGCGGGGTTCACGGCCTCGGTGCACGCGGGCCAGGGCTGCGCGATTACCACCCGACTGGTGGTGCCCCGGGACCGCTACGCCGAGGCCGTCGAGGCCACCGCGGCGACAATGAGGGGGCTCAAGCCGGGGGATCCTGCCGACCCGGGGACGATCTGCGGGCCGGTGATTTCGGAGCGTCAGCGGGACCGCGTGCAGGATTATCTCGATTCCGCGATCGCCGAGGGAGGCGAGTTCGGCTGCGGCGGTGGCCGTCCCGCCGATCGCGACACCGGCTACTTCATCGAGCCGACGGTGATCGCCGGACTCGACAACACCGCCAGGGTGGCCCGGGAAGAGATCTTCGGTCCGGTGCTGACGGTGATCGCCCATGACGGCGACGACGACGCGGTTCGCATCGCCAACGATTCGCCCTACGGGTTGTCCGGCACAGTGTTCTCGGCGGACGAGGATCGCGCTGCCGGCATCGCGGCACGGATGCGCGTGGGCACCGTCAACATCAATGGCGGCGTCTGGTATTCGCCAGACATGCCTTTCGGTGGTTACAAGCAGTCCGGCATCGGCCGCGAGATGGGGCTTGCCGGTTTTGAGGAGTATCTCGAGATCAAGGCCATCGCCGCCTCTGTCAGTTAGGGATCACGGCGACATAGGGACCACGGCGAACGAGGATCAAGGAGACACGCGTGGGGCTTTACGGAGAACAATTCAAGGAAAAGGTCGCCATCATCACCGGCGCCGGTGGCGGCATCGGGCAGGCCTACGCGGAGGCGTTGGCCCGCGAGGGCGCGGCTGTCGTGGTCGCCGATATCAATGCCGAGGGCGCCCGGAAGGTCGCCGACGGTATCAAGGGCGAGGGTGGCGATGCGCTCGCAGTGCCGGTGGACGTCAGCGATCCGGATTCGGCCAGAGCGATGGCCGCTCAGACGCTGTCGGAGTTCGGCGGCATCGATTACCTGGTCAACAATGCCGCAATCTTCGGCGGAATGAAACTGGACTTCCTGCTGACTGTCGATTGGGATTATTACAAGAAGTTCATGAGCGTGAACATGGACGGTGCGCTGGTATGCACCAGGGCGGTGTACCGCAAGATGGCCAAGCGCGGTGGTGGCGCTATCGTCAACCAATCGTCCACGGCGGCGTGGCTCTACTCGAACTTCTATGGTCTGGCGAAAGTCGGCATCAACGGTCTTACCCAGCAGCTGGCCACCGAGCTCGGCGGGCAGAAAATCCGGGTCAATGCGATCGCACCGGGACCAATCGACACCGAGGCCAACCGGACCACCACACCGCAGGAGATCGTCGAGGACATCGTCAAGAAGCTGCCGCTGTCGCGGATGGGTGAACCCGAGGACCTGGTCGGCATGTGCCTGTTCCTGCTGTCGGATCAGGCCAAGTGGATCACCGGCCAGATCTTCAACATCGACGGCGGACAGATCATCCGGTGACTGACTCCGACGACATGAAGCTCGGTTACATCGGACTCGGCAAGATGGGCGCACCCATGGCTCAGCGCCTCATCGAATACCCCGGTGGGGTCACCGTTTTCGACGTGCGCTCAGAGGCCATGACTCCGTTGGCCGAACTGGGCGCAACCAGGGCGAAGGACATTGCCGATGTTGCCCGGGCCAACCTCATCAGCGTGACTGTGCTCAACGACGAGCAGGTCCGCGAAGTGGTAGTTCAGCTCGCCCGGCACGCCAAGCCGGGCACCGTCATCGCGATCCACTCGACCATCGGTCCGGATACCGCGGCTGAACTTGCAGATAGCTGGCGGCCCAACGGCATCCATGTGATAGACGCACCGGTCAGCGGTGGTGGTGGTGCGGCTGAAAAGGGTGAGCTGGCCATCATGGTGGGCGCGGAGCGGTGGGTGTACGAGCGGATCAAGCCGGTCTTCAAGCACATGGGATCGATGATCATCCACGCCGGCGATGCGGGCGCAGGAACCCGAATGAAGCTGGCCCGCAACATGCTGTCCTTCATCGGTTACGCAGCAGCCTGCGAGGCGATGGAGTTGGCGGAGGCCAGTGGCATCAATCTTGCGCAACTCGGCAGGGTAGTTCGGCACACCGACGCGCTGACCGGTGGCCCCGGGGCGATCATGGTGCGCGAGGACATGACGGAGTTGGCTCCCGACCATTGGCTACACGATGCGTTCACCCACACCCGTGGGCTGGGGGAGAAGGACCTCAGCCTGGCTCTGGCGCTGGGTGCGGCGCAGGGCGTGGACCTGCCGCTGGCCCAATTGGCCCTACAGAACCTGGCCGCCGGGCTCGGCGTGCCGCACACGAAGGAGTGAGCATGGAGGAGATACGCCGCAAGGGTCTCGCGAAGATGAACGAGGTCTACGGCTGGGAAATGCCGGATATGCCCGGCGACTACTTCGCGCTGACCGCAGACCACCTCTTCGGCACCATCTGGAGCCGGCCCGGCCTCTCGATGCGCGAGAAGAGAATGATGACGCTGACCGTGGTGACGGCGCTGGGGATCACGGATCTGGCTGAGATCCAGGCCAATGCTGCGATGAACAACGGCGAACTCACCGAGGAAGAGCTCAAGGAGATGGCGATCTTCCTGACCCACTATCTCGGCTTTCCGCTCGGCTCCAAGCTCGACGGCGTGGTCACCAAAGTGGCAGCCAAACGCCGCAAGGCCGCCCAGAAGGGCGCGGGCGAGGATAAGCGCGCCAACGTCAACGAGGCGTTGAACATGCACTCGGGAAGCAAGCTCGATGATGAGGATGATGAGTAGGTACGCTTCGCTGTCGCGCACGGACCTTGCCACCCTGGTGCCCGAACTGCTGCTCATCGGTCAGCTGATCGACCGCTCCGGGATGGCCTGGTGTATCAGTAAATTCGGCCGCGAGGCGATGGTGCAGATCGCGATCGAGGAGTGGGCCGCGTCCAGCCCGCTCTACACCAAGCGGATGCAGAAGGCGCTCGGGTTCGAGGGTGTCGACGTCATCACGGTGTTCAAGGGGCTGCAGTTCGATATCGGCGCACCGCCCCAGTTCATGGACTTCCGCTACACGGTGCACGACCGTTGGCACGGCGAGTTTCACCTCGACCATTGCGGTGCGTTGCTCGACGTGGAACCGATGGGCGACGACTACGTCCGCGGCATGTGCCACGACATCGAGGATCCGACGTTCGACGCCACCGCTCTGGCGACCAACCGCAGGTGTCAGGTCCGGCCCATCCACCGTCCGCCGCGAACCTCCGCTGACCAGCTTCCGCACTGCAGGTGGAGGGTGACCATCGACGATTCCCACCCGGAGGTGGACTTCATCCCGGCCCTGGATGTCGTCGGCGCGAGCCGCGCCCAGCACACCGAACTCGACGCTATCGATCCGAACGACGAAGGCATGAAGGACTATTCAGGTCCGCTCCTGGCCGACGTCGACTTCGGCGCGTTCTCGCACTCGGCACTGGTGCGGATCGCCGACGAGGTCTGCCTGCAGATGCATCTGCTGACGCTGGGGTTCAACATCGCAGTACGGGCCCGGGCGAAAGACGATGTAGCGGTGGAGGAATTGGTCAGGTATAAGGCTTTGACCGGCATCGCCGGGGTGGCCGCCGAGCGGATCAGGAATGCGCTGGACATTCCCGCCGATGCTGCGGGCGCGTTGCGGGTACTGGAACTGCACCCGCTGCTGAACCCGGCTGCCTACGTTTCGGCTGACTTCGCCCCAGGATCCCTGCGCATTCGCCGTTCGCCTGCGCACGAGGACGGCGCGTGGATCTCGCTGGTGTCACCGGACGCCGATCGGCCCTTGCAGGCGATAGTGCAGAGCGTCGACCCGCATCTGCGCGCCGAGGTGGCCGGCAATGACACCGACTGGATGGTAGCCATCCTCGAGACCGACACCGCGGCCGCGGAAGTGCCCGAAGTTTCGGTATGCAAGGTCAGCGGGGGCGCGAGTTGGGTCTTCGAGAAACGGAAGTCGCTGCCACTGACGGTGGTGTGACATCGGGGTTCAGGAGAGCGCGTTGCCCACCCACCGGCGCAGATAGGCGCGTAGTTGGTCGCCACGACGAGGGGGGCGGCCGGGGTCGATGACGTAGGACTGGATGATGCGCAGCAGATGTTCGGCCAGTTCGTCGAGATCGGCTCCGCTGTATCCCTCAGCGGCCCAGTTGACGTCCAGGCGCTGCACCATGTCTCGGGCGAACTGTTGAGCGATGTCGGAGGTGACCGACTCGATGTGCGCTGATCCGCCGGGTGCGATGAGCAGTCCGATGTACTTTTCCCGGGGAAGCCACTCCAGGGCCGTCGCGAGAGCCTCGGTGACTGCCTCAGCCGGATTTCGGATTCCGGCCATATGGGCGGTCAGTCGATCGAGAAACCCGTCGACGGCGTGCACCGCAGCGGCGATGAGCAGTGCCTCGGTGCTTGCGAAATACCGGTAGACCGTCTGCCGGGTCACCCCGACGGTGCGCGCTACATCCGAGATGCTGAAATCGGCGCCGTGGACTTCGATCGTCTTTCCCGCGGCGTCGAGAATCCTGGCGACAGCCTCCTGATCTGAGGCCGGCTTGGCGCCCGACCATCCGTGTGTCCGCACGGGATGAACTCTAAGGTGCCGGTGGCGCCGGCTACCGGTAGGAGACCTCGAGCTTCTTCACGCCATTGATCCAGCCTGATCGCAGCCGCTGGGGCTCGGCGAGCTTGGCGATGTCGGGGATCTGGTCGGCGAGCTCGTTGAATATCAGCTTGATTTCCATGCGAGCCAGATTGGCGCCGATGCAATAGTGCGCGCCGTTGCCGCCGAACGCCATGTGCGGGTTGGGGTTTCGCAGGATGTCGAACTCAAATGGGCGGTCGAACACGTCCTCGTCGAAATTCGCCGAGCTGTAGAACAAGCCGGCCCGCTGGCCCTCGCGGATCAATACGCCGCCGACCTCGATGTCTTCGAGGGCGGTGCGCTGGAAACAGTGCACGGGGGTGGCCCACCGGATGATCTCGTCGATTGCCGTGTCGGGCCGGTCCCGCTTGAACAACTCCCACTGATCGGGGTTGTCGAAGAAAGCGTTCATGCCGTGGGTCATGGCGTTGCGGGTGGTTTCGTTGCCTGCGACCGCGAGCAGGATGACGAAGAATGCGAACTCGACGTCTTCCATCGCCTCGCCGTTTATGTCGGCCTGTACCAATCGGGTGACGATGTCGTCGGCGGGGCAGCGGCGGCGATCCTCGGCCATCGTGTAGGCGTAGCCCATCAGCTCCGCATTGGCTGCGACGTGGTCGGTCTCGAAGTCGGGGTCGTCGGTGTTCATGATGGTGTTGGTCCAGTGGAAGAGCTTCTCGCGGTCCGCCTCGGGCACACCGATCAGGTCGGCGATGGCTTGTAGCGGCAACGGCATCGCAATGTCGTCGACGAAATTGCCGAAGTCTCGTTCCGTCTTGGCCTTGGCGACGATGTCGCGGGCCGCCGTCGCCAGCTTCTCCTCAAGGGCGGTGATGGCCCGGGGGGTGAACAATCGCGACACTATTTTGCGCAGCCTCGTGTGTTCGGGCGCGTCGTGGTTGATCAGCAGGGCCTTGGTCAGGTCGAGCTGATCGGCGGTGACGCCGTCTGGCAGGCGCATCACCGCGCCCTTGCGGTGGGTCGACCACACCGCGCTGTTGCGGGAGATGTCCTTGATGTCCGCGTGACGGCTGATCACCCAGTAGCCGCCGTCCTCGAAGATGGTGTCGGCCTGCTCGTTCCACCACACCGGCGCGGTCTTGCGCAACTCGGCGAACTCGGTGACGGGAATGCCCCGGACCAGGACGTCCGGGTCGGTGAAGTCATACCCGGGGGGCAGGAGCGAGGCGACTCGGGGGGAGGCGGAGCCGGCGGGTGGGAAAGGGCAGCTCTGAGCAGTCGTCATGTAAATCGAACTCCTGTGATGTGAAGCACTTTCTCTCGACCATACACTACCGCCTTTAGTTGTATGGCCGTGTGGGCACTGCTGCTCGGTCGCCATGCCACTAAGGTGTGCTTCTGTGCACGTCCTGGTGATCGGTTCCGGAGCCCGTGAACATGCGCTGTTGCTCGCGCTGCGCCGAGACCCGGAGGTCTCGGCGCTGGCTGTAGCGCCCGGCAATGCCGGCACGGTGGGCATCGCCGAACAGTACGAAGTCGATGTCACCTCCTGTGAGGATGTCGCCGCCCTGGCCCGAGACATCGGGGCCGACCTTGTGGTCATCGGACCGGAGGTGCCACTGGTGCTGGGCGTGGCCGACGCCGTGCGAGACGCCGGTATCGCCTGCTTCGGACCCACGAAGGACGCGGCGCGCATCGAGGGCTCGAAGTCTTTCGCCAAGGAGGTGATGACTGCGGCCGGAGTGCGTACCGCCGCCGGCGAGATCGTCGATAACCCGGCGCGCCTCGACTCCGCGTTGAGCCGGTTCGGACCGCCGCAGGGTGATCCGGCATGGGTGGTCAAGGATGACGGGTTGGCCGCCGGCAAAGGCGTGCTGGTGACCGCCGACCGCGACGCGGCGCGTGCGCACGCCGCCAGCCTCCTCGACGCCGGCCACCCGGTGCTCCTCGAAACGTTCCTCGACGGGCCCGAGGTGTCGCTGTTCTGCCTCGTCGACGGTGAGACCGTGGTCCCGTTGCTGCCGGCGCAGGACTTCAAACGCGTCGGCGACGGCGACAACGGACCCAATACCGGCGGGATGGGAGCCTACGCGCCACTGCCGTGGCTGTCCGATGAGATGACCGGGCGCATCGTTGACGAGGTGGTCAAACCCGTTGCCGCCGAACTCGTCAACCGCGGCTGCCCATTCTCAGGCCTGCTCTACGCTGGACTCGCGATCACGTCGAAAGGTCCCGCGGTCGTCGAATTCAACTGCCGCTTCGGCGATCCGGAGACTCAGGCGGTCCTCGCGCTACTGGAATCACCGGCGGGGCAGCTGATGCGTGCCGCGGCCGTTGGCGAGCTGGCCGGCCAGCCGCCACTGCGGTGGCACGAGGGTTACGCCGTGACAGTCGTCGTCGCCGCGGAGAACTACCCGGGCCGTCCGCGAGTAGGCGACGTGATCCAAGGCGCCGATGCCGACCCGGAAGGCTCGGATACCGGCAGTAACGTGCTGCACGCCGGCACGGCCGGCCGCGATGACGGCGCCATCGTATCCTCGGGTGGGCGGGTGCTGTCCGTCGTGGGAATCGGTCCTGACCTTGCCGCGGCCCGCGCTGCGGCCTATGCGAGGGTCAGCTCGATCCGATTGCCCGGCAGTCACTTCCGTAGCGACATCGCCCTGGCAGCCGCAGAGGGGCGAATCTCTGTTTAGGCCGTCAGCAACGGTGCCGCCCAGGTGAGTTCGTCGGTCAACTGCGACGACCAGTACGACGCGTCGTGCCCGCCGGGTGAGAAGCCGCCGGCCGGCGGAGTGGAGAGTTGACCGACGAACTGCTGCGTCGCCGGGTAGAACGGATCGTCGTAGCCGCAGTCGATGCGCAGCGGGATACCGTCCAGCGAGCGCAGGCCCCACACGCTGTTGGCGGCGTAGTCCTCGGCGCTGTCGAAAGCCCCCGGGGCCGCAGCGCCCGGCGATGTCCACAATGCCGGGCTGACGGCGCAGATCGCGGCGGTGCGACCGGCGCCCAGTCGCGCGCCCAACAGCAAGGCGCCGTATCCGCCCATGGACCACCCCTGCAATGCGACCCGGGAGATGTCCAGGCCTTGCTCGCCAAGCAATGGGATGAACTCGTCGAGCACCATCGCGCCGGAGTCCTCGCCGGACGCTCGTCGGTGCCAATAGCTGCCACCGCCGTCGACTGCGGCGATTGCGAACGGCGGTACGCCGGCGCGCACCGCATCGGCGAGGAACTGCTCGGCGCCCATCGACATCACCGCGCGGGCGTCGGAGTCCTTACCGTGCAGCAGGATCAGCGGTCGAAGCGGGGTCAATTGGCCGGGTGGGCGGGCGATGATCCAGTTCGTCACGGCGCCCCCGCGAGCGGCAGACGCGAAGGAGCCGGCCGCAAACGTGGGCGACGGCCCGGGTGGTGCCTGCGGTACGGACGGTGCGCCTGCGGCCACAGAGGCACCCAAAGTGCCCAGTGTGCCTGCCCCGGCCGCTGCCGCGATGCCACTGCGCACACCGATGAACAGGAGGGCGCGACGGTTGATGGCCGGCATGCGCGCCATCTTGCCACCGGGCGGACCCGGCAGAGGCTGCCGATTAGCCGAAAGCGCGATGGCGAAACCCCCTGACTGGCAACATGCTATAGGTGACGGCAGCAGTCACTCCCAAGGGAGAGCGTCGGCGGTATGCGCTGGTCAGTGCGGCCGCCGATCTCCTCTGCGAGGGCGGCTTCGATGCTGTGCGGCACCGCGCCGTCGCGCAGCGGGCCGGGTTGCCGCTGGCGTCGACGACCTACTACTTCTCCTCCCTCGAGGACCTGATCGCCAACGCGGTGGAACACGTCGGAACGCGGGAGTCCGAGGAGTTGCGCAACCGGGTGGCAGCGTTGTCGCGCCGTCGCCGCGGCGCCGAGTCAACCGCCGACCTGTTGGTCGATCTGCTGGTCGGTGACAGCCCCGAGCAGGTCACAGAACGACTGATCTCGCGGTACGAGCGATATATCGCCTGCGCGCGGCAACCGGGTCTGCGTGGCATCGAGCGGCGCTTACTCCAGGAGCGTACCGATGCCGTCGTCGAGGTGGTCGGGCGGTGTGGAAGGTCGGTGCACGCGGAGTTGCTCACCGCACTGGTGTGTGCGGTGGACGGTGCGGTGGTGGCCGCACTGGTCGGAGAAGGCGACGGCCCGCGCGCGACGGCCCGGGCTACCTTGATCGACGTGATCGACGTGCTCGCCCCCTTCGACTGACCGCACGCTAGACGTCGCCGCGAGACTCGGTGAGTCGCTGAAATCTGCTGGCCAGCAATTCAATACGGTCACCGTTGCCGGCCAGCTGCAGATAGCGGTTACCGAACACCGCGAGCAACACGTCGTCGAGTCGACGTACCGCGCCGGCCGGGTACCGGTAGTCCATCGCCTCGTTGACCGCGGTCGTGTCGATCCCGTTGAGGATCACTTCCACGCCGTCCACCGAGTCGATGCCGAGTTCTAGCAGCAGGCCGGCGATCCAGGCGTAGTGCTCGGTGCGTGACCATCCGGCGTCGGGGAACCGGTTACTCAGATAGGTGGCGAGCACCGGGGTCGGAATCCTGGGGTCGCTGCTGGTCTGCGGAGCACGCTCCGAGGGCACGGTCGACCGGAGTCGCTCGCGGATCGCCGAGAATTCCCGGTCGGCCAACTCGAGCAGGCCCGCCGCCAGGGTGAAACGCCGGTCCAGATCGGGTGCGTCTTCCTCGGGCACCGAACCCTTGTACCGGACATCGTGCTCGAACTCGGCCCAGGCGTGCTGCAGGATGGTCCGAACCTGAACCGACGCCGGCTGCTGCTCACCCTCTACGGCCACCAGCAGATGTCTGCTGGTGTAGCCCCACCGGCCTTCGCTCGCCGTCTCGACTCCCATATCGCGGTCGTCGAGCAGTCGCATCTCCTCACCGAGCAGGTTGGCGACCGCAGCGACGTCGTCACGAAGGAAGGTGATCACCCGCACGCCAACCTGGTCGGTGATCTCCGACAGCGGATCGGTGTAGAGGCGACGACCGTCGACGGTGCGATCGGCTTTGGCGGCGAAAGATGCAACCGTCTTGGTGCGCGCGGTCACGCTGAGATAGTTGATGCCGGCATCATCGAGTAGGCCCGTGACCGCCTCCAGGTAGTGGCCCGTCGACTGAGTGAGTGCCGGCACCCGTTCGGCGTAGGTGGCGAGGGCGTCCAGGATCGCGCCGGGTGTCGGCTCCGGTGGTGCCGGGTCCAGGTCGGGGGGCAACGTCGGCGTGACGATGTAGCCCGTCTCGCCATCGCCGTACACGGTCACCTCGTCGGGCCGGCGCGCCGCGTGCATCGCCACGTATGCGCACATCACCGCGTCCACCGGATCCTCGACCCGGCGCAGTTCGCTCTTGCGCTCCGCCTGTTCGGCCAAGCTGCGCAGTTGCGTCCAGTGCTTGCTTTCTGCGACGCGCAGCGCCGGGTCCGCCTGCGCCAGGCTTTCGATGTGTTCCATGAGGCGCAGCAATTCGGCACGCAGCTGTGCGAGGCCACGGCCCGGCTTGGCCTTGTACTTCAGGGTGCGGCCGAGACGGAACAGCGCCACCGTGGCCGGGTGCGGATACACCTCTATCGCGCGGCGCGGCGCGGTCGACTGTGGGTCTATGTCGAGGCCGAGATCACCGGCGATCCGCGCTCCCCGGGGGAAGTCGGCGAATTCGGGTTTGCCTGTGTTGGACGGGTGCGCACCGGCCTGGAATCGACCGAAGTCGGCATTGAGCTGCTGTTCGGCCGGGCGTTGCCCGGTCGCATTCGTGACAATCAGTGGGGCGTCGATGGCCACCAAACAGTCGCCCTGGGTATAGGGCGCCAACGCGGCGCAAATGCTCTTGTCGTCCGTGGCGGCCCCGGCGTACACCAGCCGCCCCGTGTCGTCGACGGCGGCCACGCCGGTGGGCTTGCGCTGACCCCAGGCCAGGTCCAGGCCGACATAAAAGCGGGATGAGTACACACCGATCAGCTTGCCTCATCGGGCCGATAGGCTTCGTGTTCGTGAGCATTCCCGCGCCAATCCCCAATGTGCTGGCTGATCGCTACGCCAGCGACGAGATGGTGGCGATCTGGTCGCCACAGGCCAAGATCGTCACCGAGCGGCGGCTGTGGTTGGCGGTACTGCGGGCGCAGGCAGAGCTCGGCGCGGGAAACCCAGAGCTCCTCGATTCGGTGATCGGTGACTACGAACAGGTGCTCGAGGTCGTCGATCTGGAAAGCATCGCCGCGCGGGAGCGGGTGCTGCGCCACGACGTGAAGGCCCGGATCGAGGAGTTCAACGCGCTCGCCGGCCATCAGCATGTGCACAAGGGGATGACCAGCCGGGATCTCACCGAGAACGTCGAACAGCTGCAGATCCGTCAGTCATTGCAGCTCGTGCACACCCACGGCATCGCGGTCATCGCTCGACTCGCCGAGCGAGCGGTTGTCTACGGAGACCTGGTGATGGCCGGGCGCAGCCACAACGTCGCCGCGCAGGCCACCACGCTGGGCAAACGTTTCGCGTCGGCGGCCCAGGAGATGCTGGTCGCCCTGCAACGCATCAGCGAGCTCATCGACCGTTACCCGCTCCGCGGCATCAAGGGTCCGATGGGTACCGCCCAGGACATGCTCGACCTGTTCGCCGGAGACACCGACCGGCTCGCTGATCTCGAGCGGCGCGTCGCCCAGTTCCTCGGCTTCACCGAGATTCTCACCAGCGTCGGGCAGGTCTACCCTCGCTCGCTGGACCATGACGTGCTCTCAGCACTCGTGCAGCTGGGGGCCGGCCCCTCCTCTCTGGCGCACACCATCCGCCTGATGGCCGGCCACGAACTGGTGACCGAGGGATTCGCCCCCGGCCAGGTCGGGTCCTCTGCGATGCCCCACAAGATGAATGCGCGCAGCTGCGAACGCGTCAACGGTTTGCAGGTTGTGCTGCGCGGATACGCGTCCATGGCCGCCGAACTGGCCGGCGCGCAGTGGAACGAGGGAGACGTGTTCTGCTCGGTGGTGCGTCGCGTCGCGCTGCCGGACGCGTTCTTCGCGCTCGACGGCCAGACCGAGACGTTCCTCACGGTGCTCGATGAATTCGGCGCCTACCCTGCGGTGATCCAGCGTGAGCTCGATCGCTACCTGCCGTTCCTGGCGACCACTCGCATCCTCATCGCTGCGGTGCGGGCGGGAGTCGGTAGGGAGACCGCCCACGAGGTCATCAAGGAGCACGCGGTTGCGGTCGCGCTGGCGATGCGCGAGCGCGGTGCGGAACCCGATCTCCTGGACCGGCTCGCCGCAGACCCGCGATTGCCTCTGGACCGCGTTGCGCTCGATAGCGCTCTGGCTGACAAGCAGGTCTTCACCGGTGCAGCGGGTGACCAAATCGGTCGGGTGGTCGCAGCGGTCGACGATGTCATCAGCCGCCATCCCCAAGCGGCGGAATATACGTCGAGCGCGATTCTGTAGGCGTCCGGTCAGCCGTCCCAGCGTATTCCGGCGGCGCGGATACCCGAGGCGCGCAATTCGAGGGCTGCCAGCCCGCGGATAGCGATCGGGTCTTGGTTCCGCCAGGCGCTCACCGGATCGGTACTGATCGCCGCCAGCCTGGGGAGCGGGCGGTTGGCCAGCGCCCGCAGCGCCAGGAGTTGCTCACCTGCAGCTGTGGACGCGAGCGTCACGGCGGTCCACTTGCGCCGAAAGAACCGCACCCGCAGGAACAGCCACGGCATCATCAGCGCCAGGATCGGCGGTGCGGCCACCGCCAGCGCGAGCAGCCAGGCCAGCCATCCGGCCGTCACCCCCAGTAACTGCCCGGCATCGGCGATTTCGCGGGCGGCGCTCCCCGCGCCCGTAAGGGGCTTGGCCAGGGCGTCGCCGATCAACGGGACGCCGTCGACGCTGTCGCCGGCTGAGTCGAGATTGCCCGCCACCCCGTTGGCGCCGCCCTCCACCCGGTAACCGAAATCGGCGATGGTCGCCACCGCAGCGTGCACGGCCATTCCGACAAACACCCAAATGGCGGTCCAGACGATCACCACGGCATCGCTGAACAGTTGCGACATCAGCCTGCCGGGCGTTGTGGCATACGGAACCCACCGAGTTTTCATGTGCTCGATCACAACACACAGAGGACGTATCACGGTGCAGCGTTAGGCTGGCCCGATGCGCCCTGCTCTGTCCGATTACCAGCATGTGGCCAGCGGCAAGGTTCGCGAGTTGTACCGCGTCGATGATGGGCACCTGTTGTTCGTCGCCTCCGACCGGATCTCTGCCTACGACCACATTCTGAACTCTGAGATACCCGACAAGGGCCGCGTCCTGACGGCCATGAGCGTGTTTTTCTTCGACCACCTGAGTTCTTCCTTGCCCCCCATGCCGAACCACCTTGCCGGCCCACCGGACGACGAGCGCATTCCTGCCGAGGTGCTGGGCCGGGCGCTGGTGGTGGAGCAACTCGAGATGCTGCCGGTGGAAGCGGTGGCCCGCGGTTATCTCACCGGGTCGGGTCTGATCGACTATCAGAAGACGGGGGCGCTGTGCGGGATCGCACTGCCCCCGGCGCTGGTCGAGGCAAGTAGGTTCGACGAGCCTATTTTCACGCCGGCGAGCAAGGCCGAGTTCGGTCAACACGACGAGAACATCACCTTCGACGACGTCGTCGAGGCTGTCGGAGCGTCGCGCGCCGACCAACTCCGCGAACTCACCCTGCAGGCCTACCGCCAGGGGGCCGCACACGCCTTGACCAAGGGCATCATCCTGGCCGATACCAAGTTCGAGTTCGGTGTCGACGGGACCGGTGAGCTGAAGCTGGCTGACGAAGTACTCACACCCGACTCGTCGCGGTACTGGCGCGCAGACGATTATTCCGAGGGCGTGGTGCAGATGAGCTTCGACAAGCAATTCGTTCGCAACTGGCTGACCGGCCCCGAGTCGGGCTGGGACCGCGCCGGTGACGAACCCCCGCCGCCCCTGCCTGAGAGTGTTGTGAAGGCGACCAGGGCGCGTTATATCGAAGCCTACGAGCGTATTTCAGGACTGAGGTTCGACGACTGGATCGGAGCGTCTGCGTGAAGGCACCGACAGCCAAGCGGGTGACTCACCGCCGCGAACATCACGGCGACGTATTCATCGACCCCTATGAATGGCTCCGGGACAAGTCCAGCCAGGAGGTTATCGATCACCTCGAAGCCGAGAACGCCTATACCGAAAGCGTGACCGCCGATCTGGAGCCTCTGCGGCAGAAAATCTTCGACGAGATCAAGTCCAGAACCAAGGAGACCGATCTTTCGGTACCGACCCGCCGCGGCGAGTGGTGGTACTACGGGCGCAGCTTTCACGGCAAGCAGTATGGGGTGCAATGCCGTTGTCCGGTTACCGATCCCGATGACTGGACACCCCCGGAATTTGACGAGCACACCGAGATTCCGGGCGAGCAGGTGCTGCTGGATGAGAACTGCGAGGCCGAAGGTCACGACTTCTTCTCTCTTGGCGCGGCCAGCGTCAGCGTCGACGGAAACATTCTCGCCTACTCGGTAGACGTCAGCGGCGACGAACGTTACACGTTGCGGTTCAAGGACCTACGCACCGGAGAGCGCTTCGACGACGAGATCGTCGGGATCGGCGCGGGTGCCACCTGGGCGGCGGACAACCGCACCGTCTACTACGTCACCGTGGATGATGCGTGGCGCCCGGACACCGTATGGCGCCATCGAATGGGTGCCGGGTTGCCGGCCGAGCGCGTTTATTATGAACCCGACGAACGGTTCTGGGTCGCCGTTGGACGTACACGCAGCAATAAGTACGTCATCATCGCCGCCGGCAGCGCGGTGACATCGGAACTGCGCTTCGGCGACGCGGCCGACCCGCAGGCGGCGTTCGCCACCGTGTGGCCGCGTCGCGAGAACGTGGAGTATTCGGTCGACCACGCCGTGGTCGGCGGGCAGGATCGCTTCCTCATCCTGCACAACGACGGGGCGGAGAACTTCACCCTCGCCGAAGCGCCGGTCAGCGATCCGGCGGCGTGCCGGACCCTTATCGAGCATCGCAGCGATGTGCGGCTGGACTCCGTCGACGCGTTCGACAGGCACCTGGTGGTCAGCTATCGCAGCAATGCACTACCGCGAATTCAGCTGTGGCCCATAGTTGAAGGTCCGGACAGCAACGATTATGGGCCGGCCCAGAACATCAACTTCGAATCGGAACTGATGTCGGTGGGGTTGTCTGCCAACCCGAATTGGGGAGCGCCCAAACTGCGGGTGGGCACGACGTCGTTCGTCACGCCGGTACGGATCTACGACCTCGATCTGGCTACCGGCGATCGGACTCTGCTGCGGGAGCAGCCCGTACTCGGCGACTACCGGCCGGAAGACTATGTAGAGCTACGGGATTGGGCGGTCGCGCACGACGGTGCGCGCATACCGATCTCGATCATCCACCGAGCCGGGCTGCGGTACCCGGCACCGACGCTGCTGTATGGCTACGGCGCCTACGAATCGTGTGAAGACCCCAGGTTCTCTATCGCGCGGCTGTCCCTCCTGGACCGCGGGATGGTGTTCGCGGTAGCCCATGTGCGTGGCGGCGGTGAACTCGGTCGGCGGTGGTACGAGCACGGCAAGATGCTTGAGAAGCGGAATACCTTCACCGACTTCATCTCGGTGGCAGCACATCTCGTCGGTACCGACGTAACCAGACCGGAGAATTTGGTTGCCTACGGCGGTAGTGCCGGTGGTCTGCTGATGGGAGCGGTTGCCAACCTGGCGCCCGACCTGTTCGCGGGAATTCTGGCCGCGGTGCCCTTCGTCGACCCGCTCACCACGATCCTCGACCCGTCGCTGCCGTTGACCGTCACCGAGTGGGACGAGTGGGGAAACCCGCTCGAGGACCCCGACGTGTACCGCTACATGAAGTCCTACTCGCCGTACGAGAACGTCGAAGCAAAGAACTACCCGGCGATCCTGGCGATGACATCGCTGAACGACACCCGGGTGTACTACGTGGAACCTGCGAAATGGGTTGCAGCGCTGCGGCACGCCCAAACCGACCCGGACAACGATGCCGCCAAGGTGCTGCTGAAGACCGAGATGCACGCCGGTCACGGTGGTATCAGCGGCCGCTACGAGCGCTGGAAGGAGGCCGCTTTCCAGTATGCGTGGCTGCTCGACGCCGCAGGATTGGACGCTGCTGGATTGGACGCTGCAGGATTGGACGCTGCAGGATTGGACGCCGCAGGATTGGACGCCGCAGGATTGGATACCAGAGCAGCCCATACCGATTGATCCGGACGTCATTCAGGTGATCGCTGCGATCGCGGTCGTCGTGGCGCGCTAACGGAACCGACACCTGCAGGCGCGGTGTTGTCCACCGTCCGGACACCTGGCGTTGCGACACTGCGGATATGGCAGGACAACTGATCGTGTCGATTTCCGGGATCACTGACCACACGCTGGCTGATGTCGCCGGATTCCGCGAACGTCTCGACGACCGCGGTGTCCCCGCGTCGTTCCTGGTGGCGCCGCGCCTCAAACGTGGGTACCGGCTCGACCGCGACCGGACCACGGTTGACTGGCTGGCTGAACGGCGCGCGGGCGGCGACGCCATCGTGCTGCATGGCTTCGACGAGGCAGCCACCAAGGCGCGGCGCGGTGAGTTCGCGGCGCTGCCCGCCCACGAAGCGAACCTCCGGCTGATGGCCGCTGACCGGACCCTCGAGCATCTCGGGCTACGCACGCGGCTGTTCGCCGCGCCCGGCTGGAACGTCTCTCCGGGCGCGGTGACAGCGCTTCCCCGCAACGGCTTCCGCCTGCTGGCCGGACTCAGCGGAATCACCGACCTGGTCCGCGGGACTACCGAACGCACCCGGGTGCTGGGCATCGGCGAGGGTTTCCTGGCCGAGCCGTGGTGGTGTCGCACCCTTGTGTTGTCGGCCGAGCGCACCGCGCGGCGTTGCGGTGTCGTTCGGGTGGCCGTGGCGTCGCGACACCTGGGTCGTCCAGGCATCCGGCGGGCCATGCTGGACGCCGTCGACCTGGCGCTGATGCACTCGTGCGTGCCGACGGTCTACGAGTGGAAGAACCGACCTGGGCTGACTCGCGCCGCGTAAGGGCTTCGATCGCTACATTGGCTCCATGGCTGACGCTGATGTCATCGTGGTGGGTGCTGGGCTGGCGGGGTTGGTAGCTGCCTGCGAGTTGGTCGAACGCGGTCGCCGCGTTCTGATCGTCGACCAGGAGAACGAGGCCAATATCGGTGGCCAGGCGTTCTGGTCGTTCGGCGGCCTGTTTTTCGTCGACAGTCCAGAGCAGCGGCGCCTCGGCATCCGCGACAGCCACGAACTCGCGTTGCAGGACTGGCTGGGCGCCGCCGGATTCGACCGTCCCGAGGATCACTGGCCCCGGCAGTGGGCCCAGGCCTATGTCGACTTCGCAGCCGGGGAGAAGCGCAGTTGGCTGCGAGACCGCGGCTTGAAGACCTTCCCCCTGGTGCAGTGGGCCGAGCGGGGGGGCTACAACGCCCGCGGCCACGGCAACTCGGTGCCGCGCTTCCACGTGACCTGGGGGACCGGGCCGGCATTGGTCGACGTCTTCGCGCGTAGGTTGACCGCGGCCCGCTATGCGCATCGACACCGCGTCGACGAACTCATCGTCGAAGACGGGGCGGTCGTCGGAGTGCGCGGCGCGGTGCTGGAGCCTTCCGCGGCTGCACGCGGTATCGCGTCCTCACGCAACGTTGTGGGCGATTTCGAGTTCCGCGCGCAGGCGGTCGTGGTCGCCAGCGGCGGAATCGGCGGTAACCACGACCTGGTTCGCAAGAACTGGCCGGAACGCATGGGGCGGGCTCCCGAGCATTTGCTCAGCGGCGTTCCGGCTCATGTGGACGGCAGGATGCTTGAGATTTCGGAGGCCGCCGGCGGCAGCATCATCAACAGCGACCGGATGTGGCATTACACCGAGGGCATCACCAACTACGACCCGGTCTGGCCCTTGCACGGCATTCGCATTCTGCCCGGGCCCTCGTCGTTGTGGCTGGATGCCACCGGCAAGCGGCTGCCCGCGCCGCTATACCCCGGCTTCGACACGCTCGGCACGTTGGAGCACATCGCCAAGACCGGCTACGACTACACCTGGTTCGTGCTGAACTCCCGGATCATCGACAAGGAATTCGGCCTTTCGGGCCAGGAGCAGAACCCCGATCTGACCGATCGCAGCGTGCGGGAGCTGTTGGCGCGGTCGCGCAGAGGCCCGGCGCCGGTGCACGCGTTCGTCGACAAGGGTGTCGATTTCGTCACCGCGGATTCGCTGCGCAATCTGGTGTCAGCCATGAATGCGGTACCGGACGTCACGCCCCTCGATTTCGCTGTTGTCGAGGAAGAAGTCACCGCGCGGGACCGGGAGGTGGTTAACCGGTTCACCAAGGACAGCCAGATCAACGCCATCCGCGCTGCGCGCGCCTATCTGTCCGATCGCGTCAGTCGAGTGATCGCCCCGCACCGGCTGACCGACCCGAAGGCCGGGCCGCTGATCGCCGTGAAGCTGCACATCTTGACGCGGAAGTCGTTGGGCGGCTTGGAGACAGACCTGGATTCCCGGGTTCTGCAGGGGGATGGCACGGTATTGCCCGGTCTGTACGCCGCCGGTGAGGCAGCCGGGTTCGGCGGCGGCGGGGTGCATGGCTACCGTTCGCTGGA
>JAHZIT010000156.1 GCA_022601275.1 Actinomycetes bacterium
GATCAATTCGGGACCCGGCCCAACCGCGTGATCCCGATCGACAAACTGCGCAGCCACATCCCGCGGGACATGGCCGCCGACATCGGCGCGCTGCTCGCCAGCGAGGCGACGTTCTGCGAGGATCCCCTGCAGCCCGGCGACGTCGCGGTGATCGTCGAGAGCCACCGCGACGGCCACGCCTGCTTCGACGCGCTGACCGCCGCAGGCATCCCCGCCGTCTACACCGGCGACTCTGACGTATTCAGCTCACCGGCCGCCGAGGATTGGCTATGCCTGTTGGAGGCCTTCGATCAGCCGCACCGCTCCGGGCTGGTACGAGCCGCTGCGACCACGATGTTCTTTGGTCAGACCGCGGAAACACTTGCCTCCCAGGGTGATGTGTTGACAGATCAAATCTCCGAGAAGCTGCGCCAGTGGGCCGACCACGCGCGCGAGAGCGGGGTGGCCGCCGTCTTCGAAGCCGCACAGTTGAACGGGATGGGCGAGCGAGTGCTGTCGTGGGTCGACGGCGAGCGACACATGACCGACCTTGCACACCTGACACAGGTATTGCACGATATTGCCCACCGCAACCACTTCAGCCTGCCCGCGCTGCGTGATTGGCTGCGCACCCAACGCGACGAACGCAGTGGGACCGTCGAACGCAACCGCCGACTCGACAGCGACGCCGAAGCGGTGCAGATCATGACGGTGTGGGTCAGCAAGGGACTGCAGTTTCCGGTGGTGTATCTGCCGTTCGCGTTCAACCGCAACGTCCAGACCCGCGACGTGGTGCTCTTCCACGACGGCGACACCCGCTGCCTGCACATCGGTGGCGAAACGAGCCCCGACCACACCGTGGTCCAACAGCAGGGGCGCCGAGAGGCGGCCGGCGACGACGTCAGGCTTACCTACGTCGCGATGACACGCGCACAGTCGCAGGTCATCGCGTGGTGGGCGCCGTCAAACGACGAACCCAACGGTGGGCTGTCCCGGCTATTGCGGCGTGCGCCCGGCGACCCGGTGGTTCCGGACCGTTGCGACCCGGCCCGAATCGACGACCATGACGCGATGGCGCTGTTCCGTCGGTGGGCCGACAGGGGCGGCCCGGTGCTCGAGGAGTCGCTGATCGCACCACCGGTTAAGGTCGAGTTATCAAGCCCTGCAGACGGTCTCACGGTACGTCACTTCCACCGCCACATCGATACCGGGTGGCGGAGGACGTCCTACTCCGGGCTCGTCCGAGCCGCGGAGACCGGCAGGGCCCCCGGTGTGTCCAGCGAGCCCGAAGTGGTCGAGCTAGACGACGAGTTCGGCTCTGAAATCGACGCGGGAGGCTCTCCCTCCCCCGCAAGCCCCGGCCCTACCAGCGTCGGCCCCGATCTCGCCTCCCCGATGGCCGATCTGCCCAAGGGCGCGAAGTTCGGAACGCTGGTACACGCCGTGCTCGAGACCGCCGACCCGTTGTCCGGCGACCTCGCGGTCGAACTGGAGCGCCAGATCACAGCGCACTCGGTCTGGTGGCCCGTCGACGTGCCCGGCAAACAGCTAGCAGCGGCGCTGGTGCCACTGCACGACACCCCCCTGGGGCCCTTGGCCGGCGATACCACCCTGCGGCAGATCGGGCTACGGGATCGGCTGCGGGAGATGGATTTCGAATTTCCGCTCGCGGGAGGCGATCTGCGTGACAGCGCGCCCGAGATCCGGCTCGCCGATGTAGGGCTGCTGATGCGCGAATATCTGCCTCCCTCCGACCCATTGGCCTGCTATGCAGATCGGCTGGTCGGCGACGCGCTCGGTCACCAGTCACTGCGCGGCTACCTGACGGGATCGGTGGATGCCGTGCTCCGCACCGGCGGGCGTTACCTCGTAGTCGACTACAAGACGAACTGGCTGGGTACCGACGCACCGCTGACCACGGCGGATTATCAGCAGCCACGGCTGATCGAAGCAATGCTGCACTCGGACTATCCGCTCCAGGCACTGCTGTACTCCGTTGTGCTGCATCGGTTTCTGCGGTGGCGGCAGATCGGTTACGATCCTTCTGCTCACCTCGGCGGCGTGCTGTACCTGTTTCTGCGCGGGATGTGCGGACAGGACACACCACGCATCGACGGTCATCCCGCCGGCGTCTTCAGCTGGCACCCACCGGCCGCTCTGGTCGAAGCGCTATCCGACCTGCTGCACGCGGGGAGGACCCGGTGATGAAGCTGGTGCGCGATTTTGCTGATGCCGACATTCTTGGTTTGGCGGATGTCCATGTTGCGCAGCGACTTTGCGCGCTAGCGGGCGAGCCCGACGAGACGGTGGCGCTGGCCCTCGGACTACTGGTCGCAGCATTGCGAAGCGGATCGGTCTGCCTCGACCTGCGACTGGTGGCCGACCAGCATCAGCAGGCCGGCGCGGCTGATGTCGCGTGGCCCGAACCGGGGGCATGGCTGGCGGCAGTACGGGCCAGCCCGCTCATGGGTGACCCGCCGGTCCTGAGAATCCTCTCAGACTCGAAGGCTGACCTGCTCTACCTCGACCGGTACTGGCTCGAGGAGCAACAGGTGTGCAGCGATGTTTCGGCGCGGCTGCACAGGGCCGAAGTGAGGGAGCCGCTGCCCGATCTTCAGCGGCTCTTCCCTGCCGAGTTCAGTGAGCAACGCGCCGCAGCGGAGATGGCCCTGGCGCAACGACTGACGATTCTTACCGGCGGGCCCGGCACAGGAAAGACCACGACTGTCGCGCGTCTGCTGGCATCGATTGCCGAGCAGGCCGAACTCACCGGCAGCGTCGCACCGCGGATGGCACTGGCTGCCCCGACGGGCAAGGCAGCGGCCAGGCTGGCCGAAGCGGTGACTTCTGAGGTCGGCAAGCTCCCTGAGATCGACCGGCAGCGCCTGGCTGGACTTCACGCGACCACACTGCACCGACTCCTGGGAAGCAGGCCGGATACCTCATCGCGGTTCCGGCATCACCGGGACAATCGGCTGCCACACGATGTCGTCGTGGTGGACGAGACGTCGATGGTGTCGTTGACGATGATGGCGCGACTGCTGGAGGCGGTGCGGCCCGACGCCCGGCTGCTGCTGGTCGGGGACCCGGATCAGCTGGCCTCAGTGGACGCCGGGGCGGTGCTGGCCGATCTGGTCGAAGGGCTGGGCGATGCGGTGCGCTTCGGTCAGGGCGGTGACGGCGGGGTTGTCGAGCTGAAGACGTCGCATCGGTTCGGCGAGTCGATCGGTGCGCTGGCCCAGGCGATCCGCGCCGGGGATGCCGACCTGGCGGTGGCGCTGTTGGCGGCCCGCGACGAGTCAGTCGAGTGGATCGGCTCTGCCGACCCCTCGGAGCATCTGCGCGCGCACCTCGTCGAGACCGCGTTCGGCCTGCGGGAGGCCGCGCTGCTCGGAGACGGCGAGGCGGCACTGACGATCCTGAACGGGCACCGGCTGCTGTGCGCTCACCGGCACGGCCCGTTCGGCGTGACGCGATGGAACCAACAGGTCGAGCGCTGGCTGGCGGACAGGACTGGGCGATCGGTGTGGTCGCAGTGGTATGTCGGCAGGCCCATCCTGGTCACGGCCAACGACTATGGGCTAGGGATCTACAACGGCGATACGGGTGTGGTGGTGGCCTCGCCCGACGGTTTGCGCGCCCATATCGGGTCGCTGCAGCTGGCGACGAGTCGGCTGCCCGAAGTCGACACGATGCATGCCATGACCATCCACAAGAGCCAGGGCAGCCAGGCCGACGAGGTCACGGTGCTGCTGCCGCCGCAGGAGTCACGGTTGTTGACGCGGGAGCTGTTCTACACTGCGGTCACCCGGGCCAAGACGAAGGTCCGGGTGGTCGGCCCGGAGTCGTCGGTGCGGGCGGCGATCACCCGCCGTGCGCTGCGCGCGTCCGGGCTGGCGCGGCGGCTGCGCTAGCTTTCTCCGCCGTCGGCACACCTCTGCGGGTACCGACCGGGACCGAAGACTCGCTAAGTTATCGGTGAACCGTTGACGCCCCAACAGCCAATCCGACAAATTCGCCGACCCGAGAGACCATCCGAGAGATCGTTGCCATATGCGAGTTGACGGACGGGACATCGCTGTTTCGGGCAGCCTGCTCCAACCGCTGACCCGCCGCACCAACGACATCGTGCGTTTGTTGCTGGCCGCGGTTTTTCTCGCCGTCGTGGTCACCAGCTCACTGATTACCCGCAACGAGTGGGAGGCGCTGGAAAAGTCCATCTCCGAGATCGTCGGCGTGCTCAGCCCGACGCAGTCCAACACCGTCTATCTCGTCTATGGCGTCGCCATCCTCGCCTTGCCGTTCATGATCCTCATCGGACTTATCGTCGAACGGCAGTGGAAGCTGCTCGGTGCCTACGCCGCGGCCGGCATCATCGCCATCCTGTCGCTGTCCATCACCGGAAACGGGTTCGCCGCGCCTCAATGGCACCTGGACCTGAACGAGCGTCTCGACACCGTGCTGTCGCAGTTCCTCGACGACCCCCGGTGGATCGCGATGCTCGCGGCGGTACTGACGGTTTCGGGCCCCTGGCTGCCGGCGCGCTGGCGTCGCTGGTGGTGGGCGCTGCTGCTGGCGTTCGTACCGATCCATCTGGTGGTCAGCGCAGTGGTGCCGGTTCGTTCACTGCTCGGGTTGGCCGTGGGCTGGTTGGTCGGCGCGCTGGTCGTCCTGGTGGTGGGGACACCCGCGCTGGAGGTGCCTCTCGACGGCGCGGTGCGGGCGATGACGCGGCGCGGATTCCGAGTGTCGGCGTTGACGGTGGTGCGGCCCGCCGGACGGGGTCCGCTAGTGCTCAAGGCCACCCGGGACCGAGCCGGCGCCACCCACAGCCCCTCGGACGACGGGGAAGGCCCGGTAGAGGACAGGGCGGTCGTCGAACTGTACGGGCCACATCAACGCGGCGGCGGGTTCCTGCGCCAATTCTGGAGCAAGCTGCGGCTACGCAACAGCGAAACAGCGCCGTTGCACGCCTCGATGCGTCGCGCCGTGGAACATAGAGCGCTGATGGCGATCGCGGTCGGCGACCTCGCGCTGGCCAACAACTCGCCGATCGCGCTGGCGACGCTGGACCGCGGCTGGACGCTGTATTCGCACCGTTCCTCGAACGGCAGATCTCTGAAGGACTGCGCGAACGAAATACCGGTGGCGCGGGTGTGGGACTCACTCGGGGTGCTGCACAGCCAGCAGATCTCCCACGGCGACCTTCGCAGCAAGAACATCACCGTCGTCGACGGCACACCGATGTTCGGCAGTTTCGCCTACGCCGAATACGGTGCCTCCGAAGCGCATCTGCACACCGACATCGCCCAGTTGCTCCTGACCACCACGGACCTCTACGGCGCCCAACCGGCCGTCGAGGCGGCGATCGCAGTATTCGGTAACGATTCTGTGCTGGCCGCGTCGCGGCGTCTGACCAAAGCCGCTGTGCCAAAACGTATCCGGATGTCGGTGCGGCAGGCCGGCGCCGCCATGTCCACCGCCCGCGACGAGGTGAAGCAGCAGACCGGTGCAGACCAGATCACCGCCGAGACCATCACTCGGTTCACCCGCAACCAGCTGATCCAGATGGTGCTCCTGGTCGCGCTGGTCTATGTCGCGTATCCCTTCATCGCCACCGTGCCGGCGTTCTTCGCCGAACTGGGCTCGGCGAACTGGTGGTGGGCGCTGGCCGGGCTCGCCGTTTCCGGGCTGACATACCTCGGCGCCGCCGCTGCCCTGTGGGCCTGCGCCGACGGGATGGTGAAGTTCCGGAATCTGGCGATCATGCAGGTGGCGAACACCTTCGCCGCCACGACGACACCTGCCGGGGTCGGCGGCTTGGCCCTGAGCGCCCGCTTTCTGCAGAAGGGCGGGTTGGGCGCACTGCGAGCCACCACGGCGGTGGCTCTCCAGCAGTCGGTGCAGGTTCTCACTCACGTGGCGTTGCTGATCGTCTTCAGCGCTGCGGCGGGAGCTTCGGCCGACTTGTCCCGGTTCGTGCCGAGCAGCACGGTGCTCTACCTGATCGCCGGCGCGGCGCTCGGAGTCGTCGGGGTATTCCTGTTCGTTCCCAAGCTGCGACGCTGGCTGGCCACCGCGGTACGGCCCCGCCTCAAGGAAGTCGTTGATGACCTGGTCGAACTGGCCCGCGAGCCCAAACGCCTGGCGGTGATCATACTCGGTTGTGCGGCAACCACACTCGGAGCAGCGTTGGCGCTGTGGGCGAGCATCGAAGCGTTCGGCGGTGACGCCAGCTTCGTCACTGTCACGATCGTGACGATGGTCGGGGGCACATTGGCCGCGGCAGCCCCGACGCCCGGCGGAGTCGGCGCCGTGGAGGCTGCGCTGATCGGCGGTCTCGCGGCCTTCGGCCTGCCTGCAGCGGTCGCGGTACCCGCGGTTCTGCTGTACCGGATTCTGACCTGCTGGCTACCGGTGTTCCTCGGCTGGCCGATCATGCGATGGCTGGCCCGCAGCGACATGATCTAGTGCCGCCAATTGTGACCGATGCATGAACCTTGGGCGAAGCTGCCCGGTGCCCTGACATGATTGAGCTTTGCTAGGCAGGGAGGTCCAGCTGTTATTCCGAATCGCAACCCTGGCCCAAGCAGCACCGCGCCGCGTCCTGGTCGCCGCTGCTCTGGTCACGGCTGCCCTGGCGATATTCGGGGTACCCGTCGCCAAACATCTGTCGCCCAGCGGTTTTCAGGACCCCGGCGCTGAATCTAGCCTGGCCACGCAGGTTCTCGCCGACAAGTTCGGCAAGGGCGACGTCCAGATGCTCATCGCTGTCTCCTCGCCTGACGGCATCGACAACCCCCGTGCCCGCGAAGCCGGAACAGCCATCGTCGATGCGCTGGCTGAGCGCCCCTACGTAACTGACGTCTCATCGGCCTGGACCGCCCCACCCGCGGTCGCCGCGGACCTTGCCAGCAGAGATCGCACCGCCGGGCTGATCGTCGCCGACATCAGCGGTACCGAAGCCCAGCAGCAGACCTACGCCAAGGAAATCTCCGAAGAGGTCACCCGCTCGGAAGACGGCCTGACCGTGCGCACCGGCGGTACCGCAATGGTCAACCTTCAGGTCACCCAACAGTCCCAGCGCGACCTGATTGTCATGGAATCGCTGGCCATCCCGCTGAGCTTTCTGGTGCTCGTGTGGGTGTTCGGCGGACTGCTGGCCGCCGCGGTACCGGTCACCATCGGCGTGATGGCGATCATCGGTGCGCTGGCCGTACTACGGATCGTCAGCTTCACCACGGACGTATCCATCTTCGCGCTGAACCTGGCCACTGCCATGGGTCTGGCCCTGGCCATCGATTACACCCTGCTGATCATCAGCCGCTATCGAGATGAATTGGCCCTTGGCGCAGAGCGCGATGGGTCCGACGCGGGCGCGAATCGTTTCGAGGCCCTCAAGCACACCATGACCACGGCCGGACGCACCGTAATCTTCTCCGCCATCACAGTGGCGCTGTCGATGTCGGCTCTGGTGCTGTTTCCGATGAACTTCCTCAAGTCCTTCGCCTATGCCGGGGTGGCCACCGTGGCGTTCGCCGCCGCCGCGGCGGTCATCGTGACGCCCGCCGCACTGGTGCTGCTCGGCGACCGAATCGACTCGCTGGACGTTCGCCGGCTCGCCCGCCGAATCCTGCGCAGGCCCGATCCTCAGCCCATTCCCGTCGAA
>JAHZIT010000157.1 GCA_022601275.1 Actinomycetes bacterium
CGTCAGCGCTGAACACGGACTGTCGCGCAGCGTCGCCCGCGAGGCGATCCGCGTCCTCGAATCGATGGGCATGGTCGAGTCGCGCCGCCGGGTAGGCATCACCATCCAGTCGTCGGACAAATGGAATGTATTTGACCCCAGGCTGATTCGCTGGCGGCTGGCATCCGCAGATCGCGCCACCCTGCTCCGGTCGCTTTCCGAATTGCGCAAGGGATTCGAGCCTGCCGCTGCGGCGTTAGCCGCCCTGCGGGCCGATCCCCAGCAGTGCCGAACCATGGCGGCGGCGGTGTCTGACATGGTCGTACACGGTCGCTCGGGAAACCTGGACGCCTACTTGGTCGCCGACAGGATCTTTCACCGCACCCTGCTCGAAGCAAGTGGAAACGAGATGTTCAGAGCGCTCAGCGGAGTGGTGTCAGAAGTGCCGAGCGGCGACGCGTATCACGGAATAGCCACTGCCACAATTAACCTCAAGGCAATCGCGCTACACGATGAGGTTGCCCGCGCGATCAGGCTGAAAGACGGCGCCGCCGCCGAGAAATCCATGCGGGCGATCATCGAGGAGTCGACCACCGCGGCGGACAGCTAGATCAGGGGGCCGAGTCGTGGCAGGAATCCGAGGATGTGCCCACCACGTCAAGTGCGGGGTTGCGCTCAAAGAACCCGAATGGCTTGAGCCAGAACGACACCACATCAACCGGCATCACCGGCCAGTCCTCCGGCCGAGTGATGTGATGAATCCCAAACACGTACCAGAGCACCAGATCGGTGTTCTCGATGCAACGGTCGGCCTCTGTCCATCGGGCCAGCCCGGTGTCCCGACCCGACTGGTTGACGAATTCCCCTGCGGGCCAGCGCTCGTCTGGCCTGTTAGGAGTGACCCACAGCGTGTGGTCGATAACGCTTGCCCGCTCGAGTAGTGGTGAGCCGGGCTCGAACATCGACGGAATGGCACCACTGGGAACAAGCTTGTATGACGGGTGGGTTCCCAAGCCCGTCACGACGTTCGGGTTGACCACCTTCCATGCACGCTGCGTCCCGAAATTCATGTCCTGCTTACCCTCCGCCTCGGTACGCAACGGCACGTTGCGCACCACCAGGGACAGCCCGTGTGGATTCTCGGGGCCGATCGGCTCGGCATGAGACTCCGACATCACCACTGTGTTATCGCAGCCGTCAACATCCATGTCGAGCCGGGCGACCAGGAAATGTTGGTGGAACGGTGCATAGGTGCGCTCGTCGACCAGGGTGCCGTTGGGGTTGGGCGCCCCCGGCGGCAACGGTGTCGTCACCATGATGCCGGTGGCACGCACCTCGCACTCGATGTTGCCGTCCTGGTAAAGCCGCCAGTACACCAAGTACTCGTAGTTGGCGACGGTGACGTGGAACGACAAGGTGAGTCGGCGCATCCGGCGCACCTCGGCGCCGGTGTCATGGTCTACATGCTTCCACAGCACGGCATTGTCTTCCTCGTGGATGCACACGGCGTTGGTGATGGTGTAGGGCTCACCTTTGCTGTTGTGCAGAACCGCATCGAGGTAACGGATCTCACCCAGGCAATCGCAGCCCAGTTCGAGCGAGGTCGTCATGAAACCCAGACCCCACTCGCCGATATCGAATGCGGTGCGCCGGTAATGGTCCGGCGAGGGATCTCGGTAGGGCACGATCATCTCCGCGAACGACATCCGGTGCGCGATCGAACGGTCCCGGTCGCCATCGCGGTAGCTCACGGTATGCAGCGTCACCCCCTCGCGATGATTGAACCCGACCCGGAACGACCAGTTCTGCCAGCGCACCAGGTGGCCGTCCACCGTGAACGACGGTCCCTCCGGTTGGGTGATGTACAGCGGCTTGAGGGGTTCGCGGTGAGCGGCCGCGCGGATGCGCTCAGGAATGTGTGCCGGCACGTACTCCCCCATGGCCTCGGGCACCGGCGCCTCACCGGTGGCGAACGGCCCGCCGTCCTCCACCCGCAGCAACTCCATCGTGTTGAGATCGATCACACAGTGCAGTCCGCTCAACAACTTCGCGTAGGGGTTGGCTCCCGGGGCAGCCTTGACCCAGCTGTCCGACCAACCGATCCTGCGGTCTCGGAACTCTGGAGGGGCCACGGCGTCGCCGTAGGTCCAGGTGTCGAAGAACACCAGATCCATGTCGGTGATCCCGCGACCGGCCACCGCGGCGATCACGTCGGGATGTGACCGCAACGCCTGATCGCACTCGAGGAACTCGTCGACGGTGAAGTTCGCCTGCACACCGGGAATGTGTTCGAACGCCTCCACGCGGTCATCGGTCAGCGATACCACGCTCTTGTAGGTCGTGTTGTCGCTCCGGTTGAAGCAGATGACCTCCGCGCGGCGGGGCGGCCGGGGTCCGCCGTCGGCGAAAGCAGCCAACTCCGCCTTAGCGGGTTCGATCATCTCGATCGAGGCGTAGCGCCAACCCAGCTCGGCCGGAGAGGTGGGCGCGGCGCTCACGCCGTAGTCGCGATGAAGCATCGCTGTGATCAATCGGAATTCATCTACGCCGAGCGGGTCGAGGGGGTAGTCGGCAAGGTGCGAATCGCTAGGCTGAGCCACGCGCTAACGGAATCACATCCCCGGCTGCTCAGCACGGCGATTCCGCGATTTCGGCGGCTCTCACCTGGCGGACAACGAGAATCCGTCCCACGCCAGGCGGCGCTCGGCATGCGGGTCGAACTCAACACGGCGACGCCGGTCCAGGACCAGGACCGCGCGCTCCTCGCTGGTGTACCGCGGCCAGTCCTCGCCCGGCACCCCGCGGTCGGCGAACGCCAGCCAGCGAGCTTGGACATCGTCGCTGACCTTGCGCGCCGCTCGCGAATCCACGCCGGCGTGGAGTAATACCCCGAGTCGGGAACGGTAGAGGTCGAACACCGCCAACAGCTCCGTCGCATGGGTGGCGCCCATGCCGGCCAACTGCAGCGCGCGGGTGGCGAAGTCGTAGCGGTACACATGAGTGGGTGCATGCCTGCTGTGTGCCTGGGCGATCTGCCACACCGCCGAGCCGAAGACGAAGTCCGCTCCCAGCCGGACGCACGCCGCAGCGTCCGGGTAACCGGGATATGCCGAGGTGATTCGGTCACGGTCAGCGGGATCGACGTGGTGGAGCAACCGCTCGATGGCTCCTCGCGTCGTCGGCAGCAGCTTGAGGAAGCGGGTGAACAGTCGGCCTTCGTCGGCGTTTGTTCCAACGATCAGCGGTACCGGATGCGCCGTCCCGGTGCGCATCGCATCGACTGGATCCGTTGGCAGGTAGTCGGTTCCGTAAGTGGGTCCAATCGCGAAAGCGCCCAGCGTGTCCTTGTGGCCCCCGGCGATGAGCCGCTCGAGGGCGTGCACCAGATCGGCCGGGCGCGCCGCCAGGAGTGCTTGGGCCGCGTCCTTTTCCCCCACCCCGAGCTGTCTGGCCAGCCTGGCGGCGTACTCCGCGGCGATGTCGGCGCTGCGCACCATTCCGCTCGGCGGGCTCTCCGAGATCGCCTGAGCGAAAAGCCCTTTGGCATCCGGAGTAGCCAACAACGTGGCCACGGCGTGACCGCCGGCGCTCTCGCCGAAGATGGTCACGTTGTCCGGATCGCCGCCGAAGACCGCGATGTTGTTGCGGACCCAGCGAAGCGCCATCACCAGGTCGCGCAGAAATAGGTTGTCGTCGATGATGACGTCGCCGGTGGACAACGAGGAGATGTCCAGGCAGCCGAGGGCACCGAGTCGATAGTTCACCGAGACGTAGACGCAGCCTTTGCGCGCCAGCGAGGCGCCGTCGTAGATCGGCGTCGCCGAGCTTCCCAGCATGTAGCCGCCGCCGTGGATAAAAACCATGACCGGTAGTGGTTCCCGCGTCGACTCCCGGGTCTTCTCTCGGGTTTCTTCGGTGGGAGTGACGACGTTGAGCGTCAGACAGTCCTCGCTCATCTGCTGATATCTGCCGGGCGCGAGGAGTGTGTAGATGCGTTTCTGGGGCGCACAGTGGCCGAACCCGTGGCAGTGTCGGACGCCCGGCCACGGCTGTACCGGCTGGGGCGCGCGATAGCGCCACCGACCTACCGGCGGGCTGGCGTAAGGAATCGACCGCCACCGACTCACCCCGTCGCGGGTGAAGCCCTCCACAGTGCCCGAGGCGATCTTCACCCGGACGGTTTCCTCGTGCATCCTCCCGACGGTAACTAACTCCTGCCCGCCCCGCCTGGCCCGGCAATGCGTGTCGGGCCGCTAGCCTGGCTGGATGCGAATTGCGGGCCTGATAGCGGTTACTGCACTGTTGGCGGCCTGCTCTCAGTCGGTCGGCGGTGACTCCGAACCCTCCGGTTCATCCTCGGAGGCAACTCTGTCGACACCACCCGACAGCAGGCCTACCAGCACGAATGCCTCGCCCGGCCCGGGAGAACCTGACCCGCCACCAGGCCGGGACGCGCCGATCCAGGATGTCATCACATGGATCGAAGCGGGCACTCCCGCCGATGCCGACGCTTATCACGAGGCCTACTCGGATGGGGTCACCACTCGGCTCGGCGACGACATCGCGTTCACCGCGCCTTCCGGGGCGGCCAACCAGACCACGCAGTGCCTCACCGACGCCACATACAGCGGCGACACGCTGTCGTGCCTGGTGGAACTGAACGCCCCCGCGCCGCGCCCCGCGAATGCCGAGGGGATGTGGAAGCCCGGGTGGGTCGACTTCTCCGGGACGGCCCTGCAGATCGGGTCTCTGCACGGAGATCCCGGACCGTTCATCCTGGGCGTCGGACCACAGCTGCCCGAAGGCCAGTCGCTGACATTCGGGGACAATCGATGCCGTAGCGACGCGACGGGCCTGTTCTGTGTGAACTACGCGCATCGGTCGGCGGTCTGGATCAGCGCCGATGGCGTGCTGCCGTTCGGCTGCCTGCAGCCGGTGGCACCACCGCCGCAGACGGGCGCGATGTTCAGCTGCTGATCATCGCGCCGTCGGGAGCTACCGCCAGCCGTCGGTGGGAGCTACCGCCAGCCGTCGGCAGCGCTGGCCACCTGCATCAGCGCGTCGGTCAGCTCGCGGAGTTCGGCTCGGTCGGCGCCTTCCTCGAGCGCGGTCGCCATGTCCTCGGCTGCGCACCTGACCTGATACACCCGATCCGACAGTTCAGCCGCTTCTTCGGCAGTGAGCACCACCGAGTCGGGCGGCACCGAGGTGCCTTTGATCTGGGCGCGCTGTTCGTAAGCTCGCTGACGACAGGATTGCCTGCAGTACTGTCGTCGTCTACCCAGCCCGCTGTCTGCGATTTCGCGGCCGCACCATCGGCAGCTCTGGGGGCGTGTCCGGGCTGCGCGGTAGGACGCCTGAGACGTCGCAGAAGTCACGAGACCGACTGTAAACCGCCGGCTGCACCGATCCCGGTATCATCGGGGGTCGCGTCGGGAACTCTCCGCAGGACCCCTGCGTTGAGAAGACGGACGACATGCGCTTATTGAGGAGTTGACGATGGCCGATCGGGTCTTGAGAGGCAGCCGGCTCGGAGCCGTGAGCTACGAGACGGACCGCAACCACGACTTGGCGCCCCGTCGGGTCGCCCGCTACCGCACAGACAACGGCGAGGAGTTCGACGTCCCGTTCGCCGACGACGCCGAGATCCCCGGCGCCTGGCTGTGCCGCAACGGCCTTGAGGGCACCCTGATCGAGGGGGAAATTCCCGAGCCGAAGAAGGTCAAGCCCCCGCGCACCCACTGGGACATGCTCTTGGAACGTCGCTCTGTCGAGGAGCTCGACGAGCTGCTCAAGGAACGCCTGAACATCATCAAGACCCGCCGCAGGGGCAGTTGAGCACAAGCTGACCCCGCTCAGCGCACCTTCCCGCGGGCGCGGTCGATGCGGGCACGCATTCCCCATTGGGCGACCTTAACGATCGCTTCCCGGATGGTAGATCCGTCCATTTTCGAGACGCCGTGCGCACGCTCGGTGAACGTGATGGGCACCTCGACAACGGTGAAACCTGCGTTGATGGAGCGCCACGTCAGATCCACCTGGAATCCGTAGCCCTTCGAGTCAACAGCGGCCAGGTCGATCTTCTCCAGCACCTCACGACGATAGGCGCGGTAACCGGCGGTGATGTCATGGATATCGACGCCGAGAAGAATCCGCGAATACCCGTTTGCGGTGCGTGACAGCGCAAGCCGCCGCCTTGGCCAGTTCAGCACCTCGCCGCCGTCGACGTACCGCGAACCGATCGCCACATCGGCTCCCGCATCGATGGCCTCGAGCAGACGGTGGAGCTCCTCGGGTGCGTGGCTGCCGTCTGCGTCCATCTCGACGAGGACGGAATACCGGCGGTTGAGCCCCCAGGCGAAACCAGCCAGGTATGCCGCGCCGAGACCATCCTTGGACGCGCGGTGCATGACATGGACCCGGGCCGGGTCGGCGAGAGCGAGTTCATCGGCAAGATCCCCGGTGCCGTCGGGGCTACTGTCGTCAACGATCAGGACGTGCGCGTCGGGTACCGCGTTAGCCACGCGCGAGACGATCGTCGGAAGGTTGTCGCACTCGTTGTAGGTGGGAATGATGACCAGAGTGCTCGCCACCGGATCAGCCGAGCCTTCTCCCGAAGGGTCTGCTGCGTTGTCGGGGATGCCACCGGGGGCGCTCACGTGGCTCCTCCTTTACCGTCTTTACCTTCATCGGTCGCGGATCTCCGACCCCGCGACCGTGCGAATGGTCCATTGTGCAGTATCGCCCCGAGGATGCCCGCAACACCGATGGCAACCAACACCGCCTCGATGATCGGTCCGAAACGGGTCGCAGGCGTCAACTCGGTCTTCAACCGGATCTGCTGATCGAGGTAGGCCGGTTCAAAGAAACGTGTGCGGGCCAGTTCGCGACCGTCGGGCGCAATGACTGCGCTGATCCCGGTGGTCCCGGCGACGACGACATAGCGGTCGTGCTCGACAGCGCGCAGCCTGGCGAATGCCAGCTGCTGCTCGCTCATCGCCTCATCGAAGGTGGCGTTGTTGGTGGGCACCGCGAGTAACTGTGCGCCGTTACGCACCGCATGGCGTGGTGCGCGGTCGAAGATGACTTCCCAGCAGGTGGCGACTCCGACCGGCACACCGGCGGCCTGCACCACCCCGCCGCCAGTGCCGGGACTGAAATAGCCGGCTCGTTCAGCGTAGGGCGACAGTTGGCTGAAGAAGCTGCGCCACGGCAGGTACTCCCCGAAGGGCTGGACGATCCGTTTGTCATGACGGTCCGCAGGTCCCGTCTCCGGGTTCCAGACGATCACCGAATTGGTCGAGACCGGGTTGTCCCGCGAGTAGCCCGGAGCCGCCAGGACACCGCCGACCAGAATGGGGGCATCGATCGCCGCGGCCGCCATCGAGATCTGCAGCCCGGCGTCGACGTTGACCAGCGGGTCGATGTCCGAGGAGTTCTCCGGCCAGATCACCAGCATCGGCTGGGGCGCGCGTCCGGCCTGGACGTCCTCGGCCAGGCGAAACGTCTCGAGCACGTGATTGTCGAGGACCGCGCGGCGCTGAGCGTTGAACTCCAGACCGAGCCGCGGAACATTGCCCTGGACCGCGGCCACCGTGACCGGCGGCTCGTTGCCGGCGCCGACGCCGGATTTGCGGACGTGGGGCCAGGCGACCGCAGTGGCCACCAGCACCAGGCAGATGCACAAGCCCGGCAGCACTACAGCGGGCGGCGTGGCAGCGCGGGTCGCGGCATCGCGCCGCCACCATCTAACGACTTCCACAGTCATCGCCGACACGCTGAACCCGAGCAGGACCACCGCGAAGGACACCAACGGCGCGCCGCCGATGTAGGCCAACGGCAGCACCGGGCTTTCGGTCTGGGAGAAGCCGACGACACCCCACGGAAATCCGCCGAACGGAACCGTCGACTTGACCCATTCCAGGGCCGACCACAGCCCCGCGAACCACAACGGCCAGCCGGGCAGACGACGGATCAGCACCGCGAGTAGCCCGAACAGTGCCGGAAACAATGCCTGGGACACGCTGAGGGCCAGCCACGGCAGCGCCCCGACGAGCCCACTGATCCACGGCAGCAGTGGCAGGTAGAAGACCAGCCCGAACAGCAGCCCGTAGCCCAGACCGCCCGCGGCGGTGGTGGAGGGCCGAGTCAGTACCCAACCCAGCCGCGCAAACGCCAGGATTGCCGCGTACCACCATCCGAACGGAGGGAAGCTGAGGCAGAGCGCCAGCCCGGCGACAATGGTGACGCCCAACACGTGCAAGCGGCTCACCAGCCCCCGGCCGAAGCGCTCGGTTCGTGACTTGCGCTGGGTGTCAGGCCTGGTGCTGGGAACCTCTGCGGTGTCAGCCATGGATTACCGAGCCCCGGTGTACGGTCTGCCGGCAGCGTGGGAGGCGGTCGTCGAGTCGAGGTAACACCGGTACCCGGGAGCGCGGATCGGTCGACCAGCGCTGCACTGCGTCGGTGGGAGCGCTGACGTCGAATTCATCGGCTTCCCAAATCGCGTACGTGGCCGGCGCGCCGGGCACGAGGGTCCCCGTCACCCCGTCTCGGACCCCGCCCGCCCGCCAGGCGCCGCGGGTGGCTGCCGCGAACGCCGCCCGCGCCGAGATCGCGCTGCCAGGGGTGTGATGGGTCATCGCCGCGCGGACGGTCGCCCACGGGTTCTGGACGGTGACGGGGGTGTCGGAACCGAAGGCGAGAGGCACGCCTTGGGATGCTAACAGCGCGATCGGGTTCAGCCGACGGGCTCGCTCGGGGCCCAGACGCCAAACGTACATGCCCGTCTCGCCTCCCCACAGCGCATCGAAGCCGGGCTGAATGCTGGCTATCACGCCCCACCGACCGAGCTTGGCGGCCTGTTCCTCGGTAACCATCTCCAGGTGTTCGAGCCGGTGGCCCAACCGTGCCACGGCAACCTGGCCAAACCGGTCGACAACGGTTTCCAGCGCGGACACAACGGCGGTCACGGCCGCATCGCCGATTACGTGGAATCCCGCCGTAACACCCGCTTCGGTGCACGCCGAGAGATGGGCGGTGATCGCGTCGACAGCAAGGTAACTGTTGCCGGTAGGTGCCGGACAGCACTCGGGCAGGTCAGCGTAGGGCTCGTGCAGCCACGCGGTTCGTGAGCCCAGCGCGCCGTCGACGAACAGGTCACCGGCCAGACCGCGGACTTGTGCCGCTTCGGTGAGCTCGCGCGCCCGCGCGGCGTCGGTGACCTGCTCACCCCAATAGCCGACGACTTCGACTCCGTGTTCGAGGGCGCGCAACTCGTGCCAGTCCTCCAGACCGCCGATATTCGGACCCGCGCACTCGTGGACTGCGGCGATGCCCGCTGAGGCCGCCGCGTCGAGCGCCGTCCGCCGGGCGCTGGTCCGCTGTTCATCGGTAAGGCCGCTGCGAGCGGCCTTGCGCACCAAGTGGTGCGCGTCCGCCGTCAGCGGCGCCTGATCATGCATGCCGGCGGCCCCAGCCAGTCCGGTGGCCCGCCTCCGCAGGGCCGTCGATGCCGCTGCGGAGTGCGCGTCAATACGTGTCAGGTAGGCGGACCGACCACCAACGGCTGCGTCCACGTCGGCGGTCCTCGGCGCGGTCCGCTCGGGCCAGCCCGATTCGTCCCAGCCGTGTGCCCAGATCATGCCGTCGGGATGGGACCGCGCGTAGTCAGCCAAGAGTTCGAGACAGTGCCGCAACGATGTAGCCGGCCGCAGATCGAGACCGGTCAGCGTCAGCCCGGTCGCAGTGGTGTGCACATGGCTGTCCACGAACGCCGGGGCCACGAAGGCGCCGGCGAGGTCGGTCACCTCAGCGCCGGGGAACTGCGCGCGACCTACATCGTCGCTGCCGAGCCAGACGACAATCCCGTCACGCACCGCCATCGCGGTCGCGTCGGGCATCGACGGGCTGTGCACCCGCCCATTGAGCAGCAGGGTGGTGCTGGTCACTCAGGCAGTCGGGGCTGCTCGTCCCCGACAACGTCGATGACCTCCCCGTCGATGTCGATGACGTCCCCGTCGATGTCGATGACCTCCCCGTCGATGTATTCACCTCGACCCTGCTGTGGCGAATAGCCTGATCGGGCGCCCGCCGCGGCACCGCCAACCGTGCCGACCCCGACGATCAACGGGATTCGCCGAGCGGCCATCGCGCCGACCACCGGACGCGCGACCGCGCGAGTCGGCGGTAGCAGCAGCAGCGCGCCGAGGACAGAACTGGCCAAACCGGGTATCACGACGAGCACGGTGCCCAGTGCTACCAGCACGCTGTCGGTGACCGCCCCCGGGGCATCGGCGGCGGTGAGCCCGGACTGGAGCCGCCGGATGTGGCGGTTCAACTGGGAGCCTGCCAGCGCGAGGCCCAGAACAAAGGTGCCCGCCACCAGCAGCACCGTCCAGCCGAACCCGATCGTCGACGCCAGCACCACCAGGACGGCCAGCTCGACAATCGCATAGAGAAAAAACAGCCTCATTGCCATGATGTGCCAACGCGCGAGCGGCCCTGCGGGTTCCTAGCCCTTCGTCGGGGGCAGTTCATGCGCCTGCGGCTCGCACCTCGATGGCGGCGTGCACCTTGTCGATGCC
>JAHZIT010000158.1 GCA_022601275.1 Actinomycetes bacterium
GCGGGCGGATCTGTCGGAGGGTCGCCGCAAAGTCGCCGGTATGACGAGAACAGAGAGCCGCGCTGAGATCGGGGCGCTGGGTGAGCAGCTAGCTGTCGACCATCTGCGGCAGATCGGGTCGCGGGTACTCACTCGCAACTGGCGCTGTCGCTACGGGGAATTGGATGTGGTCGCGGCCGACGACGCCACCGGTACGGTGATTTTCGTCGAGGTGAAGACCCGGACAGGGGAGCAGTTCGGCGACGTCTCGGAGGCGGTGACTCCGCAGAAGGTGCGCAGGCTGCGCCGGTTGGCCGGGTTGTGGCTGGCCCAGCAGAACTGCAGTTGGGCGTCGGTGCGAATCGATGTCATGGCGATCCGGATCGGCCGTCGCCGCACTCCCGAGATCACCCACATCCAGGGGGTGGGGTGATGACACTGGGCAGGGCATTTTCGGTGGCGGTGCGCGGTGTGGAAGGCGAGATCGTCGAGATCGAGGCCGATATCGCCGCCGGGCTTCCCGGAGTCCATCTGGTGGGCTTGGCCGATGCCGCGCTGCAGGAGTCGCGAGATCGCGTACGCGCGGCGATCACCAACTGCGGATTCACCTGGCCGATGGCGCGGCTAACCCTGGCGTTGTCGCCGGCGACCCTGCCGAAGATGGGGTCGGTGTACGACATCGCGTTGGCTGCTGCTGTGCTGGCGGCCCGCGACAGGAAGTCCGGGCCCCGGCTGGAGAAGACGGTGTTACTCGGAGAGTTGGCGCTCGACGGCCGGGTGCGGCCGATAAAGGGTGTGTTACCCGCCGTGCTGGCCGCGCAGAAGCAGGGGTGGCCCGCGGTCGTGGTGCCGCTCGACAACTTGGCGGAAGCCAGTTTGGTCGAGCGGATCGAAGTCTGGGGTACCCGCAGCCTGGGACAGCTGCAAGCATGGCTGGCGGGCCAGGGCGATCTCCACGGCCGCGTCGAGAATCCCCAGCAAACGCGTGGGGCTTCGGCGGATCTCAGCGATGTGATCGGGCAGACGGCGGCGCGCTATGCCGTCGAGGTGGCCGCGGCGGGTGGCCACAACCTCTTGATGACCGGACCCCCTGGTGTGGGCAAAACGATGCTGGCGCAGCGGCTTCCGGGCCTTCTCCCACCTTTGTCGCATACCGAGTCTCTGGAAGTCACCGCGATCCATTCGGTGGCCGGCCTGCTTACCGGTGATGCCCCACTGATCACCCGGCCGCCGTTCGTCGCGCCGCACCACACCGCCAGCGTTGCGGCGCTCGTCGGCGGAGGTGCGGGGATGGCGCGACCCGGCGCGCTGAGTCGCGCCCACCGCGGCGTCTTGTTCCTAGACGAGTTCGCCGAGATCAACACCCCTGCGCTGGAGGCACTTCGCACTCCTCTGGAGGACGGCGAGATCCGTCTCGCTCGCCGCGATGGTGTTGCCCGGTACCAGTGCCGAATTCAGCTCGTCCTGGCGGCCAACCTCTGTCCGTGCGCCCCACCCGACCCACGTGACTGCCTGTGCGGCGCGGCCGAGAAGCGACGCTATCGGGGCAAGCTATCGGGTCCGCTGGTGGACCGGGTGGATCTACGCGTCGAGATGCACGCGTCACGGGCGGGGTCATATTGCGATGACGAGGGCGAGCCGACTTCCGTTGTTCGCAAACGAGTTTGGGACGCACGGCGGGCAGCTCAGGAACGATGGCGGCCGCACGGCATCGCGACCAACGCCGAGGTTGGCGGTCCGCTGCTGCGTCGAAGCTTCCAACCAACTGCGAAAGCCATGAAACCGCTGCGGATGGCGGTAGACCGCGGGGCGGTGAGCATCCGTGGCATGGATCGCACCGTGCGTGTCGCCTGGACTCTCTCCGACCTCGCCGGACGCACCTCGCCCACGACGGCTGACGTCATGACGGCGATGAGCTTCCGGCAGTTGGGTTGTCCCTGATGGACGAGAACACGCGCCGCGCCTGGGCGTATTTGTCCAGGGTCGCAGAGCCGCCCAATCCGCTGCTCGCAGATCTGGTCGCCGCCGTGGGCGCCGTTGATGCGGCGGACCGGATCCGACGCCGCGAAGTCTCCGGACCATTGAAGCGGGCTACTGAAGCTCGGTTCGAACTAGATTGTGCAGAAGAGGATCTCGATGTACTTGGGCGGATGGGCGCGCGTCTGGTCACCGCCGATGACGACGAATGGCCGACTCTCGCGCTTGCTTCTTTTCGGGGTGTGGATGGCAACCAGAAGCCGCAGGCTCATCCGCCACTGGTGTTGTGGGCCGTCGGGCCTGCACGGCTATGTGACGTCGCTGATCGGGCCGCCTCGATTGTCGGAACCCGAGCGGCGACGGCCTACGGCGAACACGTGGCGGCCGACCTGGCGGCCGGTCTGGCCGAGCGGAACGTGGCCGTAGTTTCCGGCGGCGCTTACGGGATCGACGGGGCGGGGCACCGTGCGGCGCTGGCCTCTGACGGCGAGACGGTCGCCGTCCTCGCCGCCGGGATCGATGTTCCCTACCCGGCCGGACACTCAGCTCTGTTCCACCGGGTCAGCCGCCACGGTCTGCTTGTCAGCGAGTATCCACCGGGGGTGCGGCCGACGCGCCGACAGTTCCTGACCCGAAATCGGCTGGTGGCCGCGTTGAGCGGAGCCACGGTGGTGATCGAGGCCGGAGCGCGCAGCGGTTCAGCCAATACTGCGGCGTGGGCCCGTGCATTGGGCCGACATGTATGTGCGGTTCCGGGTCCGGTCACTTCCTCGACCTCGGTGGGATGCCATGCGTTGCTCGCCGCCGGCGCCAATCTGGTGACCCGCGCGGCCGATGTGATCGAGCTGGTCGGCCGGATGGGCGAGCTGGCGCCTGATGTCCCCCGGCCGACGTCAGTGATCGATGAGCTCAGTGACGTGGAGCTCACGGTGTATGAAGCACTGCCCGGTCGCGGGACGCGCACCGTAGGTGAGATCGCTGTGGCAGCCGGTCTGCCGGTGACCGACGTGCTCGGCCCGCTCGCGATGCTGGAGGTGCGTGGATTGGCCGCGCAGAGGGAGGGCGGTTGGAAGATGGCCAGGCGATAGGCCCGGGCTGGGGAAAATTCGATGTCAGGCACGCTCGTATGGTCGAATTCGACAGTTGAGCTGTGTCGGAGCCGACAGTTGAGCAGTGAGGATGGTGGTCGTGGCAGGACGTCCGGTGCATACGTTCGCGGTGGTGCGCACCGAACACCTGACGCGACACATGGTCCGGGTCGTGTTCGGCGGCTCGGGGGAGGGCACCGGCTTCGATACGTTCAGGCCTATCGAGAGCACCGACGCGTACGTGAAACTGGTGTTCGTCGATGACGCCGTCGATACCGGAACGCTCGAGCAACCGCTGACGCTGGACAGCTTTGCGGCGCTGGACTACACGTTGCGCACCTACACCGTGCGCCATACCGATACCGCTCGGGGCGAGATCACCATCGATTTCCTCCTCCACGGCGACCACGGCGTTGCGGGCCCCTGGGCTGCCTCCGCTAGCCCGGGACAACGCATCTTCGTGATGGGTCCCAGCGGTGCCTATGCGCCAGATCCCGCCGCCGACTGGCACCTACTGGCGGGTGACGAGGCGGCGCTTCCGGCGATCAGCGCGGCGTTGGAAGCGCTGCCCGACAACGCGATCGGTCAAGTTTTCCTCGAGGTGGCCGGACCCGAGGACGAGATCGAGTTGACGGCGCCGGCCGGCGTCGGCATCACGTGGATCCATCGCGGCGGCCGCGCGGAACTGATCGGCGACGGCAGCGCCGGCGACCATGACCCGCTGATAGCCGCGGTCACCGAAGCCGACTGGTTACCGGGGCAGGTCCAGGCCTTCATCCACGGCGAAGCCCAGGCTGTCATGCACAACTTGCGCCCCTACATTCGCAAGGTAAGGGGCGTCGAGGCCACGTGGGCGTCCTCCATCTCGGGCTACTGGCGGCGCGGCCGCACCGAGGAAACGTTCCGGCAGTGGAAGCGCGAACTGGCCGAGGCTGAGGCGAAATAGCAGCACCGGCCCGGCTGGCGGTGGCACCCTTGGATCATGACCTTCGGCAACTACCAGCTCGAGATCTACTTGCAGGGCCTGTCGGGCGTGCTCCCGTCGCTTCCCATGGATTACGCCGGTTGGGAGGCGAAAGCCGAAGTCGCCATGCCGACGTCGATCTGGTCCTATGTCGCAGGCGGCGCCGGTGACGAGCACACGCAACGGGCCAACCGGACCGCCTTCGGCCGCTGGGGCCTGATGCCGAGGATGTTGGTCGGCGCCAGCGAGCGTGAACTCTCCGTTGACCTATTCGGCATGGCCTTGCCGTCGCCGCTGTTCATGGCCCCGGTCGGGGTCATCGGAATCTGCGCGCAGAACGGCCACGGTGATCTGGCTTCGGCCCGGGCCGCCGCGCGCACCGGGGTTCCGATGGCGGTATCCACGCTCACCGAAGATCCTCTTGAAGACGTTGCCGCCGAATTCGGCGAGACCCCGGGCTTTTTTCAGCTCTATACGCCCACCAATCGCGACCTGGCAGCCAGCCTGGTAAGCCGGGCCGAGAACGCCGGTTACCAGGCGATCATCGTCACTCTGGACACCTGGATCCCGGGGTGGCGGCCGCGTGACCTGGCGACTTCGAATTTCCCCCAGTTGCGCGGCCACTGTCTGGCGAACTACACCAGCGACCCGGTCTTCCGCAGCCTGCTGGCTCAACCTCCGGAAGAGAACATGCAAGCCGCCGTCCTGCAGTGGGTTCAGCTGTTCGGGAACCCTCTGACCTGGGAAGACCTTCCGTGGCTGCGGTCACTGACCGATCTCCCACTGGTACTCAAGGGAATCTGCGACCCCGAGGACGTCCGCCGCGCTCGCGATGGCGGCGTCGACGGCATTTACTGCTCTAACCACGGCGGCCGCCAGGCCAACGGTGGATTGCCCGCCATCGACTGCCTACCCGGAGTGGTGGAAGCTGCCGATGGGATGCCCGTGCTCTTCGACTCCGGGATCCGCAACGGCGCCGACATCATCAAGGCGCTGGCCCTGGGCGCCAACGCGGTCGGTGTCGGGAGGCCGTACGCCTATGGACTGGCCATCGGCGGGGAGGACGGCATTGTGCACGTGTTGCGGTCGCTGCTGGCCGAAACCGACCTCATCATGGCCGTCGACGGATATCCCTCGCTGTCCGATCTCACCCCCGACACGCTGCGGCGCGCCACCTGAGCCCGGTCGCGCCGGTCTGCCACGGTAGTGGTGTGGAGGCCATTCTCGAGGAGTTCGACGAGTACCTCGCGCTGGAACGCGGGCGCTCGGAGCACACCCGGCGCGCCTACCTCGGCGACCTGCGCTCGCTGTTCGACTTTCTCGCACAGCGCAGCTCTGACGCCGAACTGGGCACTCTGAGCCTGCCTGTGTTGCGCTCATGGCTGTCCTCCCAGGCTCAGGCCGGAGCGGCTCGTTCGACACTGGCCCGACGGACCTCAGCGGTCAAGACCTTTACCGCATGGGCGCTGCGACGCGGTCTACTGGCAGAGGACCCTGCCTCGCGCCTACAGGTGCCGAAGGCGCGCCGCACGCTTCCGGCGGTGCTGCGTCAAGACCAGGCGATCGATGCGATGGACGCAGCCAAGTCGGGCGCTCAGCAAGGTGATCCGCTCGCGTTGCGGGATCGGCTTATCGTCGAGATGCTCTACGCGACCGGCATCCGCGTCAGCGAGCTGTGCGGTCTGGACATCGACGACGTGGACAACTCCCGCCAGTTGCTGCAAGTGCTGGGCAAGGGCAACAAGCAGCGGACGGTGCCCTACGGTGAGCCCGCTCGGGTTGCGCTCGCGGCCTGGCTGTCCGAGGGGCGGCCGCAGCTCGCATCGGCCGCGTCGGGTGCAGCCCTGCTGGTCGGAGCCCGCGGCGGGCGGCTGGACCCGCGCCAGGCGCGCACCGTCGTGCACCAGACGATGGCCGCGGTCAACGGGGCGCCCGACATCGGGCCGCACGGGTTGCGTCACAGCGCCGCGACGCATCTGCTCGAGGGGGGTGCGGATTTGCGGGTGGTGCAGGAACTGCTCGGTCATTCGAGCCTCGCCACCACCCAGCTGTACACCCACGTCAGCGTGGCACGGCTGCGCGCTGTGCATGACCGGGCCCACCCGCGGGCGTGATCTGAGACCACCGCGAGACGCGGCCGTCGAGACCCCGCTGGTCAGCGCACCGGCTTGAGGCGGATCGGCGTGCTCGCCAGCAGACCCAGCGGGTCGACATAGTCCGCGCGGGCCGCCGGTCCCCACATCGCGCCCCAATGCAGGCACGCCGGCGCCGCGCACCCTGGGTGGCCGGGCGTCACTTCGCCGATGACGGTGCCGCGCCGCACCGCCTGACCGGGACGCACCACGGGGCGAACGGGTTCATAGCTGGTGCGCAGGCCGCCGGGATGGGCGATCGAGACCAGCGAGCGGCCGGCCAACTCCCCGGCGAACACCACAGTGCCCGAACCCGCGGCATGGACCTGCTGCCCGGCGGTCGCCGTCAGGTCCACGCCGCGGTGGCCGGGTTGCCAGTTGGGGGAGGGCGCATCGAAATCACGTGCGACCGCCGGGCGAGGATGTAGCGGCCAGTCGAGGCGGCCCTCTGTCGCCGACGCCGGGGCCGCGCCCAGCACCGAAAAGACCGCGAGGGCGGCGAGCATTCGCATAGCACCAGTTCAGCCGATCGGCCCACCCGCCCACCAGGCCGAAACCGCGGGTCTGTGCATGGCTCGTCGCGGCGGCCGTCGGTGGTCAAAACCCTGCTGTCCAGCGTGTAAACTGCACGCAGCAGCTCGCAACTGCGGGCTGACTTCGCGTGTCTGCACATGGCCACCCATCGGCGGTCATACCCGGATGTCGGCGGTCTCGTCCTGAATTTTTCTCGGGACGGGTCCGGCAACCAGCAGGCACCAGGGCACGGCGTCACCGGACGCTGCGCGTCAACCGACAAAGAGAAGGCCGAGCTACATCACTATGGCTGTTGTAACCATGAAGCAGCTGCTGGACAGCGGCGCGCACTTCGGGCACCAGACACGTCGCTGGAATCCCAAGATGAAGCGGTTCATCTTCACCGACCGCAATGGCATCTACATCATCGACCTGCAGCAGACGCTGACCTACATCGACAAGGCGTACGAATTCGTCAAAGAGACTGTCGCGCACGGCGGATCCGTCATGTTCGTCGGCACCAAGAAGCAGGCGCAGGAGTCCATCGCCGAAGAGGCCACCCGCGTCGGCGTGCCGGATGTGTACCAGCGCTGGGTGGGTGGCATGCTCACCAACTTCTCCACAGTGCACAAGCGCCTGCAACGCCTCAAGGAGCTTGAGGCCATGGAGCAGACCGGTGGTTTCGAGGGTCGCACCAAGAAAGAGATCCTGATGCTGACCCGCGAGAAGAACAAGCTCGAGCGCAGCCTGGGTGGTATCCGGGACATGCAGAAGGTGCCTTCGGCCATCTGGGTCGTCGACACGAACAAGGAGCACCTCGCCGTTGCAGAGGCTCGCAAGCTGAACATCCCGATCATCGCGATCCTGGACACCAACTGCGATCCCGATCTCGTCGACTATCCGATCCCGGGCAATGACGACGCCATCCGAGCGGCTGCACTGCTGACCAAGGTGGTGGCCTCCGCGGTCGCCGAGGGTCTGCAGGCGCGCTCCGGCGCCGGCGCTGGAGCCGACAAGCCGGCTGCCGAGGCCGCCGAGCCGCTGGCCGAGTGGGAGCAGGAGCTGCTGGCTGGTGCCACTACCGCCGACACCGACCCGGCCGGTGCGGCCGCCGCTACTGCCCCACCCGCTACTGCGGCAGCCGCCACTGCGGCACCCGAAGCCGCGCCGGTGGAGGCTGCACCGGGGCCGACCTCCTGAATCGTTTCGTCTTCTCTGAATCGTTTCGTCTTCTAAGGAAAGGCTTCCATGGCTAACTACACTGCTGCCGACGTCAAGCGTCTCCGGGAGCTGACCGGGGCCGGAATGATGGACTCGAAGAATGCGCTGGTCGAATCTGACGGCGACTTCGACAAGGCCGTCGAGCTGCTGCGCATCAAGGGCGCCAAGGACGTCGGCAAGCGCGCTGAGCGGGCAACTGCCGAGGGGCTGGTGGCCGCGCGGGACGGTGCGCTCATCGAGCTCAACTCCGAGACCGACTTCGTCGCGAAGAACGCAGAGTTCCAGGCCGTCGCCGAGCAGATCGTGGCTGCCGCGGCTGCATCCAAGGCCGCCGATGTCGACGCGCTCAAGGCAGTCAAAATCGGGGACACCACCGTCGAGCAGATCATCGCCGATCTTTCAGCGAAGATCGGCGAGAAGCTGGAACTACGCCGCGTCGCCTATTTCGACGGCAACACCGAAACCTATCTGCACAAACGGGCGGCCGATCTGCCGCCTGCCGTCGGTGTCCTGGTCGAGTACACCGGCGCCGACGCGGATAAGGCCAAGGCAACTGCCCATACGGTTGCCCTGCAGATCGCCGCGCTGAAAGCCAAGTACCTGACACGTGAGGATGTGCCGGAAGACGTCATCGCCAACGAGCGGCGCATCGCCGAGGAGACTGCCCGCAACGAGGGCAAGCCGGAGCAGGCGATGTCCAAGATCGTCGAGGGCCGCGTGACCGGCTTCTACAAGGATGTTGTGCTGCTGGATCAGCCGTCGGTGTCGGAGAACAAGAAGTCGGTCAAGGCTCTGCTCGACGAGGCCGGCGTGACCCTGACGCGGTTCGTTCGCTTCGAGGTAGGACAGACCTAGTCGGTCCGCCGCGCCGGAAAAACCCGGCGGTACGCTTTGGTACCGTCGGGCTATGAACCGTTTGCACGCCTTCGGCGAAGAATCCTCCGGGGATGCCCTGGGTGACCTCGATGCCGTCGGTGTGGTGAACGCGCTGAAGGACCGGACTGTGTCGGCGCGCGAGATCATCGACGCCGCGATCACCCGCGCCGAGACGGTCAATCCCGCGCTCAACGGTCTGGCCTACGAAGCGTTCGCGCACGCCCGGGCGCGCAGTACGCAGCGCCGGCCGTACGGCGGTTACTTCGACGGGGTGCCGACCTTCCTGAAAGACAATGTCGCCGTCGCCGGAATGCCGACGATGAGTGGGACGGATGCTTGGGAACCGCGGCCCGCCGATTCCGACGGTAACTTCGCCCGCGCTTACCTGGGCACCGGCCTGGTGCCGCTGGGCAAGACCCGGCTCTCGGAGTTCGGCTTCAGCGCCTCGGCGGAGCACCCGCGGCTGGGGCCGGTGCGCAATCCATGGAATATCGAACACACCGCCGGTGCGTCGTCATCGGGCTCGGGCGCGTTTGTGGCCGCCGGGGTGGTTCCGATCGCCCACGCCAACGACGGCGGCGGTTCCATCCGGATCCCCGCCGCCTGCAACGGTTTGGTCGGCCTCAAACCGTCGCGGGGCCGACTTCCACTGGATAAGGACATGCGGCTGATGCCGCTGCGCATCGTCCACAACGGAGTGGTCACCCGCTCGGTACGTGACACCGCCGCGTTCTACCGCGAGATGGAACGGGTCGAGGCCAATCCCAAGTTGCCTCCGGTCGGCGATGTGACCGGACCCGGCAAGCAGCGGCTGCGCATTGCGGTGTGCACGCAATCGGTTGCCCGCGAGGCCGGCCCCGAGGTGCGCGAGTTGACGTTGAAGACCGCTGCCCTGCTCGAGGAGCTCGGTCACCGGGTCACTGTGATCGACAACCCGGTGCCGCACCGATTCATGGAAGATTTCCTGCTGTACTGGTCGGTTCTGGCGTTCGCGCTCGTCCGGGGCGGTCGCCGCACCTTCGGGGAGAGTTTCGATCGCGACAAACTCGACAACCTGACGCTGGGCCTCGAGCGCCATGCGGCTCGCAACGTGCACCGGGTGCCCTTGGCGATCGCCCGGCTGGCCCGGGTGGGGCGGATCACGTCGCGGACGTCATCGAACTACGACGTGCTGCTGACGCCGACGCTGGCCGACGTCACGCCGCGCATCGGCCATCTCGATCCGACGTCGGACTATCAACAGATCATCGACCGGCTCGTCGAGTGGGTGGCCTTCACCCCGCTGCAGAACGCCACTGGCGAGCCGTCGGTGTCGTTGCCGCTGGGCGAATCCGAATCCGGGCTTCCGGTGGGGATGATGTTCTCCGCTGCCGTCGGGCAGGATGCCCGGCTACTCGAGTTGGCCTACGAGCTGGAGGAAGCTCGACCCTGGCGGCGAATCGAAGGCTGAAACCCAAGGGCCGGAGCCTTACCAACTCAAGGGCGGAAGCCCTACATCGGCTGGGCCATTGTGCGGCAGCAACCTTGGGCACGGAATCAACCGCATCATCAACCGCATCGTCTACCGGAGCGTCAACCACACCCCGAGGTGGTCCGGTGGTCGCGATGAGGCAGGATTAGGAAATCCGTCCGCGGCACCACGGGCGGCGTTGCATGCGAGGACCGCAAAGGAGTCGGATGGCGGAGTCCACCAGTCCCAACGGTTCAGGATCGTCGTCGCTGATCACGCCCGGCTACTCTCGAGTGCTTCTCAAGCTGGGCGGTGAGATGTTCGGTGGCGGGCAGGTCGGCCTGGATCCCGACGTGGTCGCCTTGGTAGCGCGCCAGATCGCCGAGGTGGTGCGCGGCGGCGCCCAGGTGGCCGTCGTCATCGGAGGCGGCAACTTCTTCCGCGGCGCGCAACTGCAGCACCGGGGGATGGAACGCACTCGCTCGGATTACATGGGCATGCTCGGCACCGTCATGAACAGCCTTGCGCTGCAGGATTTCCTGGAAAAGGAAGGCATCCAGACGCGGGTGCAGACCGCCATCACGATGGGTCAGGTGGCCGAACCCTATATTCCGTTGCGGGCCCGAAGGCACCTCGAGAAGGGGCGTGTGGTGATCTTCGGATCGGGCATGGGACTGCCCTACTTCTCGACCGACACCACCGCCGCGCAACGCGCGCTGGAGATCGGTGCAGACGTGGTCCTGATGGCCAAGGCGGTGGACGGCGTTTTCACCGCCGACCCGCGGGTGCACGCCGACGCTGAGTTGATCACTGCGATAAGTCACCGCGAGGTCATCGACCGTGGCCTCAAAGTCGCCGACGCGACCGCTTTCAGCCTCTGCATGGACAATGGTATGCCGATCCTGGTGTTCAATCTGCTCATCGATGGCAATATCGCGCGTGCAGTCGCGGGTGAGAAGATCGGAACACTGGTCACCACGTGACAGCTGGCGTGCCGGCGACGACATGTGCTCAGGACGAGCGACAGGGACGGGAGAGCACAACGTGATCGAGGAAACCCTCTTTGATGCCGAGGAGAAGATGGAGAAGGCCGTGGCGGTGGCACGCGACGACCTGGCGTCGGTTCGCACCGGCCGCGCCAACCCGGGCATGTTCAATCGGATCAACATCGATTATTACGGCTCGCCCACCCCAATCACGCAGCTGTCCAGCATCAACGTGGCCGAAGCGCGCCTGGTCGTCATCAAGCCCTACGAGGCCAACCAGCTGCGCAGCATCGAGGACGCGATCCGCAACTCCGACCTGGGGGTCAATCCGACCAACGACGGCAATGTCATCCGTATCGCGATCCCTCAGCTGACCGAGGAGCGTCGCCGCGATCTGGTCAAGCAGGCCAAATCCAAAGGGGAGGACGCCAAGGTGTCGGTCCGCAGTATCCGTCGTAAGGCGATGGAGGAGTTGACCCGCATCAAGAAGGACGGCGACGCCGGAGAGGACGAGGTGACGCGCGCAGAGAAAGACCTCGACAAGAGCACCCACCAGTACACCCACCAGGTCGACGAGTTGGTCAAACACAAAGAAGGCGAGTTGCTGGAGGTCTGAGATGGCCGATCAGCAATCGACACCCGTGGCAGGACAGCCGGTGAACAAGCCGACCAAGAAGGCGTCGCGGGCAGGGCGCAACCTGCCTGCAGCGATCGCAGTGGGGGTGGCCCTCGGTGCCATGCTCATCTGCACGCTGCTGTTCGCGCCGCGGGTGTGGGTCCCGATAGTGGCCGTCGCCATGGCCGTGGCCACGCTCGAGGTCGTGCGCCGGCTGCGCGAGGACGGCTTCTCGATACCGCTCGTGCCGCTGATCATCGGTGGTCAGGCGATGGTGTGGCTGACCTGGCCGTTCGGCGCCGCAGGAGCGCTGGGCGCCTTCGGTGGAACCGTTCTGGTTTGCATGATCTGGCGGCTGGTTTCCGGCGGTTTGGCCAACGCACCGCAGAATTACCTGCGCGACATATCTACGACGGTGTTCCTTGCGGCCTGGGTGCCGTTGTTCGGCAGCTTCGGCGCCCTGCTGATCTATCCCGACGACGGCGCGGGTCGGGTGGCCTGCCTCATGCTGGTCGTCGTCGGCTCGGACGTCGGCGGCTACACCGCCGGGGTGCTGTTCGGTAAGCACCCGATGGCGCCGGCCATCAGCCCGAAGAAATCCTGGGAGGGGCTGGCGGGGTCGCTCGTGCTGGGCGTGACCACCTCGGTGCTTGCCGTGGAGTTCCTCACCAGCAACCCGGCCTGGGTGGGTGTGCCGCTCGGCCTGATGCTCGTCATCACCGGGACGCTGGGGGACTTGGTCGAATCGCAGGTGAAGCGGGATCTCGGCATCAAAGACATGGGCACGCTCCTACCCGGGCACGGCGGGTTGATGGACCGCCTCGATTCCGTCCTGCCGTCTGCGGTGGCGACTTGGATCGTGCTCTCCCTGCTGGCCTGAGAGGCTCCGGCCCGGAGAACGTGCCCGGGGATGAGATACTGAACGCTCATGTCTGGATCTCTCCCGGCTCTGCCCCTTGTCTTCGATCCGCCGCGTCGCGCCAAGCCGCCGCGGCATTTCGCCGACCTCGATGAGTCCGGTCTTGCCGCCGTCGTTGCCGAGCTCGGGCTTCCGGCATTCCGCGGTAAGCAGCTGGGCAATCAGTACTACAGCCGCTTCATCGCCGATCCGGGACTGATGACCGACTTGCCCACCTCGGTTCGCGAGCTGGTTGCCGCCGCCCTGTTCCCCAGGCTGTTCGATGTTGCCCGCGCGATCGAGTGCGATGCCGGGGAGACTCGGAAAGTGTTGTGGCGCGCTGTTGATGGGACGACGTTCGAATCGGTGCTGATGCGCTACCCAGACCGCAACACCGTGTGCATCTCGTCGCAGGCCGGTTGTGGCATGGCCTGCCCGTTCTGCGCAACCGGCCAGGGTGGCCTGAAGCGCAATCTGTCCACTGCCGAGATTCTCGAACAGGTGCGGACTGCGAGTGCGGAGTTGCGCAGCCGCGACATCGGTGAGACGGCCCGCGGCGGCCGGTTGTCCAACATCGTCTTCATGGGCATGGGCGAGCCGCTGGCCAACTACAACCGGGTATTGGCGGCGATCCGTCGCATCATCGCGGCACCCCCGAACGGATTCGGCATCTCGGCGAGATCTGTCACCGTGTCTACGGTCGGGTTGGCCCCGGCGATCCGCAAACTCGCCGATGAGCGACTCAACGTCACGTTGGCGCTCTCGTTGCACGCGCCCGACGACGAACTGCGAGACACCCTGGTGCCGGTCAACAACCGGTGGAAGGTCGGTGAGGCGCTCGACGCGGCCCGCTATTACGCCGACGTGACCGGCCGGCGGGTGTCGATCGAGTACGCGCTCATCCGCGACGTCAACGATCAGGCTTGGCGAGCGGACCTTTTGGGCAAGCGTCTGCACGGAGCGCTCGGACCACTTGCGCATGTCAACGTGATCCCGCTCAACCCGACGCCTGGCAGTGAGTGGGATGCCAGTCCCAAACCGGTTGAACGCGAATTCGTCAGGAAGGTTCGGGCGCGCGGGGTATCCTGCACGGTTCGTGATACCCGGGGTCGTGAAATTGCCGCTGCCTGTGGGCAATTAGCAGCCGAGGGATGATCGAGGACCAACACCGGTCACTGCAATTCGCGGCTGGGCTGCCTGCCGCGTTCGACAGCTGATTTGGGTAACGCCACGGAGATCTGCGAGCTGGATTCCCGCCACTGCGTTACGCAGAATCGGTGTGAGGCCCCAGCCCAGCCCGGCGGTCGGGTCGCGCAGGGATGCCAGGCCGCCACAGCATGGGGCTACTGCTTGGCCATCGCGATATTGAACCGGTCCTCGGGTGTGATCAGGTGATCGTGACTGTCCTCGCCGATGTCGAGTTGCACCCATTCGATGGACCCGGTGAACCTGTTGCCGGTGGGTCCGTAGTCCGGGGAGGCCGGTGACCCGGTGTCGGCTCCGACATCGCAAGCCTCGTCAGCGGAGTACGCCATCGGCTGGGTCTGCTCGACCCTGCCGCTGCCGACGGCTTTGCCGTCATAGAAGAGCGTCACGTCGCCGCCCTTTGCCAATCCTCCGCCGTCATAGCTGAACTCCATCCGAACCTGATGTTTCCCAGCGGGAATCGGCTCATCGGCGGTGACCATGTAGTAATCGATGCCGAAGAAGTTGTAGCAGTACTTGAGTTTTCCCTCGTGGGCATACAGCGTCCAGCCGCCCGCCTGACCACCCTGAGTGACGATGACACCGCTAGCTCCGGACTCGGGGATGTCGAGGTTCGCGGTCACCGAGTGTGACTTGTTCTTCAGCGTCAGCACGCACCATTCACTCACGCGCATTCCGGAGAACAGGAGCTGTGTGTTGCCGCGGATCAGTTGCGGGCGGCCGGCGATGTCGGGGTTGATCCGTTCAAAGCCGCGATCGTCCAGCGGTACCACGTTGTACTTCACCGCCTCGATGAGCCAGAGACGTTGCAGCTCTGCTAATTTCGTCGGATTCTCGCCGGCCAGATCGTGGGATTGAGTCCAGTCGTCAGGACCGTACAGTTCCCAGACATCGTCGTCGAAGGGCGGCGGGGTATCCGCCTTCCACGGGGTGCGGTGTTTCGTGCATGTCGTCCAGCCCTGATGGTAGATGCCGCGGTTGCCCATCATTTCGAAATACTGCACCTCGTGTGTCTCGGGCGCCGTCGCGTCGCGCAGGCTGGCAAGCATGCTCACCCCCTCCAGCGGGGCTTGGCTGATGCCGTTCACCGACGTGGGAGCCGGCAGCCCGGCGGCTTCCAGGATGGTCGGCGCCACGTCGATGACGTGATGGAACTGGTTGCGAAGGCCGCCCTTGTCGGCAAACCCGTTGGGCCAGTGCACGATCGTGCCGTTGCGGGTGCCGCCCCAGTGCGAGGCCACCTGCTTGGTCCACTGATACGGCGCGCACAATGCGTGGGCCCAGCCGACTGCGTAGTGGTTGTAGGCGTCAGGGGTCCCGAAGTCATCGATCTTGGACAGGAGGAATTCGGGGGTCTCGATTCCAGGCATGCCATTGAGCGTGGTCATCTCGTTGAAGCAGCCGTTGAGCGTGCCTTCGGCCGATGCGCCGTTGTCGCCAATGATGACGTAGATCAGGGTGTCGTCGAGCACCCCGAGATCATCGATCGCGTCCACGATCCGGCCGATCTCGTGGTCGGTCTGCTCGAGGAAGCCGGCGTAGATCTCCATCTGTCTCGCCAGCACCGGCTTGAGGTCCTCGGGCATGTCCTCCCAGGCTGGTATCTCGTCGTGGCGTTTCGTGAGCTCGGCGTCCCCGGGTAGCACACCGAGCTTCTTCTGCTCAACGATTATCCTCTCCCGCAGTACATCCCAGCCTTCGTCGAACTTGCCCTCGTACTTATCCGACCATTCTTTGCTGACATGGTGGGGCGCGTGAGTGGCGCCCGGCGCCCAGTACATGAAGAACGGCTTCTCGGGCATCAGAGCCTTCTGTTGGCGCACCCACGTGATGGCTCGGTCGGCCAGATCTTCGGTGAGCGTGTAGCCGTCTTCGGGTGATTTCGGAGGCTCGACCGGGGTGGTGCCCTCGTACAGGCCGGGGTAGTACTGATTGGCCTCGCCGCCGACGAATCCGTAGAAGTACTCGAAGCCCGAACCCGTGGGCCACTGATGGAATGGTCCGACTGGCGTCACCTCCCATCCGGGCACCTCATGGCACTTTCCGAACTGTGCGGTTGAGTAACCGTTGAGTTTCAGGGTTTCGGCCAGCGGCGCCTTCTCTTTGGGCCTGATGCTGTTGTTCCCCGGCGCCGAGGTCGCCATCTCGGTGATCGCACCCATACCGACCGAGTGGTGGTTGCGCCCGGTCAGCAGCGCCTGTCTGGTGGGTGAACAGAGGGCAGTCGTGTGAAATCGGTTGAGCTTCAGCCCTTCACCAGCGAGTCTCTCAGTGACCGGAGTCGCACACGGACCGCCGAACGCCGATGAGGCGCCGAAGCCGACGTCGTCGATCATCACGATCAGCACATTGGGAGCCCCCTCGGGTGGGCGCAATTCCTTGATCGGCGGGTACTTGGTGTTCGGGTCTTTGGCGTCGTAGGTTGTCAGCCCGACGTGTTTGGGGTCGGGGATGGGCAGGTGCTCGCGCGCGAGATGTGGTTCTGCGGCGTGCGGTGACTTCGTCATGCGTCCTGATGCCTTTCAGTTCATTGCGGCGGCGCCATGGCAACTCGTGCCTGGCTGGATTCAACTTCGTCGTCGTGTCCGGCTGGGTTGGGGACGGTGTCTGGCTGGGTTGGGGACGCGGATGGTCAGCGCGATGACCGTGCCGGTGAGTTCAAACGGCGACCGGCACATTACCGACACCGGCGAGCCCCGGTTACGGCCGACGCTGATACCGCCGTGAAGGCCCTCGTTGTCAAGGCCCTCGTTGTCAAGGCCCTCGTTGTCAAGGCCCTCGTTGTCAAGGCCCTCGTTGTCAAGGCGATCGTCGCGCTCCCTGCCTAATCTCCTGCATCATCTCCTGCATCCAGTCGCTATGCATCCAGTTCTACTCGGTGCGGTGGTTGCCAATTACGCTATGCCATTTGGATCGCGACCTTGCGGCATTCCGCGATTACCTCTGGCCGAGGTTCCGCTCCCGGCCGGCGCCGGTGCTAGGAGGTCGTGAAGCCCCTTGGTTATGCCCTGTCCGGATTGTGCCCTGTCCGGAGTCATCGCCCGCGCACCGAAGTCCGGTAATACCGCCCCCTACCGCCCCCGAACGATTGATGGGCAACGAATTCACCTACATGACAACGTCATTGCCCGTCCATATCGAAGACCCGCTGGAGCGGGTCAGGCTCACCGCGATGGCGACCGCCATCGCCAAGGAGAACCACTGCCTACTGAGGCCGACCGTGATGCCCAATTGGCTGAGTTATCTGCCGCCTGCCACGACGGGTCGAATCCGCAGCCGTGACGAATATGACGATCTCGAACGTCCCGGGGCCACGAGAACGTGGCTGCAGCGAAGGTGCGACGGTCGAGGAGATCCACTCGACCGGGACGCTCGTCGCCCGCAGCGGAATGAACACCACGGTATGGAGGTACGTCGATCAGCTCGCCATCTCGGTACTCACCGACGACCGCACCCTGGCCGACCCGCATGAGGCCACCGATGCGCTGATCGAATCGTTTGTCCAGATCCGACGGGCAGCCGGTCTGTCGGTCGACCTGACTCAAATCGACAACGCGCTGCCGCCGGCCCACGTCGACTAGCGGCAACGCCGGTACTCGGTCTGAGCCCGGTTAAGCCTATCTGGTGGTGCTGTTGCGGACGACGTACCAGCTGCGAGCGACCATGGCGAGGACGAGCGCAGCGAAACTGACCAGGAACCAGTCCTCCACGCGTCCGGTGTGGTTGCCGTGCATCATCAGCAGCAGGAAACCCGCCGCCAGCAGTCCACCTATCTGCTTGACTCGGGGATTCTCTTTGGACCAGCCCCACTCGGCAGACGGCACGTCTTCGACGTCGACATCGGTATGCCGTTCCACTTCGGTGCTTGCCATGGCTGCTCCTCAAGATCGGGCCGCTTGGATGCGGTAATTCTGACACAGGTCCATTGCCGGCGGACGTAGAGCCGCCGGATGAACAGTCGGTTCGCCCGGGAGGGCGCCTGCGCCATCGCCTCATCGCTTCAGAGCCCGGTACCGGCGTAGAGACTCCGCGCGCTCCTGCGCGTGATCGACGATGGGATCCGGATAGGCGATCGGGCGGTTGCCGCCCGCCTTGTGTACGTCGACTTTGTGTACGTCGACGGTGTCCGCCATCTCGGACCATTCGGGCAACCAGCGACGCACGTAGTCACCCGCAGGATCGAACTTGGCGCCCTGAGTGGTGGGATTGAACACGCGAAAGTACGGCGCCGCGTCGGTGCCACACCCGGCCGCCCACTGCCACCCGTGCTGGTTGCTGGCCATGTCACCGTCGACCAACTGTTCGAGAAACCAGCGGGCGCCCCACTGCCAGGGTAAATGCAGGTCCTTGACCAGGAACGAGGCCACGATCATCCGCACCCGGTTGTGCATGAATCCGGTCTCGGCAAGTTGACGCATACCGGCGTCGACAATCGGAAAGCCGGTCCTACCGGCTTTCCAGGCGGCAAATAACTCCTCGGCGTTGCTGTCCTCATCGACCTCGATGCGGTCGAACGCGGAATTCCAGTTATGCCACGCGCTGTTCGGCCACTGGTGCAGCACAGCGGCGTAAAAGTCGCGAAACGCCAACTCCCGTAGGTACGCCTGCGCACCCGCGCCCGGCCCCAGATCCGCGGCCAAGGTGCGCGGATGGATTGTGCCGAACTTCAGGTGTGCCGACATGCGACTGCTGCCGTCCAAATCCGGACGGTTTCGGTCCTCGGCGTAGTCGGTCAGACCGGTGCGGGTGAAGTCCTCCCACTGGCGCCGCGCGGCCTGCTCGCCGGCAGGCAGTTCGAGTTCGACACCGGCGTCGGGAATATCATCGATGCCGGGCTGCCCGGGCACGTCGGCGGGATCGATCCAGCGTGCCGAGGCTGGGCCGGAGTCGGCCGGCGGCCGCCAGCCATGTTTGCGCCAGGCCCCGAAGAACGGGGTGAACACCTTGTACGGGGTTCCGTCGCCCTTGCTGATCCGGCCCGGCGACACCAGATAGGGCGACCCGGTGGGCACCAACTCCACGTCACAGAGCGCATCGGCCACCGCCTCGTCGCGTCGTCGGCCGAAGGGCGAGAAGTCCTGCGATACGTGTACCGACGTGGCCTCAACAGCCCTGGCCAGCAGCGGCACCAGCGTCGTGGGGTGACCGCGCGCGACGAGTAGTCGTCCATCGAGAGCATCGCGCAGCGCGCGCAGCGCGTCGTAGAGGTACTGCAACCGACGGGTGCCGGGCAAGGCCGTCAAACGTGGGTCCAGCACATAACAGGCCAGCACCTCACCGTCGATGTCGGCGGCGGACAACATGGCGGGCAGGTCCGACAGGCGCAGATCGCGACGGAACCACAACACGGCAGGCATGGCATTGATGGTGCCCGCAATCGTCGCTGAACGAAAAGCGAATCCCCCGCACGCCTGGCAAGCGTGCGGGGGAATCCGCTGTGTGTGAGTTGTGTCGCGTCAGGCGGCCGGCGGCATCAGCACCGTGTCGATCAGATACACGGTCGCGTTGGCCGTCTGCACGCCACCGCAGACCACTGAAGCGTCGTTGACCTTCAGCGCGTTCGGCTCCCCGGTGACGGTGACATCGCCGCCCTCGACGGTGGTGTGGGTGCCCACAACCTGGGACGGGCTCGCCTGTCCTGGGACGACGTGGTAGGTCAAGATGCTGGTCAGTAGCGGCGCATCAACCTTGAGCTGGTCGATGGTGGCCGGGTCGATCTTGGCGAACGCTTCATTGGTGGGTGCGAACACCGTGAACTCACCACCGTTGAGGGTATCGACCAGGTTCACCTGGGGATTGAGTTGTCCCGAAAGAGCTTTGGTGAGCGTGGTCAGCAGTGGGTTGTTCGACGCAGCGACCGCGACCGGTGACTGCGACATACCCTGAACCGAGCCCGGACCATCGGGCACCATTTCGGCATAGGCAGTGCAGCCCGGACCGACGAGTTCTGCGTTGGCCGTTGTCGCAGTTCCCAGCGACAAGCCGATTGCAGCGGCCATCGCGAACCCGGCTCCTGCCAATGCTTTTCCGTTGACCGTCATCTTCTACGTTTCCTTTCACTTCGGTGGCGCCAAGTGGCAGCCACCGTGTGGTCTCTGTCCTATCGCGGTCTCTGTCCTATCGGACACTTACACCTCGTATTCGGAGCACCTTGTAGCGCGGATGGGTTGTCGGACAAAATATTTCGGTCGGTCCGGATCTTTCGGGCTGTTCGGTGCCGCGGCTGCCGCACAACAGCTCCCGCACATACGAAATCCCCCGCCCTGCTAGGGACGGGGGATTCCGGGTGGTTGAGATGTCTAGCTGGCCGGCGGCATGAGCACCGTGTCGATCATGTAGACGGTGGCGTTGGCGGTCTGAACGCCGCCGCACACCAGGCCGGCCTCGTTGACCTTGAGATCGTCACCCTCGCCAGTGACGGTGAGCGTCGCGCCCTGGACCGTTTCGTGCTCGCCGGGGACCTGATCCGGTGCGGCCTGACCGGGTACCACGTGGTAGGTCAGAATGCTCGTCAACAGGTCAGAATCGGTCTTGAGCGACTCCAGCGTGGCGGCATCGATCTTGGCGAACGCGTCGTCGGTCGGCGCGAACACGGTGAACTCACCACCGTCGAGGGTCTCGACCAGGTTGACGTCCGGATTCAGCTGACCCGTGAGGGCGGAAGTCAATGTCGAGAGCATCGGGTTGTTCGATGCCGCGACGGTCACCGGATCCTGTGCCATGCCTGCCACCGAACCCGGACCTGTGGGCACCTCCTCAGCGTAAGCCGCGCAACCCGTGCCGACGAGGTTGGCGGCGGGATCGGCCGCCGCCGTGGTCTCGGCGGTGGTGGTCTCCGCAGTCGTGGCTGTCGTGGTGGCCGTTTCGGTCGCGTCCGAGCTGCTATCGCTGGAACACGCGGCTGCGCCAAAGATGGCGAACGCGGCAATTCCTGCCGCGGCAGCCGTCTTCCGGTGAACTGTCTTCATATTTTCCCTATCCCTTCACGAACGGACATCGTCACCCGTCCTAAGCTGACGTAGAACATTCCCCGCTGTGAAGCGAATGGATGGACCAGAGGCCAGTTCGTAATATTTGCGTAATATTTGGCGGACCATCTCCGTCGGTGTCGACCTGCCCGAGCTGACTCGGCAGCCAGCGGCACAATGGACCGGTGAGCGAATCCGGCGAACGCAGGCTGCGGGTGCTGATCCTGGGCAGCACGGGATCCATCGGGACGCAGGCGCTCGAGGTCATCGCCGCCAATCCCGAGCGCTTCGAGGTCGTGGGGCTCGCGGCCGGGGGAGGCAACCCTGACCTGCTTGCCCGGCAGCGTAAGCAGACCGGTGTGAGAAATATCGCCGTCGCCGATCCTGCCGCCGCCGCCAGGATCGGCGACGTGCCTCACTCGGGACCGCAGGCGGTCACCCGGCTGATTGAAGACACCGCGGAGAAGGTCGGCGTCGACGTGGTGCTCAACGGGTTGGTGGGCTCGCTCGGGCTCGAGCCCACGCTGGCGTCGCTGGCTACCGGCGCCCGACTGGCGCTGGCCAACAAAGAGTCCCTGGTGGCGGGGGGCCCGCTGGTACTCAAGGCGGCAGCGCCCGGGCAGATCGTGCCGGTCGATTCCGAGCACTCCGCACTGGCACAGTGCCTGCGTGGTGGTGGGCCCGACGAGGTCGCCAAGCTGGTCCTGACCGCGTCGGGAGGGCCGTTTCGAGGCTGGACCGCCGCGCAACTCGAGCACGTCACACCTGACCAGGCGGGCGCGCATCCCACCTGGTCGATGGGGCCGATGAACACGCTGAACTCGGCCTCTCTGGTCAACAAGGGCCTCGAGCTCATCGAGACGCACCTGCTGTTCGGGGTGGATTACGACCGTATTGATGTGGTGGTGCACCCCCAGTCGATCGTGCACTCGATGGTGACGTTCGCCGACGGCTCGACCCTGGCCCAGGCCAGTCCGCCCGACATGAAGCTGCCGATCGGACTGGCCCTGGGCTGGCCTTCCCGGGTCGCCGGAGTCGCGTCGGCATGCGACTTCAGCACCGCCGCGAGCTGGGAGTTCGAACCGCTCGACAGTGAAATCTTCCCCGCCGTGGACCTGGCGCGCGAAGCCGGTCGAGGGGGAGGTTGCCTGACCGCGGTCTACAACGCAGCCAACGAGGAGGCGGCAGAAGCCTTCCTGGACGGACGGATCCCGTTTCCGGCAATCGTACGAACCGTGTCTCACGTGCTGCGCGCTGCCGACCAGTGGGCGGCCGAACCAGCTACCGTGGAGGACGTACTCGATGCGCAGGACTGGGCCCGGGACCGGGCTCGGCGTGCGGTCGAGAGGGAACCCGCAGGTAACAGCCCGCAGGTAGTCGGTAAAAGTAGAAGTAGTAGATAGGGACTGGCCACCACATGATGTTCGCGATCGGCATCGTGCTCTTTGCACTCGCCATTCTGCTATCGGTCGCGCTGCACGAATGCGGCCATATGTGGGTCGCGCGGGCGACGGGCATGAAAGTGCGCCGCTACTTCGTCGGCTTCGGTCCCACCCTGTGGTCCACCTTCAAGCCGAACAGGCTGGGGGTGACGGAGTACGGCGTCAAGGCAGTCCCACTGGGCGGTTTCTGCGACATCGCAGGTATGACGGCGGTCGAGGAACTCGCTCCCGATGAGCAGCCGTACGCGATGTACAAGCAGAAGACATGGAAACGCGTCTCGGTGCTCGCTGCCGGGCCGGCCATGAACTTCATCATCGGCCTGGTGCTGGTCTACGGGATCGCGGTCATCTGGGGCCTACCCAACCTCCATCCCCCCACCAATGCCATGGTGGGGGAGACATCTTGTGTGAAATCCGAAGTCACGCAAGGCAATCTAGGCGAATGTATTGCCCCGAGCCCGGCTGCGGCAGCTGGCATCCAGGCCGGCGACGTCATCGTCGAGGTCGGTGACACTTCGGTGGCGTCATTCGACGAACTGGTCTCGGCGGTCCGCGCGCTGGACGGGCCGACCATGTTGACGGTGCAGCGTGATGACAACGGTGTGACGCGCGAGTTCAGCACCCTGGTCGACGTGACACCGAGTCAGCGCTTCGTCGCGGGCGGCGATGATTCCGCCGACGCGGTGCCCACCGAGGTAGGCACCATCGGCGTCACCGGCGCCTATTTCGGTCCGACGCAGTACAACCCGCTCGCGGCGGTGCCGGCGACGTTCGCCTTCACCGGTGACCTCGCCGTGGAACTGGGCAAGGCGCTGGCCAAGATCCCGACCAAGGTCGGCGCGCTCATTGACTCCATCGGCGGTGGTGAACGTGACCCCGAAACGCCCATCAGCGTCGTCGGCGCCAGCATCATCGGCGGCGACACCGTGGATCACGGGCTTTGGGTGGCGTTCTGGTTCTTCCTGGCCCAGCTCAACTTCGTGCTCGGGGCGATCAACTTGGTTCCGCTGCTGCCCTTCGACGGCGGCCACATCGCGATCGCCGTATACGAAAAAATCCGCAATCTGTTCCGGTCGGCGCGCGGCATGGTGGCCGCGGGGCCGGTGAACTACCTCAAGTTGATGCCCGCCACCTACGCCGTGCTGGTGCTGGTGGTTGGCTACATGCTGTTGACCGTTACCGCTGACTTGGTCAACCCGATCAGGCTCTTCCAGTAGGAGGCTTCATGGCTATCGGACTGGGGATGCCGGCACCCCCCGCACCCACTCTCGCCCCGCGCCGGAAGACGCGCCAGCTGATGGTGCGCGATGTCGGGGTCGGGAGCGACCATCCGATCTCGGTGCAGTCGATGTGTACCACCAAGACGCACGACATCAACTCGACACTCCAGCAGATCGCCGAGCTCACTGCCTCGGGCTGCGACATCGTGCGGGTCGCGTGCCCTCGACAGGAGGACGCAGACGCACTGTCGGTGATCGCGAAGAAGTCGCAGATCCCGGTGATCGCGGACATCCACTTCCAGCCGAAGTACATTTTCGCCGCGATCGACGCCGGCTGCGCCGCCGTGCGTGTCAACCCGGGCAATATCAAGGAGTTCGACGGCCGGGTCAAGGAAGTGGCGCAAGCTGCCGGTGCGGCCGGCATCCCGATCCGGATCGGCGTGAACGCCGGTTCGCTGGACAAGCGGTTCATGGAGAAGTACGGCAAGGCTACGCCGGAGGCGCTGGTCGAGTCGGCGCTCTGGGAGGCCTCGCTATTCGAGGACCACGGCTTCGGCGACATCAAGATCAGCGTGAAGCACAACGACCCGGTCATCATGGTCGCCGCGTATGAGCTGTTGGCCTCCAAGTGCGACTACCCGCTGCACTTGGGCGTCACCGAGGCCGGCCCGGCTTTCCAGGGCACCATCAAATCGGCCGTCGCATTCGGTGCGCTGCTGTCGAGGGGCATCGGCGACACCATCCGGGTGTCGCTTTCTGCGCCGCCCGTCGAAGAGGTCAAGGTCGGCAACCAGATCCTCGAGTCGCTGAACTTGCGCCCGCGCGGCTTGGAGATCGTGTCGTGCCCGTCATGCGGGCGGGCGCAGGTCGACGTTTATACATTGGCCAACGAGGTGACCGCCGGTCTGGAGGGCATGGATGTGCCGTTGCGGGTCGCGGTGATGGGCTGCGTCGTCAATGGGCCCGGCGAAGCCCGCGAAGCCGATCTTGGCGTCGCATCCGGCAACGGCAAAGGGCAGATCTTCGTCAAAGGTGAGGTCATCAAGACCGTGCCCGAAGCCCTCATCGTCGAGACATTGATCGAAGAGGCCCTCAGGCTCGCCGCCGAAATGGGTTCGGAGATGGAATCTGGAACTGAAACAGACCGAGGTTCAGATGATGCAGGTGGTTCGCCCATTGTGACCGTAAGCTGATAGCTGGTCCCGGGTGTGCGGGGCTGGCTGCTCAGGGTAAGTCGCAGAAAGAGTCCAGATGTCGGCTCCTCCGCTTTTTCGCCTCGTTGACGAGCGAAGGGTGTCGGTTGTGCGCGACATCCGCGACATGGCAGCGGTTCGCCAGGTACTCGACGACGATCCGGTGGCGTCATGCATGGTCGCCTCCCGTGTTGCCGAGCACGGTGTGGCCCCGTCGGGGACCGGTGGCGAGTTGTGGACGCGGCGGCGCGCGAACGAAGCGCTGTGCTTCGCGGGCGCAAATCTGATCCCCCTGCGCGGCGGGCACAGTGATCTGAATGCATTCGCCGACAAGGCGATGAGCCAGGCGCGGCGGTGCTCTTCGCTGGTTGGTCGTGCGGAGCTGGTTCTGCCCATGTGGCAGCGCCTCGAACACGTCTGGGGCCCTGCCCGCGACGTACGCGCCAATCAGCCGCTGATGGCTTTGGACAGTGCGCCCGCCTGCGAGATTGATCCGGCGGTCCGGCCGGTCCGCATGGACGAGCTCGACGCCTACCTCGTCGCGGCCATCGACATGTTCATCGGCGAGGTCGGTATCGACCCACGCGGCGGAGACGGCGGCCGGGGATACCGGCGCCGGGTTGCCGGGTTGATCGCCGCCGGGCGGGCGTGGGCTCGCTTTGAACAAGGACAGGTGGTGTTCAAGGCGGAGGTGGGTTCGCAATCTCCGGCCGTCGGCCAGATCCAGGGCGTATGGGTGCACCCCGAATGGCGTGGGCGCGGTATCGGCACCGCTGGGACGGCCACACTGACCGGCGCAATCGTCGGCAGCGGTCGAATTGCCAGCTTGTATGTCAACAGCTTCAACGTCGTCGCGCGGGCGACCTACGCGCGGATCGGATTCAGCGAGGTGGGAAGTTTTGCCACCGTATTGCTGGACTGAACGTCCGGCCGCATACGCTCCACCTCATGGTCGAGCCAGACGGGACAGCTGAGCGCAGGGCAATCGCCGACACAATCGTTCACGCACTCCAACGCAGACACGCGGTGCTCGATGCGGTGGTCGGCTCCGAGGACTACGACGACGCGCTCGAGGCAATCGCCGAACTGCTGGACACCTCCGCGGAAGCCGCCGAAGCCGTCCTGACGTTGTCATTCGACCGGCTGACCAAGGCGGCGCGCCGCAGGATCGCCGCCGGCCTGGAAAACCTCGGCGAGGAACTGACCTTCAGCTCCGCCCAGCGGACCGGAAGATCCGCCCGGCGACTGACGCTGCGACCCTTCGCCGCTGACGCAGACCGGGATATCTTCGCCGCGCGGACCGCAGACATGCGCCTGAAGGGTGACGGCACCGCTGCCCCCGCGGGTGATCTCGGCGACGAGATTCGCGAAGCGGTCGCCCGTGTCGCCGCCGAGGAGGCGGCCTGGCTGGTGGCAGAGGTCGGACGGACGAAGATCGGCATGGTGTTCGGTGAGCTGTCCCACGGTGAGGTCGACGTACGAGTCTGGATCCATCCGCACCATCGCAAGCAGGGCCACGGTACGGCCGCGCTGCGCACCTCGCGTTCTGAGTTGGCCGCCTACTTCCCGGCCGTGCCACTGGTCGTGCGGACGCCGGCTGCGGGCACCTAGGTATCGCGGGAATTAGGTCTGGCGGGCGGCTAGGTCTGGCGGGCGGCTAGGTCTGGCGGGCACCTAGGTCTGGCGGGCACCTAGGTCTGCGGGAATTAGGTCTGCGGGAATTAAGTCCGCGGGACGTCTGTTCGGCCCCGGCCGGTGCGCCTGCGCTGAAATCGGACCATTACTTCCTAACATCAGTCCCAATGGCAACATTGACCTCATTAGTAACACGCGCGGCGGGCCTCGCCACGGTAGCCGCGTTGGTCGTCCCGCTCGGCGCCTGCACGCCTCGACCCGACGGACCCGAATCCACGGCAGAGGAGTTCTTCGCCGCGCTGGCAGTCGGTGACACCACTGCGGCAGCCCAGCTCAGCGACCGCCCGGAAGCAGCGAGGGCGACGCTCAACAAGGTCTGGGCCGGCCTGCAGGCCACGGGTCTGGACGCGCAGATCCTGAGCGCCAAGTACGCCGAGGACACCGGAAGCGTCACCTACCGCTACACCTGGCACCTGCCAAAAGACCGCACCTGGACCTATGACGGACAGCTCAATATGGCTCGCGAAGAAGGTCAATGGGGAGTTCGATGGAGCGCGACCGGAGTGCACCCGCGGCTGGGTGAGAACCAAACTCTGGCGCTGCGGGCCCACGAGCCGCTGCGGGCCTCGGTCAATGAACGTAGCGGCACCGATGTCCTGGTTCCCGGCTATCGCTACAACGTCGCGCTGGATGCCCGTGCGGCGGGTGCTGAGCTCATGTCCACCGCGCGGGTCGTCGCGGGAGCGCTACATCGGTTCGATGACACCCTGGATCCGCAGCGACTCGCCGAGCAGGCCAGCTCGACGACGAGCACGCTGAGCCTGATCACGCTGCGGCAGACCGACCACGACGCGGTCTCGGGCGCCATCGCGGCTCTACCAGGTGTGGTGATCACCCCACAGCCCGAAATTGTGCCTGCCGACGAGGATTTCGCGCCCGCGCTCGTCAACCAGATCAAGGATGCCGTCGCCGGCGATCTGGACGGCGCCCCCGGTTGGCGCGTTGTCACGGTAAATCAGAACGGGGTCGACGTCGACGTCGTCAACGAGGTGCCCGCCCAGCCGGCGCCTTCGGTGTCGATCAGTCTGGATCGCGCGGTACAGGATGCCGCCCAGCATGCTGTTGACACCACCGACAAGCAGGCCATGATCGTGGTCATCAAACCCTCGAACGGTGAGATTCTTGCTGTTGCCCAGAACGCATCAGCCGACCAAGAGGGGCCGATCGCGACCATGGGTCTGTATCCGCCCGGTTCGACGTTCAAGATCGTCACCGCCGGTGCTGCGATCGAGCGGGACATGGCCACGCCCAACACACTCTTGGGATGTCCGGGAAAGATGGACATCGGCCACCGCACCGTTCCGAACTACGGCGGTTTCGATCTCGGCACCGTGCCGATGTCGCGAGCGTTCGCCAGCTCGTGCAACACGACATTCGCCGAGCTGGCCAGCCGGATGCCCCCGCGCGGGCTCACCCAGGCTGCTGCGCAGTACGGCATCGGGCCGGACTACAACATCGAGGGCCTCGACACCATCAGCGGATCGGTGCCACCCACCGTCAATCTCACCGAGCGCACCGAGGACGGGTTCGGTCAAGGCAAGGTACTGGTCAGTCCTTTCGGGATGGCGCTGGCCGCGGCGACCGTCGCCGCAGGCCGCACGCCGGTTCCCAGCCTCATCGAGGGGCGGGAAACCGAGATCACCGGCGAAAGCAAGCCTGTCGCCGCCGACGTCGTGGACAGTCTGCGCCCGATGATGCGCCTGGTGGTCACCAACGGCACCGCCAAAGGGTTGGACGGCGCCGGCGACGTTCGCGGCAAGACCGGCGAAGCCGAGTTTGAGGGCGGATCGCACTCCTGGTTCACCGGCTACCGGGGCGATATGGCGTTTTCGGCGCTGATCGTCGGCGGCGGCAGTTCGGAGTACGCCGTGCGGATGCTCAAAGGCATGCTCGACGAGTTGCCGGCGGGATACTAGCCAGCGGTTGCCAGAATCACACCGACTCTGATGTGGTTACGCAGTTGGCGGCGGTACCGTGGAAGTCGTCATGACCGAAATCAACCACCTGCCTGCCAGTATTCCCATCGACTCGGTCGAGATGCGGATTTCCGACGCCGATCGCAATGGAACGTTGCGCCGTCTGCATAATGCCGTCGCGCTCGGGCTAATCGACATCGACGAGTTCGAGGAGCGCTCGGCACTGGTTGCGAGGGCCCGATTGCGCTCGGACCTCGACACACTGGTCGGCGACCTGCCCGGACCGGGCGCGATCGTCACTTCGGCGGCCGACCGCGTCGAGTTGCGGGGCGTGCTCGGGTCGCTGAAGCGCCAGGGCGAATGGGTGGTTCCCAGCCGGCTGGCCCTGCACCGGCGCATGGGGTCGGTCGAGCTCGATCTCACCCGCGCGCGGTTCGCCGGACCGATCGTGGTCATCGAGCTGGACATGAAGTTCGGCGGCCTGGATCTACGGCTGCCCGCGGGTGCGAGTGCCTCTATCGACGACGTCGAGGTCAATGTGGGCAGTGCTCACGACCACCGCAGGGACGCCACCGCGGAAGGGAATCCGCACGTCATCCTCACCGGCAAGGTCATCTGCGGGTCGGTGGACATTCGCGGTCCTCGCAAGTCCTGGAGGTTCCCGCGGCCGCTTCGTAATACTTAGCGATCCGCCGCGGGGCGGCCACCTGGGCGGCTCCACGCGACACGGTCTCCACGGTTGGTCGCCGTTCGGGGACGCCCGGAGCTGCTCTTTCGTGTCGGTAGCATTGCCTCATGTCAGTAAGAACCATCCTTCGTCCGGGCGTGGTTTCACCGATGCGGACGGTACCCACGTCGATCGCACGTCCTGAGTATGTGGGGCGGTCGAGCGTGCGCGAGGGCACCGAACCCTGGGTGCAGACCCCCGAGGTGATCGAGAAGATGCGGGTGGCCGGTCGGATCGCCGCCGGTGCGCTCGCCGAGGCCGGCGAGGCCGTCAGGCCCGGGGTCACCACCGACGAACTCGACCGGGTGGCCCACGAATACATGATCGGCCACGGCGCGTATCCGTCCACTCTGGGCTACAAAGGTTTCCCCAAGTCCTGCTGCACCTCGCTGAATGAGATCATCTGTCACGGAATTCCGGACTCGACCGTGGTCCAGGACGGTGACATCGTCAACATCGACGTCACCGCCTACATCGACGGCGTGCACGGCGACACGAACGCGACGTTCCTGGCGGGCAACGTTTCCGAGGACCACCGCCTGCTGGTCGAGCGCACCCACGAGGCCACCCGACGGGCGATCAAGGCGGTCAAGCCCGGTAGGGCGCTCTCGGTAGTCGGCCGTGTCATCGAGGCGTATGCAAATCGCTTCGGTTACAACGTGGTTCGCGACTTCACCGGTCACGGTATCGGCACCACCTTCCACAACGGGCTGGTGGTGCTGCACTACGACGAGCCGTCCGTTCAGACCGTCCTCGAACCCGGCATGACATTCACCATCGAACCGATGATCAACCTCGGCGCCCTGGACTACGAGATATGGGATGACGATTGGACCGTGGCCACCAGGGACAAGAAGTGGACGGCGCAGTTCGAACACACGCTGGTGGTCACCGACATCGGTGTGGAGATCCTCACCCAGCTCTAACGGCAGGTCATGGGTAACCTGGAGAAATGACCATTAGGCAGGTGGCGGGGACGGCTGTGGCGATACTCGTCACTGCCATGCTCGCCGGGTGTTCGCAGCTGGTGACCGGCAGCGCCCAGTGGCCCGGTGTCCGGCTTGAGCGTGCAGTGCTCAACGAGGGAGACTTCGCGCCCGGCGTGCGTTACCAACGCATCACCAAGGATCCCGGTGAGGCAGACGGTGCAGGCGGCCCGCCGCCGATGCTCTCGTCGCCGAGAGGTTGCACAGACGGGTTGACTCGCGATATCGCTTCCACCGCCGAGCGCGGAGCGGGCAGTGCTGCGGAGTACCTGGTGGCCTATGACGGCGCGCGGATAATCATTTCGGTGTTGACCTGGCCGCTGAATCTTGAGCGGTTGGCGGCAACCGCGGAGCGCTGCGCCGAGTACGAGACGTTTTTCGAACCGGCGGACAGGGGCATTCCGGTGACCACGACCCAGCTGGCGTCTCCGCGGGCGAATTCCTTGGTGTACCGGCAGACCATGCGGCTCGGTGCCGCCGAAAGCAGCGTCTACTTCTCTTTCGAGAACGTGGGATCTATGGCGGTTTTCGCTATCGCATTCCCCACGCCGGATCCGTCAATACTCGTCAAAGGCACTCTGCCGCAGACGTTCTTGGAAATCACCGGGAAGCAGGCCGCACGTGCGGAAGCGGTTTGAGCACCTGTGCCGCGCGTTGAAACCTACCCGGCGGGACGGCTGCTGCCTGTAGCGTGACGCCGTGCCCGCTGTGCCGTCCGCCACCATGATCGTCGATGGTTTCGCGGTGCCGGTCGAGGTGGCCGGCCCCGACGAGGTGCCCGTCGTGGTCCTGCTCTGCGCAGCCAACCAGGGCGCTGGCGCGTACTTGGCGTTATGCGAGCGGCTGCACACCGCTTCGCTGAAGACCGTTGTCATCGGTTCGGATCCGCGGTTGACGCCCAAGGCCGTCATCGGGATTCTCGATGAGCTGGGTGTCCGCTGGGCGTTGGTGGTCGGCGATCGGCAGGGCGCTGAATTGGCATGGGAACTGGCTGCGACTCGGCTCGACCGGTTCACCGGGCTGGTGGTAGTCGATCGCGGCCATCCGCGGGTGGCCGATCGTGCCGGGGTGATCGTCGACGAACGCTGCCCGCCGGTCGAACTGAACACCACGGCGCTCGTCAGCACCAGCGCCGCGCGAACGTTGGCCAAAGCCAGCCAGCAATTCGTCTATGGGGACTACCGGGTCGTCGAGTTGCTCGGCAGACGCAACTCCGCCGATTCGACAGCACAGCTGGCCGCCGAGATCGTGATGCGCACCAGCACCTGGTAACCGCTATGGCATGGCTGAATCTCAGGACGCTTCGGTGCCTGAGGACGCTTCGGACTCTGCCGTCACCTGCTCTGACTTCGTGTCCTCGACCTCGTCCGGCGTCCAGGGTTGGGGCAGACTGGGCCGGCCGGGGAACAGGAAATCCACGAAAGCTTTCGCAGTGGGCTGTGGCTCGTGGTTGGCCAGTCCGGGGCGTTCGTTGGCTTCGATGAACGCGTAATCGGTCCGAGTGACATCTGGGACGAGCAGGTCGACCCCGGTCACGGGGATACCGATGGCCTCTGCGGCGGCGATCGCCACCGACCGCAATTCCGGATGCACGCTGGAGGTGACGTCGTGGATGGTCCCACCCTGGTGCAGGTTGGCCGTGCGACGAACCCTGAGCCGGCATCCTTCAGGTAGGACCTGGTCGAACGACCAGCCCGCCTCTTTCACGGTCTGCTCGGTGACGGCATCGATCGGAATCTGGGACTCACCGCCGGTGGCGGCCGCACGCCGTCGGCTCTGTGCCTCGATCAGCTCGCGGACGGTGTGTCGGCCGGTACCGGTGACCTCGGCGGGCCTGCGCAGCGCCGCGGCGACCACTCTGCCGCTGATCACCACCAGCCGCAGATCGTCGCCTTCGGCGCGTTGCTCGATCAGGACCTCGGGGTGCTGTTCGCGGGCCCGGGCCAGCGCGGCGTCGAGTTCGGCGTGTTCACGGACCCCCACCGTGATTCCCTTGCCCTGTTCGCCGCGGGTGGGCTTGACGACGACATCGCCGACCTTGGTGAGAAACTCGTGGTCGGCGTCGTCGAACGTGGCCAGCCGGCCCTTCGGCACGATGATGCCGGATTCGGAGACGATGCGCCGGGTCAGTCGCTTGTCGTCGCAGCGGCTCATGGCCACCGCGGAGGTGTACTCGGACAACGCTTCCCGGGTGACGACGCTGCGCCCTCCGTGCGAGAGGCGCATCTCGCCGGACTCTGCGTCGAGCACCTCTACCCAGAGCCCACGACGCAGGGCCTCGTTGGCGATGATCCGCGCGTACGGATTGAGGTCGTCGACGGTCTCCGGCGGATGGGTGAACAGCGGTTCATTGATGGCGTTCTTCCGCTTGACCGCCATCACCGGTACCCGGGTGAACCCGAGCTTCTCGTACAGCGCGATCGCGGCGGCGTTGTCGTGTGCCACCGAGAGATCCATGTACGCGCGGTTGCGGTCGCGATAGATCGCGCTGAGGGTGTGGGTCAGAGCGGCGCCCACGCCGGGAAGGGTCGCGGCCGGGTCCACGGCCAGTGTCCACAGGCTCGAGCCGTTCTCGGGGTCGCAGAACAGGGCCTGGTGATCCACGCCGGTCACGGTGCCCAGCACGGCGCCGTCATCGTCGCGCACCGCGATGAGGTAGGTGACGGACTCCTGGTGGCAGTGGTTGTCCCAGATGGCGTCTATGGGCGCGGGCACCATGCCGCAGCGAACGTACACACGGTTCATCTCGTCAGCGTCTGAACGGCTGTTCAGCGTGCGAACACTGAAGCCGGCCGACGCGGTCCTGATGTCCTCGCTGTCGGCGAACCTCAGCCGGTAGGTGTGGCTTGGGTCGATGAACAACTCAGCGGGTGCCTTCGCGACCAGGACATGGGGTTCCCGCGCGTAGATGCAGATGTCGCGGCGACCCTGCCCCTCCTGGCGCAGCACCTCTGCCAGCTTCGTCGGGTTGGCGAACGTTTGGCCGAAAATTAGCCGGCCCCAACCGAGTTCGAGTGCAACGTCTCGGGCCATCGCATCAACCATGTTCGGCGGTGATGCGTCATGCAGGGCCAGCGTGATGCCCTCGGGATGGTCTTGATCGGCCTCCGGCTGAGAGGCGTCCTCGGTCACGTCTTGACTCCCGCTCGTTCCGATACCCACACCGACCTCGTGGCGACCCCCATTCGCGGGCGTGCTGGAGTGCTCATGCGGCGGGTCCATTGACACCGTGTCGTTGTAGCCACAACTCGAGCAGCGCGATCTGCCACAGCTCATTGCCCCGCAGCGGTGTGAGCTTGCCGTTGGGGTCGCTGAGGAGTCGCTCCACGGCTTCCGGCCGGAACAGCCCTCGCTCCTTGGCCTCGGGCGCGTACAACGCGTCGCGAACCAGATCGAGGTAAGGGCCTTCGAGATGGGTGAGCGCGGGCACCGGGAAGTAGCCCTTGGGCCGGTCGATCACCTCGGCGGGGATCACCTGGCGCGCAGCCTGCTTGAGCACTCCTTTGCCGTCGTGGGCGATCTTGTATTGCGGTGGACAGGTTGCGGCGAGTTCCACGAGTTCGTGGTCGAGGAACGGCACCCGGCCTTCCAGCCCCCATGCCATGGTCATGTTGTCGACCCGCTTGACCGGGTCGTCGACCAACATCACCGTGCTGTCCAGGCGCAGCGCCCGGTCGACGCCGGTTTGCGCACCCGCTCGGGCGAAGTGTTCTGTGACGAAGAGCTCACTGGGATCATCCGGGGTCGCGACCGCTGGGGACACCAGCGAGGCGTAGCCGGATTGGTCCCTATCGAAGAACGCTCCCCGGTAGCTGGCCACCGAACCTTCCAATGAGGCCGCGGCCGGTTCGCCCATCGGTGGGTACCAGTGATAGCCGGCGAATACCTCGTCGGCGCCCTGTCCGGACTGCACGACCTTGACGTGCTTGGAAACCTCCTGGCTGAGCAGGTAGAACGCGACGCAGTCGTGGCTGACCATCGGCTCGCTCATGGCGGCGATCGCGCCGTCGAGCGCGGGCAGCATGCGTTCGGTACCGATCCGGATCTGGTGGTGATCGGTGGCGAATCTCTTGGCGATGACGTCCGAATACCGGAACTCGTCACCTTCGACGCCGCCGACCGACTCGAAGCCGATCGAGAACGTCTTCAAGTCGTGCTGGCCGGCCTCGGCGAGCAATCCGACGATCAGGCTGGAGTCAACGCCGCCCGACAGCAGACAACCGACCGGCACGTCGGCCACCAGCCGTCGCTTGACCGCGAGTCGCAGGGATTCGAGAACCGCGTCCTCCCAGTCCCTTTCGGACCATGAGGAACGTTCGTCGATGCGGGTGAAGTCCGGCTCCCAGTACGTGGTGATGGAAGGCTTCTGGTAACCGCCCCGACCGTCGGGCTCGATCGCAACGAGCGACGCGGGCGGCACCTTGCTGACCCCGCGCAGAATCGTGTGCGGTGGCGGCACGACCGAGTGGAACGTCAAGTAGTGGTGCAGAGCCACCTGATCGATTCGGGTGTCGACGCCACCGCCGGCCAGCAATGCGGGCAGCGAGGATGCAAATCGGAAGCGGTGCGCGTCCTCGGTGATGTACAGCGGTTTGATGCCGAGCCGGTCGCGGCCCAGCAGCACCCGCCCACTGTCGCGCTCGACGATGGCGAAGGCGAACATGCCCTGAAGGTGGTCGACGAAACGGTCACCCCAGTGGTGGTAGCCCTTGAGCAACACCTCGGTATCGCTGTGCGAGAAGAAGTGGTAGCCGTGCCCGCAGAGCTCGTCGCGCAGCTGCTCGTAGTTATAGATGCAGCCGTTCCAGGCCATCGACAACCCGAGTTCGGAGTCGACCATCGGCTGCCCGCCAGCTTCGGAGAGGTCGATGATCCGCAGACGACGATGCCCGAGCGCTACGCTGCCCTGGGACCACACGCCGGCGGCATCGGGCCCTCGGGGAGCCATGACCTCTGCCATCGACGCGACGGCACTGATATCTGGGGTTCTTCCGTCGAGGCGGACCTCGCCGGTGGCTCCACACACGTGTTCGACCCTACTCCAATGTTGGCGGTTCCTCGCGCCAGCTAATGGCCGGACGGGGTCTGCCAACCGGTTGTCCAAAGGGGAACAGTTCGCCTATTGGTCTGGTGTCCCACCTCTGATCATGGCAGTTTGTGGAGACGTAGGGGGTAGGTCCGCCGGAGGGCGCTCCGTGCACGGAGGGGAGAGCAAAGATGGGTATACGGGGCATGCTGTCGAGGGCGGACCTCGAGGAACGGGTCGCCTCCGGGGCCATCGACACCGTGATCGTCGCGTTTTGCGACATGCAAGGCCGGCTGACCGGCAAGCGGGTCTCGGCGCAGCTGTTCGTCGAGGAAGTCGCCGAGCACGGCGCAGAGTGCTGCAACTACCTGCTCGCCGTCGACGTCGACATGAACACTGTCGACGGGTACGCGATCTCCAGCTGGGAGACGGGCTATGGCGACATGGTGATGACGCCGGACTTCACCACTTTGCGGTTGTTGCCGTGGCTGCCTGCCACCGCGATGGTGATGGCGGACCTGTCCTGGAACACTGATGGGCCGGCCGCCTCACCGGTTCGGGAGGCGCCCCGCAGCATCCTGAACCGTCAGCTGGATCGGCTCGCCGCCCGTGGGCTGGTGCCCTACGTGGGCACCGAGTTGGAGTTCATGGTGTTCGATGACAGCTTTCGGTCGGCCTGGCAGGCCGGCTACCGCGGCCTGACGCCGGCGACCGACTACAACGTGGACTACGCGATGCATGCGTCGACCCGGATGGAACCGCTGCTGCGGGACATTCGTCTCGGTATGGACGGTGCCGGCATGTATTGCGAAGGCGTCAAAGGGGAGTGCAATCTGGGCCAGCAAGAGATCGCGTTCCGCTACGACCACGCCCTGGTGACTTGCGATAACCATACGATCTACAAGAACGGCGCCAAGGAAATCGCCGATCAGCACGCGAAGAGCCTGACGTTCATGGCGAAATACGATGAGCGCGAAGGCAATAGCTGTCACATCCACATCTCCCTTCGAGGTGAGGACGGGTCGGCGGTATTCGCTGATTCCGACGACGAGCTGGGGATGTCGGCGATGTTCCGCAGCTTCGTTGCGGGCCAACTGGCGACACTGCGGGAGCTGGCGCTGTTCTACGCGCCGAACGTCAACTCCTACAAGCGTTATGTCGAGGGCAGTTTTGCGCCCACGGCAATCGCCTGGGGGGTCGACAACCGGACCTGCGCGATGCGGGTGGTCGGCCAGGGTCACGGCATGCGGGTGGAATGTCGTGCCCCCGGTGGCGATGTCAACCAGTACCTGGCGGTGTCGGCCCTGATTGTCGGGGGACTTCACGGGATCGAGCAGGGGCTGCAACTACCGGAAGCACTGCAGGGCAACGCGTACGTCAGCGGTGTTCCGCGGCTGCCGACGACGCTGGCTGAGGCCGTTGAACTGCTGGACAACTCGCAGATCGCCCGGGACGCTTTCGGCGACGATGTCGTCGACCACTACCTGAACAATGCGCGCGTGGAACTCAAGGCGTTCAACGCCGCGGTGACTGACTGGGAGCGGGTGCGTGGCTTCGAACGGCTCTAGCTCCGACGCGGGCAGACGCGAACTCGCACGAAATCAGTCCGGAACACGCGAGTTCGCGTCCGCTCGCGTAGAGGCACCGGGCGCCGGGGTGCCCAAGATCGGCCTGACCACCTATCTGCAGCCAGCCCAGACCGGAGTATGGGATGTGCGGGCCAGCTTTCTGCCCGCGAGCTACTTCGAAGGTGTCGGTCGGGCCGGTGGTATCGCGATGCTGCTGCCGCCGCAGCCCGCTGACGCCGGCATCGCCGGGCGCCTGCTCGACGGCATCGACGGTCTGATCATCACCGGTGGCCGCGATGTCGACCCGGCGGCCTACGGGAGTCCGCGTCACCCGGCCACCGACGAGCCTTTTGCCGACAGCCGTATGCGTGACGCGTTCGAGATCACGCTGCTGCAGGGAGCCCTGAGCCGAGGGATGCCGGTGCTGGGTATCTGCCGCGGCGCCCAAGTGCTCAATGTCGCACTCGGCGGCACGTTGCACCAACATCTTCCCGACGTGCTCGGACACGCCCACCATCAGCGGGGGAACGCAGTATTCACCACGTCTTCGGTCAGGACGGTGCCCGGAACCCGGGTCGAGTCTCTCGTGGGTCAGACCGCTGAGGCCCAGTGCTATCACCACCAGGCCATCGATCGGCTGGGGGAGGGGCTGATCGTCAGCGCATCCGATGCCGATGGCGTGGTCGAAGCCGTGGAGCTCGACCCGGCCCGGCATCCGCACAGCTGGGTGTTGGCAGTTCAGTGGCATCCCGAGGAGCGTCTTGACGACCTGCGATTGTTCGCCGGGCTGGTGAACGCCGCGCAACGGGATGCGATCTGTAAGGCTCAGAAAGTGAAACCATGACATCCAGCGATGTGATCAACCCGGCGACCGAGGAACTGCTGCGCACGGTCGAGCAGACCGATGAAGCCGCAGTAGACGACGCTGTCGCACGCGCGAAGGCGGCCCAGCAAAATTGGGCTCGACAGGCCCCCGCCGACCGGGCTGCGATGCTGAGGGCCTTCGCGACGGTGGTGGACGCCCACATAGAGGAATTGGCCGAGCTCGAAGTAGCCAATTCCGGGCACCCGATCGGTAACGCGCGTTGGGAGGCCGGTCATGTCCGCGACGTACTTCACTATTACTCCGCTACGCCGGAGCGCCTGTCCGGCAGGCAAATCCCGGTAGCCGGAGGATGGAATGTCACCTTCAACGAGCCGATCGGCGTGGTCGGGGTGATCACGCCCTGGAACTTTCCGATGACCATCGCCTCGTGGGGTTTCGCCCCGGCGCTCGCGGCGGGCAACGCGGTGCTGGTCAAACCCGCGGAGTGGACTCCGCTGACAACGATCCGGCTCGGTGAACTCGCTGTCGCCGCAGGGCTGCCCGCCGATCTGCTGTGCGTTCTGCCCGGCAGGGGGTCGGTGGTCGGGGAACGGTTCGTCAGCCATCCTGACGTCAACAAGATCGTGTTCACCGGGTCCACCGCGGTCGGTAAGCGGGTGATGTCGGGCGCCGCGGATTACGTCAAGCGGGTCACCTTGGAGTTGGGCGGCAAGAGCGCCAACATCGTCTTCGACGATTGTGATCTGGAGAGGGCCGCTGCCACCGCGCCGTACGGAGTCTTCGACAACGCTGGGCAGGACTGCTGTTCACGCAGTCGGATTCTTGTGCAGCGCAATGTCTATGACAGGTTCATGGAGCTCTTTGAACCCGCCGTCAGAGGTGTCGTGGTAGGGGATCCGCGTGCGGGCGAGACCGAGATGGGTCCTCTGGTTTCCAAAGCCCACTGGAATTCGGTGAAATCATTTGTGCCCGACGACGCGCCCATCGCATTTCAGGGCTCTGCCCCGACCGGCCCCGGACACTGGTTCCCCCCGACAGTGCTGACACCGCGGCCGGACGACCGCACGGTCACCGAGGAGATCTTTGGGCCCGTCGTAGTGGTTCTGCCGTTCGACGACGAAGCCGACGCCATCGCGCTGGCGAACGATTCCGTCTACGGGCTGTCCGGATCGATCTGGACTGACGATCTTTCGCGGGCTCTGCGGCTGTCGCGCGCGGTGGAATCCGGCAACTTGTCGGTGAACTCGCACTCGTCGGTCCGCTACAACACACCGTTCGGCGGCTTCAAGCAATCCGGGCTGGGGCGCGAGCTCGGGCCGGAAGCCGCGATGTCGTTCACCGAGACCAAGAACGTGTTCATAGCTGTTCGCGACGCGCAGGAGGCGCCCTGATGGATTTGTCCCGACGCCTGGCCGGCAAGGTCGCGGTGATCACCGGGGGTGCTGGCGGTATTGGTCTTGCGACGGCCAAACGGATGCAGGCTGAAGGTGCCATCGTCGTCATAGGTGATATCGACCCTGCGGCGGGCGAGGCCGTCGCGAACGAAATGAACGTCACATTCGTGCAGGTCGACGTCTCCGACCAGGTCGCGGTAGACAAGTTGTTCGACACCGCCGCCGAGGTGCACGGCGGTGTCGACATCGCGTTCAACAATGCGGGGATCTCGCCCCCGGAAGATGACCTGATCGAGCACACCGGGCTCGACGCGTGGCAGCGCGTGCAGGACGTGAATCTGAAATCGGTGTTTCTGTGCTGTAAGGCTGCGTTGCGCCACATGGTTCCGCAACGCAAGGGGTCGATCATCAACACCGCGTCGTTCGTCGCGATGACTGGGTCGGCGACATCGCAGATCTCTTACACCGCCTCCAAGGGAGGCGTGCTGGCAATGTCGCGCGAGCTCGGTGTTCAGTTCGCCAGAGAGGGCATTCGGGTCAACGCACTGTGCCCGGGACCAGTGAACACACCGCTGCTCAAGGAGCTGTTCGCCAAGGATCCCGAGCGTGCCGCCCGCAGGCTCGTGCACGTGCCACTGGGCAGATTCGCCGAGCCGTCGGAACTCGCGGCCGCAGTGGCGTTCCTGGCCAGCGACGACGCGTCGTTCATCACCGCATCGTCGTTTCTCGTCGACGGCGGGATCTGTTCTGCCTACGTCACGCCGTTGTAGGTCACACTGACCCTCAGCCCGCGAGCCGATCCTCAGCCCGCGAGCGCGCGGGTCTGCACGCCGCCGCGCCGGCGAACGCTGGCATTTTGCGTGCGCTCGAGCAGGACTACATTTGGCACTGTGGAGGATGAGTCGGTGGTTGAGCTGGCCTCGTCGGCGTTGTCCGACGTGGACACCGCGGGCTGGGCTCAGCGATTCGACTTGGTATCCGACCCGCATCGCCTGGAGATCCTGCTGAGCTTGCATCGGGCGCCCGGTATTTGCGTCAGTGACCTCGCCGCCGCGTTGGGACGGTCAGAAAATACTGTCTCGCAGGCACTTCGAATCCTCCGTGGGCAGGGCTGGGTGACCAGTACCCGCACCGGGCGCTCGGTCAATTACCGGTTGGACGACGAGACCGTGCACGACTTGCTTCATTGGATCGGCGCCCGACACCGCGAACCCCACGGTCCATCGCCGCGCCACTGACCGCCAATGCCCTCAGCCCCGGGCCCAGAACCGGCTGTTCATCTGATCAGCTGGACAGATGTTCAGCCGGCGGAATAGGCTCGCAGCGTGAGCGCCCAGTATGTCGCCATGCACATGAGCGACGGCATCGTCAACGCGCAGACCTCGGCGCTGTTCGGGGCTATCGCTTTCATTGCACTTGGGTTTTGCGCCTGGAAGGCCCGCACCGAACTCGATGAGCGGACAGTGCCGCTGGCAGGCTTGGTGGCGGCCTTCATCTTCGCTGTGCAGATGGTTAATTTCCCGATTCTGCCCGGCGTGAGTGGCCACCTGCTCGGTGGTGCCCTGGCCGCCATCCTTGTCGGGCCGTATACCGGGGCCCTGTGCATCGCGATCGTGTTGGTGGTGCAGTCCCTGCTGTTCGCCGACGGCGGCGTCACCGCGCTGGGCATGAACATAGTCAATATCGCGATCATCGGTGTGGGCGCCGGGTACGGGCTCGCATTGGCGATGTATTCGGTGGCGCGGCGCTCGGCCGCACTTCGTGGGGTCGACCCTCCTCCGACGCGTATCGTCGGATTGATCGCATTCTTCGCGGGACTCATCGGAACTATCTGCGCGGCAATGGGCTTCGTGCTCGAGTACTCGATCGGCGGAGCTGCTCCGGCGTCCATGGGCACTATCGCGGGCTATATGTTCGGTACCCACCTGCTCATCGGCGTCGGCGAGGGCCTGATCACCGCAGTGACGGTGATGGCCGTGGCGCGGGCCCGCCCCGATCTGGTGCACCTGTTGCAGCGCCACCGAGCAGAGGTTCGGGTATGAGGCGCTACCGGTCACTCTGGGTGGCCTTCGCCGCGGCCACCCTGCTGCTGGCCGGGGTGGTCTCGTACTTCGCGAGCTCAAGCCCGGATGCTCTGGATTCGACGACACTGCGCGGCTGCGAGGTGGTCCAGACCGCCGCCGGGGAGGATCTGACCGGCGATTGCATCGCGCAGGCGGCCGATGAGCACCACCTCGCCGGTTCGCCGCTGGCCGACTATGCGATCGGCGGGCGTGAAGGCACCAGCGGGCTGGCGGGTGTGATCGGTGTGCTGATCACGGTGGTTGTCGCGGGCGGCGGCTTCTGGCTGATCGCCCGTACCCGGCCCGAGAGCAGCAAAGAGACAGCCGCCGCCGAGCCGGGCCGGAGCTAGCCGTGGGCGCGGGAGCGCACCCGCTCTACCGGCACGGCGACTCCGTGGTGCACCGCGCTCCGGCCGAGGTCAAGATCGTCTGTCTGCTGGTCTTTGTGTTGGCCGTGGTGGCCACATCGCGGGAGATGTTCTGGCCGTATGCGGTCTACGCGCTGATCGTCGTGATCGTGTGGCGGCTGGCGCGCATACCGCTTCGGTGGGTTCTGCCGCGGATGCTGATCGAGGCGCCGTTCCTGGTCCTGGCACTGCTACTACCGTTCGCCGAGGGCGGTGACCGAGTCGAAGTCGGCGGGCTGCAGCTGTCGGTGACGGGGTTGTATGCGGCCTGGGGGATAGTCATCAAGGGCACGCTGGGTGTGGCCGCAGCGCTCACCTTGGCCGCCACCACCGCGGCGGCCGAGTTGCCCGCTGCGCTGAGCCGGTTGGGCGTCCCCGCGGTGGTGACATCGGTACTCGTGCTGATGATCCGGTACATCGATCTGCTCGCCGCGGAGGTCGGCCGGATGCGGATGGCGCGGATCTCGCGGGGAGATTCGCCGCGCGCATTGCACCAGGCGCGGGCCATCGCCACCGGCATCGGCGCTTTGTTCCTGAGGTCCTATGAGCGGGGAGAGCGGGTGTATCGCTCGATGCTGTCGAGGGGTTTCGACGGGGAGGTGCCCGACCTGGCAGTGATCGGAGCGCCGCCCAGGGCGATACCGATCCAGTGGGTGTTGACGATGATCCCGGCTGTCGCCGCGGTCATGGTGGCGGTGCTGGCGTGGGTGATCCGATGACCGTCTCCGCCGTCCGGGTCGAAGCCTTGCGGCATGTGTATCCGGACGGTCACGTAGCTCTAGACGGTGTCGACCTCGTCATCGATCCCGGCGAACGGGTTGCTGTACTGGGGCCCAACGGTGCCGGCAAGACGACTTTGATGCTGCACCTCAACGGTGTTCTCACCGCTACCTCGGGGGTTGTGCACATTGGCGAAACCCCGGTGAGCCGGAAGAACTTGCAGAACATCCGTCAGCGTGTCGGCCTGGTTTTTCAGGACCCCGACGACCAGCTGTTCATGCCGACCGTTGCTCAGGACGTCGCCTTCGGCCCGGCCAACTTCGGGCTTCGGGGTGGGCAGCTCGCCGATCGGGTGGCGCGGGCGCTGGCCGCCGTGTCACTGACCGAACAGGCCGACCGCAATCCCACGCACCTGTCGGCGGGTCAGCGGCGCCGCGCGGCGTTGGCCACAGTGCTGGCATGTGATCCGCAGATCCTGGTCCTCGACGAACCATCGGCCAACCTCGATCCGGTGGCCAGACGTGAACTGGCCGAGACGCTTTCGGGGCTGGACGCGACGATGCTCATAGTCACCCACGACCTGCCCTACGCCGCGCAGTTGTGTGACCGCGCGGTCGTGGTGGACGGTGGGGTGGTGGTCGCAGACGGCGCTATCAACAGGATCCTCGCTGATGAGGCATTGCTGGCCGCACACCGTCTCGAACTACCGTGGGGCTTCGCAGTTCGCTGAATATCGCCGAACCCCTCAGTGTCGCCGAGGCGGCGGCCAGGGCGGTTCTCCGCACAATGCCAGCAACGCGTTCTCGATCACTTCTGGCAACGCCGGATGAATCCAGTACTGACCTCGAGCCATGTCGCGCGCGGGGACGTCGAATGCCATCGCCTGGATGACCGGCTGGATGATCGACGACGCCTGGTGTCCCATGATGTGGCAGCCGAGGAGCAGTCCCGTGTCGTCGTCGATGATCAACTTGGCGAATCCGGTGGAATCTTCCATCGCCCAGCCGTACCCGACATCGCTGTAGTCCTGCACCTTGGATTGGGTGCGGTAGCCTGCGGCGCGCGCCTCATTCTCGGTCAGTCCGACCGACGCGATCTGAGGTTCGGTGAACACTGCCGCCGGCACGTTGCGGTGATTGACCGGCATAAGGTTGTCGGTGTCGTCCCAGTCCTGAAGCAAGTTGTTCTTGACGACCCGCGCTTCGTGATTGGCGACATGCTTGAGTTGGTACGGCGAGCAGACGTCGCCGAGTGCGAAGATATTTCGCGCTGTGCTGCGCTGAAATTCGTCGACCAAGACGCGTCCCCCATCGACCTGAACGCCGACGCGGTGCGCGTCGAGCTGGTCTCCGTTGGGCACCCGCCCGGTAGCGATCAGCAGCCTGTCGCCGTGCAGCGTCGAACCGTCGTCGAGCTTGAGCGTGACGCCGGCCTCGTCGGTGTCAGTTCCGCGGTGTCCATTGACGATATTGCGGCGGGCATGGATCTCCCACTTCCTGGAAGCGATATCGGTGAACCGTTCGCAGACGGTGTCATCGCTGTGGCTGAGCATCGTGGTTCCGCGCAGCACGATCGTGACCCGGGAGCCCAACGAGGAGAAGATGTGCGCGAACTCCGCAGCCACGAACCCGCCGCCCACGATGATGATGTGCTCGGGTAGGTCGGCAATGCGCATGATGGTGTCGCTGGTGTGGTATTCGACTCCGCAGTCGGCGATGGCCGGCGGCACGGTGGCGCGCGCCCCCGCTGCAATCACGACCTGGTCCGCGCTGAACTCATCGCCATCGTCGGTTCGTAGCAGATAGCCACCGCCTGGGGCCGGCGCGGCGAATCGTGCGTGGCTGGCGAAGACCTCTACGTTCGGAGAGGAACGCCGGTAGTCCGCGCCGCCGGCCGCCAGGGGGTCGATGCGACCGAACACCCTGGAGACGATGTCGGCCCAGCGCACCGTTTCCAGTTGGGTGTCAATTCCGAAACGGCTTGATTCGCGGGCCTGTTGGGCCACTCCCGCGGCGTAGACGAACATCTTGGTCGGCAGACACCCGACATTGAGGCAGGTGCCACCGAACACCCCCTGCTCGCAGATGGCCACCCGCTTGTGGTCATAACGTTCATCGAGGATCGAGTTGCCCGAGCCGGTGCCGATGATCGCGATGTCGAAGTCAGCCATGGCCTTCACTTTCGTCGGTTTGTATCGGCTTTGCCGCAGTGTCGGCAAGATGGCTGTTGAGGTACCAGTCCAGCCAGCGGCGCAACTCGGCATAGGCCTGCGCTCGGGACTCGGGCACCGACAGGAACACGTCGTGTTTCGCCTCGGTGATCGGCGCGATGGTCGTCCGGTTGCCGATGCAGCCCGCCCAACGGGCGATCTGTCTCACGTCGAGCACGGCATCTCCGCGCCGCATCGTCTCGATAGCTCCGATGCCCTGGACTCCTGCGATGTCTTCGGCGGCGTCGCCGACCTCGCGAACGCTGCGGTCCGAGCGCAGCACCAGGTTCGGGACTCCGACGTCGAGACCGCGGTGCAGCCTGGCCTGCCCACGTCTGATCGCATGGATCCAGCCGAACGTGACCGGGAAGCCCCCGATCGGTTTCCATGTCAGGTCGTAGTCGAACTCACCGTGGTAGTCGCGGTGCAGGGTGATTCCGTAGCCGCCTTCGGTGGGTCGACGCACCACGGTCCGCTTCCGAAGCCGGCCCAGGGCCATGATTGCCGCCGTGGCGGGCGGCATCCGCAGTATGGGGTGTCCGTGCAGGTCCAGCCAGGGGCTGTTGAGAAGCAGCCCGGATACGCCCTTGTCCGGGGTGGCCGCGCGGCGACGCCGATCAAGCCAGAGGGAGACGACCAGGCCGCCGGCCGAGTGGCCGTAGATCAAGATCGGCCCGTCGCACTCCGCGGCGATGGTGTCCAGCGCCCGTTCCAGCTCAGCGTCATAGCGAGCCAGGTTCGTGGTGAAGTGCGGGGTCTGTCCCTCGCGGTGGGAACGCCCGCATTTGTGCAGGTCGAGCGCATAAGGGGCGATCCCACGGGCGGCGAAGCAATCCGCCAGCTCAGTATTGAAAAAGTAGTCGGTGAATCCGTGAACCATCAGCACGGCGCGGCTGACCGATGCGTCCGGGACGCCGCGGCGGACCAGCGTCGCTTCGAGCTCGCCTTCGCCATCTGGATCGGGACCCAGGGCGAACGTGGTCTGCCAGTAGCCGGGCAGCACGTCGGGCTCCCATCCAGACACGACCGCCACCTTAGTGCCGAACGGCGGGCTGCCGTTGCCTCGTGTGGCGGTCCGTACGGTATGAGCGGCCGTGTCGGGATAACCTGAACACCGGGAAGCCGTGATCAACGGGCAGCGACCACGAAGGACCAGAAAAACGTGTCTGAACCAGAGAAGACCGACGTCCTGCTGGTAGGTGCCGGCATCATGAGCGCCACGCTTTGTGCGCTGCTGCGCTTGGTGGAGCCCGACTGGTCGATGACGCTGGTGGAACGTCTCGACGGCGCGGCTGCAGAGAGCAGCGACCCATGGAACAACGCGGGAACCGGCCATTCGGCACTGTGTGAGCTGAACTACACCCCGGAGCGGGCCGATGGCTCCATCGACATCACCAAGGCAGTCCACGTCAACGAGCAGTTCCAGGTGTCGCGGCAATTCTGGGCCTACGCGGTCGAGAACGGGGTGCTGCCCGATGTGCGTAACTTCCTCAACCCGATACCGCATGTCAGCTTCGCGCACGGATCGGAGAACGTCGACTATCTCAAGAGGCGCTATGAGGCGCTCGTCGGCAATCCGCTGTTCGCCACGATGGAGTTCATCGACGATCGCGATGAGTTCAGCCGCCGGTTGCCGCTGATGGCACAGGACCGCGATTTCTCTGACCCGGTTGCGCTGAACTGGACGCAGGAGGGCACCGACGTCGACTTCGGTTCACTGTCGCGGCAGCTGATCGGGTTCGGTGCGGCGCAGGGTATGTCCACGCTGTTCGGTCACGAGGTGCGCGACCTGCACCAGGAGTCCAACGGCACCTGGACGGCCAAGGTCGTCAACCGGCGCACCGGCGCACACCGCAAGTTCAACGCCAAGTTCGTCTTCGTCGGTGCCGGCGGTGGCGCTCTTCCGCTGCTCCAGAAGGCGGGCATCAAGGAGGCCAAGGGATTCGGTGGCTTCCCCGTGGGTGGCGAGTTCCTGATCACCGGCAACCAGGTGCTCGCGGCTGCCCATCAGGCCAAGGTGTACGGGCTGCCGCCGCTGGGCGCCCCGCCGATGTCGGTGCCGCACTTGGATGCCCGGGTGATCAACGGCAAGTCCTGGCTGCTTTTCGGTCCGTTCGCGGGTTGGTCCCCGAAGTTCCTCAAGCAGGGCAAGATCACCGACCTGCCGTTGTCGGTGAAGCCGAACAACCTGGTGTCGATGCTGGGTGTGGGGCTCACCGAGGGCGGACTGTTGAAGTATCTGATCAGCCAGCTCTTGCTGAGCGAAGGCGCTCGCGTGGACGCGCTTCGTGAATTCGCCCCTGGCGCAGTTGATTCCGATTGGGTCCTCGACGTTGCCGGGCAGCGCGTTCAGGTGATTCGGAAGGCGAAGGGCAAAGGCGGCGTCCTGGAGTTCGGCACCACCGTGTTGTCGGCCGCCGACGGCAGCATCGCCGGACTGCTCGGTGCGTCCCCGGGTGCGTCGACCGCGGTGCCTGCAATGTTTGAAGTGATGGAGCGTTGCTTTCCTGACCAGTACCAAGGCTGGCTGCCCAAGCTCAAGCAGATGGTTCCGTCGCTGGGCACCGAGTTAGCAAGTGAGCCAGCGCTTTTCGAGCAACTATGGGCGCATGGGACCAAGGTGCTCAGGCTCGATGAGCCCGCCGGTGGCTTCCCGGTCACCGCCGGCAACGGGTCTATCGCCGACCCAGAGCATTCCTCCGCTGCAGTCAACGCATGACAGCAGCCGAAGAATGACAGCAGCGCGGCGGCGCGGCTGGGCCAGGATAGGGATGCCACCTCGTATGCCGATGGCGGGGCTGTGACTGCTAGCAAACTTTCGCCTTCCAAACTTTCGCCCGATTCCTCTCCAGTGAGCTTTCCCTTCAGCGCGCTGGTGGGCCACGAGCGGCTGCGGCTGGCGCTGGTGCTGTGCGCAGTGCGACCAGACATCGGGGGAGTGCTCATCCGGGGAGAGAAGGGCACCGCGAAGTCGACAGCCGTCCGCGGTCTGGCGCATGTGTTGACCAAGGCTTTCGAAGTGTCCGGCGGAGGCGGCGGGCAGCTCGTTGAACTGCCGATCGGCGCCACCGAGGACCGGGTAGTCGGTTCGCTTGACCTGCAGAAGGTGCTGCGTGATGGTGAGCATGCTTTCTCGCCAGGCCTGCTGGCCCGGGCGCACCAAGGTGTGTTGTACGTCGACGAGGTCAATCTGCTGCACGACCATCTGGTCGATGTCTTGCTGGATGCGGCGGCAATGGGCCGGGTGCACATCGAGCGCGACGGGGTGTCGCACAGCCACGAAGCCCGGTTCGTGCTGATCGGCACCATGAACCCGGAAGAAGGGGAGCTTCGTCCGCAGTTGCTCGACCGGTTCGGGCTTACCGTCGACGTCCGGGCTTCGCGAGATGTCGACGTCCGGGCCGAGGTGATTCGTGCGCGCCTGGCCTACGAATCCGATCCGGCGCGCTACGCGGAGCAGTACGCCGCAGCCGATGCCGAACTCGCTGCCCGCATTTCCCAAGCCCGTGCGTTGCTGCCCGATGTGGTGTTGCCCGACAACGAGTTACGCCGCATCGCGGCGTTGTGCGCGGCTTTCGACGTCGACGGTATGCGCGCCGACCTGGTGGTTGCGCGCACCGCCGTGGCCCATGCTGCGTGGCGGGGAACAATCACCGGGGCGAGCGAAGCGACGGGAAGAATCACCGGGGCGAGCGAAGCGACGGGAAGAATCATCGTCGACGAGGAGAACATCCGGGTGGCCGCTGAACTTGCGCTGCCCCACCGTCGCCGCCGCGATCCGTTCGACGACCCGGGTTTGGATCAAGACCGTCTCGACGATGCTATGGAGCAGGCCGGCGAGGCGGCCGACGACCGCCCCGAACCCGATCCCGACCCATCCGGCGGCGGCGAATCGCTGCCGGATGGGATGGCTGATGGCCAGGGA
>JAHZIT010000159.1 GCA_022601275.1 Actinomycetes bacterium
CCTGGTGGGCGGGTAGCCGATCTTGGCGTCGGACGCGGCGACCACCTGATCGGCATGCAACGCGATATCGGTACCGCCGGCCACGCAGTATCCGTGAATTTTGACCACGGTCGGTTTGTCGGCGTGCATCAGGCTGGCGAAGCCCCGGACGAACCGGCTCATCATCTGATAGTCGATCATCGGATCCCAGGGCCGATCAGGCAGGTGGTTGATCGCCTGGGTCCGGCCCGACAGCACGGTGTCCCGGTACCTGCTTCCCGTCGCGCCGCCGGAGCCCGCCGACGACGAACCCTCCGCGTAGGCGGACAGGTCGAAGCCAGCACAGAATCCGGCGCCGCGGCCGGACACCAGGATGACGTGCACGTTCGGGTCGAGGTCAGCGCGCTCCACCAAAGCCGATAGCTCGAGCGGCGTATCGGCGATGATCGCGTTGCCCTTCTCCGGGCGGTTGAAGGTGATTCGCGCGACCCTGCCGGTGACCTCATAGGTCATCGTCTGCAGATTGTCGAAGTCGACGGGGCTGCCGGAGTGAGTCATGCCTTGATCGTGGCCCGCTCGATAATCGGCGCCAAATCCAGGCCCGTCGGCAAGGTGCCGAAGGCACCACCCCAGGCCCCACCGAGTCTGCTGGCGAGGAAAGCCTCGGTCACGGCGGGGTGTCCGTGGCGCACTAACAGCGAGCCCTGCAGAGCCAGCGAGATGTCTTCGGCGATCTGGCGGGCGCGGTAGGCAACCGTGTCCAAGTCCTCCAGCTGGGGTCCCAGCCGGCCGACGTGGGCGTCCAGCCGCGGATCGAGGCCCGCGGTCTCGCCGAGCTCGTCGAACAGCACCGCAATGCACTCGGGCCGGGTCGCGATGGCACGAAGCGTATCCAGCGCACTGACGTTGCCCGAGCCCTCCCAGATGCCCATCAGCGGGGCCTCCCGGTACAGCCGCGGCATCCCCGACTCCTCGGCATAGCCATTGCCGCCCAGACACTCCATCGCTTCGGCGGCGTGCGGTGTCGCACGTTTGCACACCCAGTACTTGGCCGCCGCCAAACCGATCCGGCGCAGCAGGGTCTCGCGATCGTCGCCGCGGACCGCCCGGTCGGTGGCGCCGGCCATCCTCATCGCCAACATGGTCGCGGCCTCGGCCTCGACGGCGAGGTCGGCAAGCACGTTGCGCATCAAGGGCTGATCGATCAGGTAGGCGCCGAACGCTTTGCGGTGTTGGGCATGGTGGACCGCACGCATCAAACCGGTGCGCATGCTGGTCGCGCTGCCCAATGTGCAGTCCAGCCGCGTGAGGTTGACCATCTCGATGATCGTCGGGACCCCGCGGCCCTCCTCGCCGACCAACCAGGCCGTGGCGTCGTCGTATTCGACCTCGCTGGAGGCATTGGCGTGATTACCCAGCTTGTCCTTGAGCCGCTGCAGGAACATCCGATTACGACTGCCGTCGGGGAGCACTCGCGGCAGAAAGAAACAGCTCAGGCCGGCGGGCGCCTGCGCGAGCACCAGGAAGATGTCGCACATAGGTGCCGAGGTGAACCACTTGTGACCGGTCAGCCGGTAGGTGCCGTCACTGTTGGGAACGGCCTGCGTTGTGCCGGCCCGGACATCCGAGCCGCCCTGCTTCTCGGTCATCGACATCCCCGCGGTGATGCCCGCCTTGGTGGCGGGCAGGCCGAGGTCGGGGTCGTAGCTTCGACTGGTGAGCAGGGGCTCGTATTTCGCCGCGAGTTCCGGGTTCTGACGCAGTGCCGGCACCACCGCATAGGTCATCGAGATAGGGCACATGTGGCCGGGTTCAGGCGTCCACACCGAGGTCTTCGCCGCACGCACGACATGGGCCCCCGGGCGGTCATCCGCCCACGGTGCGGCGTGCAGCCCGTGACCCACCGCGACGGTCATCAGCTCGTGGTAGGCCGGGTCGTACTCGACCTCGTCGACACGATGCCCATAGCGGTCGTGGGTGCGCAGGATCGGCCGGTTGCGATCGGCAAGGTCACCCCAGCGCTGGGCCCGGGGGCTGCCCCCGATCGCTCCCAACTCCATGACCTCGTCGACGCCCCACTCCCCGCCCTCGCGGATCAACGCCTCGGCCAGCATCGGCGATGCGGCTGGGTTGTAGTCGTTCAGCGGGGGAACCTGATTGGTGACAACGTGGGTGTCCGACATGGACACACTGTTACATCATTTGCACAATCGCACAAGATTTGTAATACAAGCTGTCGGCGCACAATCCGGCGCGCAACAGCACTGCCGGTAGATTCACTCGACCTGACGGGCATCAGCGCCACGCCGGTAGAGGGTCATCCGTTTCCACAAGCCACGCCCCTGGAATCGGGACAGGAGCACGATCACCACCCCGGCCAAAGCCCACCCGAGCAGCAGGTCGACCACGTAATGCTCGGCGGTGTACACCAACGTGAACGCCATGACCAGCGGATAAGCCACCAGGACAGGACGCCAGGCGCGGTTCACGCGGTTCCACAGGAATACCGCCAGCGCAGCCGACATCCCTGCGTGCAGGGACGGGATCGCCGCAACCAGGTTGACGGAGGCCTGCCCCTTGTCGAGCAGCGCAGTCGCTGAGTGCAGGTTCAGATTTCCCCACCCGCGACCGACGATGCGTTCGATCCAGGCATTGGCTCCTTCCTGGCTGGTCTGCATGACGCCCAGTACGCTGCCGTCGGTTACATGACGCGCGGACCTGAACATGCACCGCGGGCCGGATGGGCCCCCCGCCACTTCAGACGCCGTGCAGCGCGCCGCGGCCCACGGTGGTGCGGCCGGCAGCAGCACATAGACGACCAGCGCCGCGAGATTCAGACCGACGAACAACCGGACAAACGCTCTCCATTCCTCGCGGTCACGTAGCCACAGAATGCCGGCGATCGCGTAGGGCAGGATGAAAAATGACATGTAGACGCTGCTGATAACCACCTCCCACCAGGGCGGATGCGGCATCTTCAATTGTTCTTGTAACCACACCGTCGGCATGTGGCCGAAGAACATCAGCCGGTCCATGTCGGCCTGCCAATGCCACAAGGTGGGCCGGCCGACGAGCGTCGCCGCTCCCCTGCTCAGGTCGTAGGCGATCAGAATGAGCGCGAACGGCAACCAGTCCCGGATCACGTAGAGCACCCGGCGACCCTGGCCAATGCTGGCGGCGGCCAACCCGGTGCAGATATAGAGCAGCAGCAGTTCGCGGTTGAACGCGAAGCCGTCGGTGATGGTTCGCCAGATCACCACAGTCGCCCAGATCCCGACGGCCGCCCACCGTGCAATTCGTAGCCACCCGGCGCGCCGATCCGGTGGCGGGGTGTCCTCGACGTGCGTCAGCGCAATCGACGACTGGTCAAGTGCGGACACAGCGGGCCCTTCGAGACGGACGACAGAGGAATTCCCGGGCGCCAGCCTAATTAACCTCGGAGCAACCCGCGGTTCAAGGCCCGTTCGGATGCCCGTTCATGCACAAACTGTGACCAAACGGCGTGTTAGTGAATGTGCTCCCGCAGGAAGGCGATGTCGGCTTTGCGTCCCTCGTCCGCGGTCTCGCAGATGACCGGCGCGTCGGCAGCCTTGACCACCGCCGCCAGCAGCTGCGGATCGATCTGGCCGGCCCCGAAATTAGCGTGCCGGTCGGCACCCGAACCTGCGGCGTCGCGTGAGTCGTTGCAGTGCACGAGGTCGATGTGGCCGGTGATCGCCTTGATCCGCTCGACGGCGTCGACCAGCGCCTCACCTGCCGCCCAGGCGTGGCAGGTGTCCAGGCAGAACCCGATACCCATGTCTCCGATGTGGTCCCACAACCGGGCGATGGTGTCGAAGTGGCGCGCCATTGCGTGGTCGCCGCCGGCGGTGTTCTCGAGGTAGACGGGCATGTCGGTGTTGAGGCTGGCCAGCGCCTTGACCCAGCGCTCGAAGCCGGCTTCCAGGTCGTTGTCGTCAGCGTGGCCGCCGTGCACGATCACCGCGTTGGCATTGATCGCCGACGCCGCGTCGCAGGTGTCCTGCAGGATCTTGCGGGACGGAATCCGGACTCGGTTGTTGGCCGACGCGACGTTGATCAGATACGGCGCGTGCACGTAGATCGGCACCGCGGAAGACCTCAGTGCCTCCGCGTCCTCCCGCGGCGGCGGCTTCTTCCAACTCTGCGGGTTGCCGAGGAAGAACTGCACAACGTCGGCGCCGTCAGCCCGCGCCGCCGCCAGGGGATCATCACCACGAACATGGGAACCAATGAGCACGGCGTCGAGTCTAGGCGCCCGACCTCGGCCGAACGTGAAGCCATCTTCACTCCCGTACCCCAGCGTGAAGGTGCCTTCACGCTCGGCGGGTCGTCTCCCCACGACCGGGGCTTGCCTTCACGCTCGGCGGGTCGTCCGCCCACCACCGGGGCTTGCCTTCACGCTCGGCGGGTCGTCAGCGCACGAAAATGCCCCCGCGCTCGGCGGGGGCATTTCCGTGGACTGCAGTTACCGATAGTCGCTATAGCCGTAGTCGTCCAACGGCACGGCAACGCCTGTCGCCTGGCCGAAGTCCGGGCTGTAGTACTGATCCTCGTAGGACGGGATCGTGTACGCGGCTGCACGCGCCTCTTCCGTCGGCTGCACCTGGATGTTCCGGTAGCGGCCGATGCCGGTACCAGCCGGGATCAGCTTGCCGATGATCACGTTCTCCTTCAAACCATTCAGCCGGTCGCTGCGGCAGTTGATCGCCGCGTCGGTCAGCACGCGAGTGGTCTCCTGGAATGACGCCGCCGAAAGCCACGAATCGGTGGCGAGGCTCGCCTTGGTGATACCCATGAGGACCGGGCGCCCCGCCGCGGGCTCTGCGCCCTCGGTGACCACCCGACGGTTCTCGGCCTCGAACTCGCCGCGCTCGGTCAGCGAGCCGGGCAGGAACTCCGTCGCGCCCGAATCGATGATCGTGACGCGCCGCAGCATCTGCCGAACGATCACCTCGATGTGCTTGTCGTGGATCGACACACCCTGAGCGCGGTAGACCTCCTGGACCTCCTTGACGAGGTGGATCTGCACCTCGCGGGGACCCTGAACGCGCAGCACCTCGTGCGGGTCGGCCGAGCCTTCCATCAGCTGCTGGCCCACCTCGACATGGTCGCCATCGGTCAGCAGACGCTCGGAACCGTCGTCGTGCTTGAACGCCTTCAGTCGCTGGCGACGAGTGAGCTTGTCGTACACGACCTCTTCGCCCCCGTCGTCGGGAACGATGGTGATCTTGTAGAACTTTTCGCTCTCCTCCAGGCGGATCCGTCCGGAGACATCGGCGATCGGCGCACGGTTGCGCGGAACGCGAGCCTCGAACAGCTCCTGCACGCGGGGCAGACCACCGACGATGTCCTGTCCGCCGGTGACGCCGCCCTGGTGGAACGTGCGCATGGTCAGCTGCGTACCGGGCTCACCGATGGACTGCGCGGCGACGATGCCCACCGCCTCGCCGATGTCGACGAGCTTGCCGGTCGCCATCGAACGGCCGTAGCACTTCGCGCACACGCCGGTGCCGGTCGCACACGTCAGCACGGAACGGACCTTCACCTCGGTGATGCCGGCCGCCAACAACGCGTCGATCGCCGGGTCGCCCAGGTCATGGCCGCGTTCGACGATGACGTTGCCCTTGCTGTCCACCGCGTCGGTGGCCAGCGTCCGGGCATAGGCAGAGGTCTCGATGTGCTGATCGCGAACCAGCGGCCCCTCAGCCTGCACTTCAGCCAAGGTGACGTTGATGCCGCGCTCGGTCTCGCAGTCGGTCTCGCGAACGATCACGTCCTGCGACACGTCGACCAGACGTCGGGTCAGGTAGCCCGAGTCAGCGGTACGCAGCGCAGTGTCTGCCAGGCCCTTGCGGGCGCCGTGGGTGTTGATGAAGTACTCCAGCACCGTCAGGCCCTCACGGAACGAGGACCGGATGGGGCGCGGGATGAACTCACCCTTCGGATTGGTCACCAGGCCCTTCATGCCTGCCAAGGTCCGAGTCTGGGTCAGGTTGCCCGTCGCGCCGGACTTCACGATCGTGATGATCGGGTTGTCCTCGGGGTAGTACTCCTCCAGAGCTTTACCGACGTCCTCGGTGGCGTCCTGCCAGATCTTGACCAGCGCCTCGTTCCGCTCCGTCTTGTTCAGAGCGCCGCGCTGGTACTTCTTCTCGATGCCGTCGGCTTCCGCCTCGTAGCGGTCGAGGATCTCCTGCTTCTGCGGTGGCACCAGAACGTCTGCCATCGACACGGTCACGCCGGACCGCGTGGCCCAGTAGAAACCAGCGTCCTTGAGTTTGTCGACGGTCTGCGCGACCACGATCATCGGGTAGCGCTCGGCCAAATCATTGATGATGCGGGCCTGCACCTTTTTGTGTTGCTGCTCGTTGACGAACGGATAGCCCTTGGGCAGCAGCTCGTTGAAAAGCACCCGCCCCAAAGTGGTGTGCGCGATCCACGCGTCGCCCGGCTTCCAGCCGTCCGGGAACAGCTCGGCCTCGACCTCAGCGGATGGACGCTGGTCAGTCAGCCGCACCCGGATCTTGGCCCGCACAGACAGCGCGCCGCGATCCAACGCCATGATGGCTTCGGCGGAAGAGCTGTACACGCCCGACTCCGGCCGATCCTTGGCGGCAGGCACGTATTCGCCCGTATCGCCGTCGATCTCGGTGGTCAGGAAGTACAGGCCGGTCACCATGTCAAGGCGCGGCATAGCCAACGGACGGCCCGACGCGGGCGACAGGATGTTATTGCTGGACAGCATCAGGATGCGGGCCTCGGCCTGCGCCTCGGCCGACAGCGGGAGGTGCACCGCCATCTGGTCACCGTCGAAGTCGGCGTTGAATGCCTCACACACCAGCGGGTGCAGCTGGATGGCCTTACCCTCCACCAGCTGAGGCTCGAAGGCCTGAATACCCAGGCGGTGCAGCGTCGGTGCACGGTTCAGCAGCACCGGATGCTCAGAGATGACCTCTTCGAGAACGTCCCACACCTGCGCACGTTGACGCTCCACCATGCGCTTGGCGCTCTTGATGTTCTGGGCGTGGTTGAGGTCGACCAGCCGCTTCATCACGAACGGCTTGAACAGCTCCAGCGCCATCAGCTTGGGCAGGCCGCACTGGTGAAGCTTGAGCTGCGGGCCGACGACGATAACCGAGCGGCCCGAGTAGTCGACACGCTTGCCGAGCAGGTTTTGCCGGAACCGGCCTTGCTTGCCCTTGAGCAGATCAGACAGCGACTTCAGCGGACGGTTGCCCGGACCGGTCACCGGCCGGCCGCGGCGGCCGTTGTCGAACAGCGCGTCCACCGACTCCTGGAGCATGCGCTTCTCGTTGTTGACGATGATTTCGGGCGCGCCCAGATCGATCAGCCTCTTCAACCGGTTGTTGCGGTTGATCACGCGGCGGTACAGGTCGTTGAGGTCGGACGTGGCGAAACGTCCACCGTCGAGCTGAACCATCGGACGCAGCTCCGGCGGAATCACCGGCACCGCGTCCAGCACCATGCCCATCGGCGAATTGCGGTTCATCTGGAACGCTGCGACCACTTTGAGCCGCTTGAGCGCACGCAGCTTCTTCTGACCCTTGCCATTGCGGATGGTGTCGCGCAAGAACTCGGCCTCGGCGTCGATGTCGAAGTTCTCGATGAGCTTCTGGATCGACTCCGCGCCCATGGCGCCCTCGAAGTACTCGCCGTAGCGGTCTTGCAGCTCGCGGTAGAGCAGTTCGTCGACGATGAGCTGCTTGGGGGCCAGCTTGGTGAAGGTCGTCCAAATCTCCTCGAGACGGTCCAGCTCGCGCTGGGTCCGATCACGGAGCTGACGCATTTCGCGTTCGCCGCCGTCACGCACCTTGCGGCGTACGTCGGACTTGGCGCCCTCTTCCTCGAGTTCCTTCATGTCGGCCTCGAGCTTCTGGGCCCGGGCCTCCAGATCGGCGTCCCGCTGATCCTCGACCGCTTTGCGCTCGACGGCCATTTCGGCTTCCAGCGTGGACAACTCGTTGTGCCGCATCTCCTCGTCGACCGTGGTGATCACGTAAGCGGCGAAGTAGATGATCTTCTCGAGATCCTTGGGTGCCAGATCGAGCAGGTAGCCCAAACGCGAGGGAACGCCCTTGAAGTACCAGATGTGGGTGACCGGAGCTGCGAGTTCGATGTGCCCCATCCGTTCGCGACGCACTTTGGCGCGAGTCACCTCGACGCCACAGCGCTCACAGATGATGCCCTTGAAGCGGACACGCTTGTACTTGCCGCAGTAGCACTCCCAGTCGCGAGTCGGTCCGAAGATCTTCTCGCAGAACAGGCCGTCCTTCTCAGGCTTCAGCGTGCGGTAGTTGATCGTCTCGGGCTTCTTGACCTCGCCGAAAGACCAGTTGCGGATGTCATCGGCGGTAGCCAGACCGATACGGAGTTCATCGAAGAAGTTGACGTCGAGCACGTAACTTCCTTTCCCCTTGCGGGTTTGGTTGCGGAACTAGATCAGGCGAACGAAAGAGATCACGCTAGATCTTCGACAGAAGCGGATTCGTTGCGGGACAGGTTGATTCCCAGGTTCGCGGCGGCGCGTTCCAGGTCCTCGTCATCACCGTCACGCATCTCGATCGCGGCGCCGTCAGAAGACAGCACCTCGACGTTGAGGCACAACGATTGCAGTTCCTTGAGAAGCACCTTGAACGACTCAGGGATACCGGGTTCGGGAATGTTCTCGCCCTTGACGATCGCCTCGTACACCTTGACCCGGCCCACGGTGTCATCGGACTTGATGGTCAACAGTTCCTGCAGCGTGTAAGCAGCGCCATAGGCCTGCATGGCCCAGCACTCCATCTCGCCGAATCGCTGACCGCCGAACTGCGCCTTGCCGCCCAGCGGCTGCTGGGTGATCATCGAGTACGGGCCGGTCGACCGGGCGTGGATCTTGTCGTCCACCAAGTGGTGCAGCTTCAGGATGTACATGTAGCCGACCGTCGCCGGGTACGGGAACGGTTCACCACTGCGGCCATCGAACAGCTGCGACTTGCCCTCGGCGTTGACCAACACCTCACCGTCACGGTTGGGCAGCGTCGAGGCCAGCAGGCCCTCCAACTCGCCCTCGCGGGCCCCGTCGAACACCGGGGTGGAGACGATGCTGTCGGCAGGCGCTGACAGCAACTGCTCGGGCAGGTTTGCAGCCCACTCAGGTACTTCACCGGTTCCGTCGGCACCCTGGATGTTCCAGCCCGCCTTGGCGACCCACCCCAGGTGCGTCTCGAGGATCTGGCCGATGTTCATCCGTCGGGGCACACCGTGGGTGTTGAGGATGATGTCGACCGGGGTGCCGTCCGGAAGGAACGGCATATCCTCAGCCGCCAGGATCTTGCCGATGACGCCCTTGTTGCCGTGGCGTCCGGCGAGCTTGTCGCCGTCGGAGATCTTGCGCTTCTGGGCCACGTAGACCCGGACCAGCTCGTTGACACCGGCGGGCAATTCGTCGTCATCCTCGCGAGAGAACACGCGGATGCCGATGACCTTGCCGGATTCGCCGTGGGGAACCTTGAGCGAGGTGTCGCGGACCTCTCGGGCCTTCTCGCCGAAGATGGCACGCAGCAGGCGCTCCTCGGGGGTCAACTCCGTCTCACCCTTGGGTGTGACCTTGCCGACCAGGACGTCGCCGTCACGGACCTCGGCGCCGATGCGGACGATGCCGCGCTCGTCGAGATCAGCGAGCACCTCATCCGAGATGTTCGGGATGTCCCGGGTGATCTCCTCGGCGCCCAGCTTGGTGTCGCGGGCGTCGATTTCGTGCTCTTCGATGTGAATCGAGGTGAGCACGTCCTCTTCGACCAGACGGTTGGAGAGGATGATCGCGTCCTCGTAGTTGTGCCCCTCCCACGGCATGATCGCTACCAGCAGGTTCTTGCCCAGTGCCATCTCGCCGTTCTCGGTGCAGGGCCCATCGGCGATAACCTGACCTGACTCCACGCGCTGCCCGGCGTCCACGATGGGACGCTGGTTGGCGCAGGTGCCGTGGTTGGAGCGGGCGAACTTGCGCATCCGGTAGGTGCTGCGGGTGCCGTCGTCGGCCATCACGGTGACGTAGTCGGCCGAGACCTCCTCGATGACGCCGGACTTGTCGGCAACGACGACATCGCCGGCATCGATCGCTGCGCGCAACTCCATGCCGGTGCCAACCAGCGGCGCCTCGCTACGTACCAGCGGAACTGCCTGGCGCTGCATGTTGGCGCCCATCAGGGCACGGTTGGCGTCGTCGTGCTCAAGGAACGGAATCATGGCGGTCGCCACCGACACCATCTGGCGCGGGGAAACATCCATGTAGTCGACCTCGGAGCTGGACACGTTCTCGACCTCGCCGCCCTTACGGCGAACCAGGATGCGGTCCTCTACGAAAACGTCGGCACCTGCTTCATTGCGCTCGATCGGCGAGTTGGCCTGCGCCACGACGTGGCGGTCCTCCTCGTCGGCCGTCAGGTAATGAATGTCGTCGGTAACGACGCCGTCGATCACCTTGCGGTAGGGCGTCTCGATGAAACCGAACGGGTTCACCCGCGCGTATACCGACAGCGATCCGATCAGGCCGATGTTCGGGCCCTCAGGGGTCTCGATCGGGCACATGCGGCCGTAGTGACTGGAGTGCACGTCTCGCACCTCGAGGCCGGCGCGCTCACGGGACAGACCGCCAGGGCCCAGCGCCGACAGTCGGCGCTTGTGGGTCAGGCCCGACAACGGATTGTTCTGGTCCATGAACTGCGACAGCTGGCTGGTGCCGAAGAACTCCTTGATCGCCGCCACGACGGGACGGATGTTGATCAGGGTCTGCGGCGTGATCGCCTCGACGTCCTGGGTGGTCATCCGCTCCCGGACGACGCGCTCCATACGGGACAGGCCGACGCGGATCTGATTCTGGATCAGCTCGCCGACCGTACGCAGACGACGGTTCCCGAAGTGGTCGATGTCGTCGGTTTCCACCGGGACCTCGCTGCCGCCGGGCGCCGTCATGACGCTGTCGCCCTGCTGCAGCCGCACCAGGTATTCGATGGTGGCGACGACGTCCTCTTCGGTCAGCGTCGAGCTGGTGATCGGCTGCCCGACGTTGAGCCCCAGCTTCTTGTTGACCTTGTAGCGGCCCACCCGGGCCAGGTCGTAACGCTTCTCCTTGAAGAAAAGGTTCTCCAGCAGGGTCTGCGCGGACTCCTTGGTGGGCGGCTCGCCCGGGCGCAGCTTGCGGTAGATGTCCAGCAGCGCTTCGTCGCAGCCCGCGGTGTTGTCCTTCTCCAAAGTGCCCATCATGATCTCGGAGAAGCCGAAGCGCTCCACGATCTGCTCGCTGGTCCAGCCGAGCGCCTTGAGCAACACGGTGACCGGCTGACGGCGCTTGCGGTCGATACGCACGCCGACGGTGTCGCGCTTGTCGACGTCGAACTCCAGCCACGCTCCGCGGCCCGGGATGACCTTGACGCTGTGCAGCGTCTTCTCGGTGGACTTGTCGATGGATTCGTCGAAGTACACACCAGGCGAACGGACGAGCTGCGACACAACGACGCGCTCGGTGCCGTTGATGATGAAGGTGCCCTTTTCCGTCATCATCGGGAAGTCACCCATGAAGACCGTCTGGCGCTTGATCTCACCGGTGTTGTTGTTGATGAACTCGGCGGTGACGAACAGCGGAGCCGCGTACGTCATGTCCTTGTCTTTGCACTCGTCGACCGGCGCCTTGACCTCGTCGAAGCGCGGATCCGAGAACGACAGCGACATCGAGCCGGAGAAGTCCTCGATCGGCGACAACTCGGTGAGCACCTCTTCGAGGCCGCCGACGGGATTGCCCTCACCACGTTCACCGACGCTGTCGCGCCAACGATCAGAGCCGATCAACCACTCGAACGAATCAGTTTGCACGTCGAGAAGCCCCGGAACCTCGAGGGGCTCGCGGAGCTTGGCGAACGAAATTCGATTGGGTGCTCCGGGAACGGAGTTGTTGGTGGAACCTACTGCGGAATTTGTTGCCTCGATCTGGCGGGAGCCTGCCAAGATGCATCCTTCCAGCACCTAATGCGACATTCAGGTGCCCGGAGACCAAGTCGGTGACCGGACCATATTGCCGCGATATCTACGTCGGTTCGGCTGGCCGATCAGGCCCCGCGACTCTGCCGCACGGCACGCGACGAGATCGCTGAGCATGAAACAGGGCTCAGGCATAGTCCACGTGTGGTGTGCGGCTTAGAGAGGACGTGTGGGCAGGATGCAGCCAGCGCAACGTCCAACAGTAACGCAGGGCGGCATATTCCTCAAATCAGCAACGCTCCGCACGCTTGAGGTGAGCGGGGCGCTGGCTGGCGTCCTCAATCTCCGAAAATCCCTCGTAAACGTGCTGGCCAATAGAGTGGCCCGGTTTCGCGTGTCCGTCAAGAGATAGTGCCGTGTTTGGCTTGGCCAATTCCATCACAATACCTGTCGGATACCCTGCCGGCAGCGCAAACGGGCCATCCGACGGCGCCGCGCAGGTGGCGAAGTCGAGCCCAAAGACGATGTCCACAATGAACTCGAAAGCCAGGTCGATGACGGTCAGCCGTTCGGGCGGACCCGGTGTCACATACGCCTCGGCAGTGCCGCGCGGGGTCTCGATCTCGAGCATCGTTCCGGAGGCGCCATAGAAGGGCGACGTCAGGCTCCCGGCGAACATGTCGTTGATCCAGGCCGCGCTGAGGATCTCAGCGGCCTTGACGTTCTCGACCTTCGACCATCCAGTGACGATGTTGAGGCCGGCCTGAATCAGCGGATTTCCACCCAGCATCGTGTCGGAGTGCAATCCTCCGATGAGTCGCACGCCGTTGAACTTCCCGGGCCATTCCTTCTCGAGAGCGGCACCGGCGCTCCCGTTCAGGTTCCAGAAGTAGGCTTTGCCGGCAAGGTTGTAGACCGGCAACTCATCGGGCAGCTTGGCCAGCGCCTCGGGCACCACTGGACCGAAGCCCACACCGTCCAGCATCACCACGCCGGCCAGCCGGTCGATCGTGCCGTTCTGCGCCATGTATCCCGCGGCACCTGCCGCCAATCCGCCACCCGCAGAGTGACCGGTGAGCACGACCTTTTCGACGCCGCCCAGCAGGGATGGGCCGAAGCCCGCCGCGGCGGCGCTGGCGTTCAGGGCGGTGTTTTCGTCGACGAACAAGCCCGCTACTGCCCGGTGCATCGGCGAACCGCCGACCCAGCATCCGTCACACGCAAGGAAGTTCGATGTCAGTGATGTCGTGACGACGATGCTCTGGGTGGTCTCGGCCAACCGGGACGCCGTGTAGCTGTAGAACGGCCCTGCGGCCATGAAGCCGTGCTGCAGGTAGATCAGCTGAGTCGGATTCGGACCCTCCGGGACGTACCAATCTGCGGGCACCTCGTATCCATCGCCACAGTCGATCTCCAGTTTCGAGCTGTGAACCGTCACGGCGCTGCCCCACGGCAGCAGGGGCGGGCCGCCGACCAACCTGATGGCGAACGAATACAAGTTGAAGATGATGGCCCCGACGACGCTGAGCAAGGTCTGACGGGGAGCGCTCGCGTCGGCCGAGGGCGGGTCTGGCGCGGACAGCACCGTAAGGGGTTCCATTACCGGCGTCGGCTTGGACACCACCTCGGGCTCGGTGGCACTGGTCACGTCTACCGGGGCTGCCAACTGCCCCGCCGCGCCCCTGAGCCTGGCACCAGGCTCGGCGTCCGTCGGGCCGCCAACGGTCAGCGGCGCCGTCGTTTCCAGAGATGTCGTGTCCGGCACCGTCGTTTCCAACGCCGTCGTTTCCAACGCCGTCGTATCCAGCGATTCGCTGACCAACGATGCCGTGTCCAGAGCGGCGAGTGCTGACGGCTCGATCGCTGCGTGATCGGTGTCGGGATCTTGCTTGCCGACATCTTGCTTGCCGACATCTTGGCTGCCGGTTTCTGCGTCGGCATTCAGAGCGACATCAGCTGCGGCGAGTTCCGCGTGATCTTCGGCGGCGGCATCGGCGGCGTCGACATCAGCGCCGTCGACATCAGCGCCGTCGAGATCAGCGGCGTCGACATCAGCGGCGTCGACATCAGCGGCGTCGGCGGCGTCGACATCAGCGCCGTAGAGATCAGCGGCGTCGAGATCAGCTGCGTCGAGATCAGCGGCGTCGAACTCCGCAATGTTTAATGCGGC
>JAHZIT010000160.1 GCA_022601275.1 Actinomycetes bacterium
CGACGCCGATCTTCTCGAGTTCGACCACCTGGTCGACGTCTTCGAGAAAGCCGCCGGAATAGCTGAGAAAGATTCCCGTCCGCTTCACCAAGATATACACCCAACCAGTTGGTTGGGGTACCTCGGCTAGGCTTGGTCCCCCTCGGCTAAGTCTTCAGCAGCGCGACAACCTTTTCGGAAAGTTCGACCGGGTCGTGGGCGAACGGATCCACCACCGGCGCCTTGGGGAGTTCTGCCTCGACGTCGGCAAAGTCTTTGTATTCACCCTTGTTGCCGTGGCCAGACAACGTGTGCAGCAGATAGCCGGTCATCAGCGCCCGGACCGTTTTCTGCGTGCCACGGTCCGCCCCAGGCAGGCCGACGGCCGGAGCCAGCCGGCGACCCTCGATCATTCCCCCGGGCTTGACCTTGGGGGTGCTTCGCAGGGTGGCGGTCTTCCAGGCGCGCGCCAACTCAACGGCATTGGATTGCAGTGTCATCGGATCCTCGGGGGTCATCAGGATCAGCCCCGGCACCTTCAGCGTCGCCGCCGGTTGCTCGGCGGACGGCTTGGTGATCGTGGGGTAGGCCGCGAACACCGCCTTGGGCCTCACAGCCTCGGGCCCCGCCGCCATTTCGGTCGATCTTCCTGCTGCCGCAAGCACCGCTGCGGACGCACCGAAGCCGTGGCCCGCGACGCCCAGTTTGGCCGGGTGCACGCTGATACCACCGCTGCCCAGTCGCACGCCCGCGACGATGTCCAGCGCTGTGCCCAGGTCGTAGGCCAGATTGAGTACCGACGGTGCCAGCCCGGTCTCAGTGTCCGGTGCGGCGGCGACGATGCCCCACGACGCCAGATGTTCCAGCGTTCCGTGGTAGCGGCGCGCTGATGTGATCCAGTCGTGAGCGAATGCCACCGCGGGCAGATTCTTGCCGTTGGCAGGGGTGTAAACGACGCCCGGCAACCCGGCAAAGGCCAGGTCGCCCCGCAGCACGCGGTGTGGGCCGCGGCGGGTCAACGCGGCAAAGAGCTTCTTCGTGCGGGCCACCCGAAGACCGTAACCCACCAGGGTGTGATGTGTTCCTGCACTACCCTGGTCGGTTATGTGTGGAATCGTCGGCTATGTCGGGCAACGTCCTGCCTGCGGCATCGTGGTCGACGGGCTGCGGCGCCTGGAGTACCGGGGGTATGACTCGGCCGGCGTCGCGTTGATAGACGGTCGGGGCGGGCTTGCGGTATGCCGAAAAGCCGGCCGCCTCGCCAACCTCGAGGCCGCCCTTGTCGAGGGTGGGGCCGACGATCTCGTCGGTGCGACCGGTATCGGGCACACCCGGTGGGCCACCCACGGCAGGCCCACCGACCGCAACGCTCATCCGCACCGGGACGCCTCGGGAAAGGTCGCGGTGGTCCACAACGGCATCATCGAGAACTTCGCCGCACTACGTGACGAGCTTGAGCGCACCGGGGTGGAGTTTGCCAGCGACACCGACACCGAGGTCGCCGTCCATCTGGTCGCACGTGAATATGCCCTCGGCGAGAATGCCGGTGACTTCCCGGCATCGGTCTTGGCGGTACTGCGTCGGCTCGAGGGTCACTTCACGTTGGTCTTTGCCCATGCCGACGAGCCGGGCACCATCGTGGCTGCGCGGCGTTCTACGCCGTTGGTGCTCGGGGTGGGAGACGGCGAGATGTTCGTGGGCTCCGATGTCACCGCGTTCATCGAGCACACCCGCGAGGCCGTCGAGCTCGGCCAGGATCAAGCCGTCGTGGTCACTGCCGATAGTTACCGCATCACGAATTTCGACGGCGTTCCGGCTGATCGTCGCAGCGACTACCGGGTCTTTCACGTCGACTGGGACACCTCGGCCGCTGAAAAAGGTGGCTACGAGTACTTCATGCTCAAGGAGATCTCCGAGCAACCGGCCGCTGTCTCCGACACGCTGCTCGGCCACGTCATCGACAACCGCATCGTGCTCGACGAGCAGCGCCTGTCCGATCAGGAACTGCGCGAGATCGACAAGGTCTTCGTCGTTGCTTGCGGTACCGCGTACCACTCCGGCCTGGTGGCCAAGTATGCGATCGAGCATTGGACCCGGTTGCCGGTTGAGGTCGAGCTTGCCAGCGAGTTCCGTTACCGTGACCCGGTTCTGGACAGCAACACGTTAGTGGTGGCTATCTCGCAATCCGGGGAGACCGCCGACACGCTGGAGGCAGTTCGGCACGCCAAGGAACAGAACGCCAAGGTTCTGGCCATCTGCAACACCAACGGCAGCCAGATACCTCGGGAATGCGACGCGGTGCTCTACACCCGGGCAGGACCAGAGATCGGTGTGGCGTCGACCAAGACGTTCCTGGCGCAGATCGCCGCCAGCTACCTTGTCGGGCTGGCCCTTGCGCAGGCACGTGGCACCCTTTCGCCCGACGAGATCGCCCGCCTGTATCACGACCTCGAGGGGATGCCGGACCTGATCTCGCGGGTGCTGGACACCGTAGACCCGGTCGCGGAGCTGGCCAAGCGGCTCGCCTCATCTCAGACCGTGCTGTTCCTGGGCCGTCACGTGGGGTACCCGGTCGCGCTCGAAGGCGCGCTCAAGCTCAAGGAATTGGCCTATATGCACGCCGAGGGCTTCGCCGCGGGCGAGCTCAAGCACGGGCCGATCGCTCTCATCGAGGATGATCTGCCCGTCATCGTGGTGATGCCGTCGCCGCAGAGTGCGGCGATGCTGCACTCCAAGCTCCTGTCGAACATCCGGGAGATTCAG